>CAXTVZ010000015.1:25121-26232 GCA_964247685.1 uncultured Acetobacteraceae bacterium
ACGCCGCGGCTGGTGAGATCGCGGATGACCTTGAACAGAACCTCGACCTCGACGGCACTCAGCGCCGAAGTCGGTTCGTCCATGATCAGGATGCGGGCATCGACCGACAAGGCCCGCGCGATCTCGACGATCTGCTGCTGCCCCAGACGAAGTTCCTCGACCGGGGTGAGGGGATCGATCTCCTCCTCGAGCTCCTTCATCAGGAGCGTCGTTTGGCGCCCCTCCTCCTTGAAGTCGACAGCGCCGCCGCGCTCGCGCAGTTCGCGACCAAGGAAGATGTTGTCCCGCACGTTGAGGTTGGGCGCGAGGCTCAGCTCCTGGTGAATGATCGACACACCATGGTCGCGCGCATCGACGGTGGACGAGAACGCGACCGGCTTCCCATCAAGCGTGATCTCTCCCGATGTCGGCCGTGTCACGCCCGACAGGATTTTCATCAACGTGGATTTCCCCGCACCGTTCTCGCCGAACAGCGTGGTCACGCGGCCGCGATGGATGTCGAAATTCACACCCCTGAGCGCACGCGTGCTGCCATAGGTCATCACCACGTCGCGGGCCGACAGCACGACGGTGTCGACGGCCGACATCTCCGACACCGTCGCAGCCAGCACCGTCACTGAGGGTCCAACTTCACCGGCGTGACCTGCCAGTTGTCGGCATCGGTCAGCTGGAACACGCCCACCACCGAGATGGTTTTGCCGGCGAGCTTCGTCGTGTCGAGCTTCGACAGCACCGTTTTCTTCATCGCCGTGTTCAGCGCGGCGCCGGCGTTCTGATACTCGATCTGGTTGTGGAACTGCTGGAACGTCACGGTGCCCGTCGCGTCGCGAAGATCCGTGCCGATGATGGCGGGGCCGGTCTGCACGGTGATGTGCACGCTGTCGGGAACACCCGGCACGGCGACGTCATAGACGCCGGAATCCTGGTTGCCGAATTTTCCCGTGAAGTTGACCGGGATTTCCGGTCCGGCATCCGCCGCGACGCCGTACTGCTTGCCGGCGGCGTCCTGGTCCTTCGCGATGGCTGCCGCGAGCGTCTCCGCTGCGACCGCACGCCTCATGACGGCGGCCTGTACCTTGGAGAACTCCGACGCCCCATAAGCGGCAGGCGA
>CAXTVZ010000016.1:0-26192 GCA_964247685.1 uncultured Acetobacteraceae bacterium
GGCCGGTCCGCCACGCCCGCTTCGGCGAACGTCGCCATGCCCGCGTGGCAGGCGACCGCCGCGCGTGCGAGCAGCAGGGCGACCGCCGCCCCCGATCCCTCGCCGAGCCGCATGCCGAGCCCGAGCAGCGGCGTGCCCCCCAGCGCGTCGAGCAGGCGGCGATGCCCGCGCTCGGCCGACAGATGCGCGAACCGGCAATGCGCGAGCGCGTCCGCGCGGATCCGCGCGAGGGGGGCCACCGCCGCGGTGCACACGAACCCGTCGAGCAGCACCGGCACGCGATGATGACGTGCGGCGAGCGTGGCGCCGAGCAGCGCGGCAAGTTCGCGGCCGCCGAGCTCGCTCGCGGCCCGGAGCGGTGCGAGATCCGCCCCCGTGCGCGCGAGCGCCGCGTCGATCGCCGCCACCTTGCGCGCCATGCCGGCCTCGTCGCTGCCGGTCCCCGCCCCGGCCCAGTCGCGGCCGGTGCCGCCGAACAGAGCCCCCGCGAGGCTCGCCGCCACCGTCGTGTTGCCGATCCCCATCTCGCCCAGCACCAGGAGCTCGGTGCCGGGCTCGACCGCGGCGTAGCCGGTGCCGACCGCATCGAGGAAGGCGGCCTCGTCGAGGGCCGGCTCGACCGCGATGTCGCCGGTGGGCTGGTCGAGTGCCAGCGGGATCACGCGCAGCCGCGCCTGGCCGAGCTCGGCGAGCTGCCAGATCGCGGCACCCCCGGACGCGAAGTTCTGCACCATCTGCGCGGTGACTTCGCTCGGGTAGGGCGAGACGCCGCGCCGGGTTACGCCGTGATTGCCCGCGAAGATCAGGATGTCGACCGCATCGAGGCGGGGGATCGGCCGCCCCTGCCAGGCGGCCAGCCACTCGGCGAGCTCCTCGAGCCGGCCGAGGCTGCCGGGCGGCTTGGTCAGGCTCGCCTGGCGGCGGCGGGCCGCGGCGGCTGCGGTTTCGTTGGACGCGGGCAGGTCGCGGCAGGCGGCGTCGAGGGCGGCAAGGGTCGGAAATGTTGTCATGCGGTGTTCTACGCCCGAGCGATGGCGTGGAAGAAGCCACCCGAGACGCGCCCTCGCACGCCGCCCTCGGGTCCGAGCGCGTTGCCGTCCGCGTCGGCGAGCTCCGCCAGCGGCATGTCGGTGCCGCGTTCGGCGAGCGTGGTGTGGTGGTGCTCGTGGCCGGCGATCATCGTGCCGGCGGGTCCCAGCGCGGACGGCGCCAGGAGGCGGGCGCGTCGGTAGCCGAGATGCAGCCGGCGCTGCGAGAAATCGGTCGCGTGGTCGAGCAGCCCGGCCATCGCGTGCGTCGTGCCGGACGCGTCGGTCAGCGTGCGTCCCAGCACCATGTAGCCGCCGCACTCGCCGTGGATCGCGGCCCCGCGGGCGGCCGCGTCGCGGAGGCCGCCGAGAAAGCGCGCGTTCGCCGCGATCCGCCCCGCATGCAGCTCCGGGTAGCCGCCCGGCAGCCAGACGCTATCCGCCGCCCGATCCGGCGGCGCGTCGGCGAGCGGCGAGAAGAAGAAGAGCTCGGCGCCCGCGTCGCTCCAGCCCGCGAGCACATGCGGGTAGAGAAAGGCGAATGCGGCGTCACGGGCGATGGCGATGCGCTGCCCCGGTGGCGGCAGCAGGACGGACGGCGCGCCCGCGGCGACGGCGGCGAGCGGCCGGGCGGCGGCGAGGATGGCGTCGATGTCGCAATGCGTCTCCAGCAGCGTCCCGAGCTCGCGCAGGTGATGGGCGAGGTTCGCATGCTCGCCCGCGCCCACCAGCCCGAGATGGCGTTCGGGAAGGCCGATCGCGGCGTCACGCGGGAGGGCCCCCAGCACGGGCAGGCCGATGGCCCGGATCGCGTCGCCGGCGCGCGCCGCATGGCGAGAGCTGGCCACGTTGTTGAGCACCACGCCTGCGACCGCGACGGCCGGGTCGAGCCGGGCGCAGCCGAACGCGATTGCCGCCGCCGTCTGCGCCTGGCCGGTGACGTCGAGCACCAGCAGCACGGGCAGCGCAAGCGCGCGCGCGAGGCTGGCCGCACTTCCGGTCGAACCACCCGGACCAGGGACGGCGGTGCCGTCGAACAGCCCCATCGCCGCCTCCGCCACCAGCAGGCCCGGGCCGGCGGCGAGGTCCGCGAGCGCGTCGTGCGGCATCGCCCAGGTGTCGAGGTTGATCGCCGGCGTGCCGGTCGCGGCGGCGGCAAAGGCGCCGTCGATATAGTCGGGCCCGCATTTCGCCGCGCGAACGGGCACGCCGCGCGCGCGGAGTGCGGCCATCAGGCCGAGGGCGACCGTGGTCTTGCCCGCGCCCGATCGCGGTGCCGCGACCATCAGCGCGGTGCTCACGCGCGCGCATCCTGCAGCAGTCGCAGCAGGGCGGGGCGCATGTGCACGATGCCGCCGATCACCATCATCGCGGGCGAGGAAAACCCTTCCGCCTCGACGGTGCGCGGCAGGTCCGCCAGCGTGGTGACCACCACGCGCTGCGCCGGGGTGGTCGCCTGCGCGATCGCGGCGGCCGGCGTGTCGGGCGCCATGCCGCCCGCCTGGAGCGACGCGGCAATCGGGCCGATCGTTCGCACCGCCATGTAGAGCACGATCGGCTGGCCGAGGCGGGCGAGCGCCGCCCAGTCGATCGCATCCGTGCCGTCGGCGGTCTGGCCGGTGGCGAGCACCACCGCCCGGTTGATGCCGCGCATGGTGGCCGGGATCGCGGCGGAGGCGAGGCCCGCGAGCCCCGCGGTCAGGCCGGGGATGACCCGGAACGGGATGCCGGCGTCGGCCAGCGTGAGCGCCTCCTCGCCGCCGCGGCCGAACACGAACGGATCGCCGCCCTTGAGCCGCAGCACGCGCACGCGGGTGCGGGCGAGCTCCACCAGGCGCGCGGAAATATCGGCCTGCAGAGGCGACGCCCGGCCGCCGCGCTTGCCGGCGAACTCGCGCACGGCGTCGGGCCGGGCGAGATCGACGATGCCGGGATCGACCAGCGCGTCGTAGACCAGGTGGTCCGCCTGACCGAGCGCTGCCAACGCATGCAGCGTGAGGTGCCCGCGATCGCCGGGGCCCGCGCCGGCGAGCCAGACTTCGCCCCGTGGAAACACCGGCATGGCGTCGCCCATCAGCAGGCGGACGGCGGCGAGCGTGTCGGTCACCGCGAACGCGTCCTATATCTCGCCTTGTGGACGGCGATCGG
Source organism: uncultured Acetobacteraceae bacterium (assembly GCA_964247685.1). GTDB lineage: Bacteria > Pseudomonadota > Alphaproteobacteria > Acetobacterales > Acetobacteraceae > CAXTPV01. The sequence goes on from CAXTVZ010000016.1 coordinate 3,177, forward strand.
CATCTGCGGCGCGGCTGGACGACGGGGGCGTGCGCCACGGCGGCCGCGGCCGCGGCCGGCGCCGCGATCGTGGCGGGCGGCGCGTTTCCCGACCCCGTGACGATCGCGCTGCCGCGTGGGGGCAGCGCCGCCTTCGCGCTCGCCGAGCACCATCATGCGGGCGATGCGGCCGTAGCGGCGGTGGTGAAGGATGCGGGCGATGACCCCGACGTCACCCATGGCGCACTGGTTCGAGCCCATGTCCGGCGGCTGGAGGCGGGCGCGGGCATCGTCTTTCGCGCCGGCGAGGGGATCGGCACGGTGACGCGTCCCGGGCTGCCGCTGCCGCCCGGCGAGCCCGCGATCAACCCCGTGCCGCGCGCCATGATCACCGCGGCGCTGGGTGCTGCCGGCCTCGCCGACGCCGAAGTCACGATCTCCATTCCCGGTGGCGAGGCGCTCGCCGCGCGCACGCTGAATGGGCGCCTCGGGATCGTGGGCGGGTTGTCGATCCTGGGCACGACCGGGGTGGTGATCCCGTATTCCTGCGCGGCCTGGATCGCCACGATCCACCGCGGCATCGACGTCGCGCGCGCGGCAGGGCTCGCGCATGTCGCGGCCAGCACGGGCTCGACCAGCGAGGCGGCCGTGGCGGGGCTGTATGGCTTGCCCGATCAGGCGCTGATCGAGATGGGCGATTTCGTGGGCGGCACGCTGAAATACCTTCGCCGCCACCCCGTGTCGCGCGTCACGATCGCGGGCGGCCTCGCCAAGATGAGCAAGCTGGCGCAGGGCCGCCTCGACCTGCATTCGAAACGGGGCAGCCTGGACATGGCGGCGCTGGCCGCACTCTCCGGCGCGCCGGGGCTGCTGGCCGGTGCCGCGACCGGGCTCGAGGCCTTCACCCGCGCCGCGGCGGCGGGCATCCCGCTCGGCGATCGCGTGGCCGCAGCCGCGCTCGACGTGGCGCGGCCCCTGGTCGAGGGCGCCGCGATCGCGCTCGAGGTGCTGCTGTTCGATCGCGACGGCGTGCTGCGGGGACGGGCGGGGGATCACGACCTGAATCTTCGCACGTACTCCGCCGAGTAAAGGGCGCTTTCCCGACCTCCCTGGTCGCCGAGTGCGCGGCCCACCAGCACGATCGCGAGCCGCGGCGGCGCCGCGTCGCCCACGCGGTCGCCGATGGTCGCGAGCGTGCCGCGCCAGACGCGTTCGGAGTCCCAGCTCGCGCGCTCCACCACCGCGATCGGGCAATCGAGGCCGAGCACGGGGCCGAGCCGCTCCACGATCTCGGGGAGGCGATGGACCGAGAGGTGGATCGCCAGCGTCGCCCCGGTGCGGGCGAAATCTTCGAGGCGTTCGGTTCCGGGCACCGGCGACGCACGACCCGAAAGCCGCGTGACCACGACGCTCTGCGCGACACCCGGCCGGGTGAGCTCGCGCCCGATCGCGGCCGAGGCCGCCGCCATCGCTGACACGCCGGGCACGATCTCGCACGGGATCCCGAGTGCTGCGAGCCGTGCGACCTGCTCGCCCACTGCGCTGTAGATCGCGGGGTCGCCCCCGTGCAGGCGTGCCACATCCTGCCCGCGCGCATGTGCCGCGGCACAGATTGTGATGATCGTGTCGAGATCGAGCGGGGCGGTGTCGACGATCTCCGTGCCGGGTCCGCAATGGCTCAGGATTTCGGGCGCGACCACCGAACCCGCATGGAGGCAAACCGGCAAGCGGGCGAGCAGGTCGCGTCCGCGCAGCGTGAGCAGGTCGGCCGCCCCCGGCCCGGCGCCGATGAAGAACACCGTCATAACGCGAGCGCGCAGGTCACGCGGCGCGTGGCGGCGCGCGGCGCGAGCAGCCGCGCGTCCGGATGGCAGGCGGCCAACGCCGCACCCTCGGCCACCGCGAGCCCGGCAAGGCGCGACGGCGTCAGGCAGCGCGGTTGCGCCGCCTCGATCGCGTCGGTCTCGACGACGACCATTCGCAGCCCGAGGAGTGCGGCCGCCTCGCTCGCCTGCGGAAGGGCGGCGCGCGATGCGGGCACGGCGAGGTATGCCGCCGGCCGCCCCGCCAGGCAGTGCGTCACGAGTGCTGCGATCTCGGACGCCGCGGCCGCGGTGGAGAACCCGATCCCCGCCACGATCATGGCACCGTGACGCTCCATTGGGTCACCGTCATCGAAGGACGGAACGCGCGGAAGCGTCCGATCGTGTCGAGCCGCTCGATCGCGAAGCGGGTGAGCGTGCCACCGTGCCGTGCTTCCGCCACGAACAGGGCCGTGTCGGTCTCGAGCGTCACCGAATGGGCCACCAGCCGTCCGCCGGGCCGCAGCCGCGCCAGCGCCGCCTCGATCGTGGCCTCGCGGCCGCCGCCGCCGAGAAACACCGCGTCGGGAACGCCTGCCGCGCCGGCGAAACTGTCCGGTGCCTCGCCGCCGACCGTGACGATCCCCGGCACGCCGAGATTGTCCGCATTGCGCGCGATCCGGGCCCGCCGCTCGCCCTGGCGCTCGAAGGCCACCGCGCGCATCGACGGGTCGAGCCGCATCCATTCGATCGCGATCGAGCCCGCGCCGGCGCCGACATCCCACAGCGTCTCGCCCGGGTGCGGCGCCAGTGCGGCGATCGCGGGCGCGCGCAGCTCGTGGCGGGTGAGCTGGCCGTCATGCTCGTAGAACCCGTCATCCAGGCCCGGCGCGATCGGCAGGGCGGCGATGTCCGGGTCGACCTCGATGGCCAGGATGTTGAGCGGGTCCGCGTCCTCGTCGAAATGGCGCGCCTCGCGGGTGATCCGCCGCGCCCTCGGGCCGCCGAGGCGTTCGAGCACGGTCAGCCGCGAGGCGCCACCGCCACGGATCCGGAGCATGGCGGCGACCAGGCGCGGCGTGTCCGCACCCTCCGACAGCACCAGGAGGCGAGTGCCGGGCTGCAGGCGCGGGATCAGCGTCGCCGCCGGCCGGCCGCAGAGCGACACGACCGCGATCTCGGGCAGCGACCAGCCGAGCAGGTTCGCGGCCAGCGCCACCGACGACAGCGCGGGCAGGCTCACCCATTCGCTCGGGTCGAAGGCGGCGGCGAGCATCGGGCCTGCGCCGTAATGGAAGGGATCTCCCGAGGCGAGCACGGCGATCGGTTGGCCGGCCCGGGACGCGATGTCGGCGAGCGTCGCCTCGATCGGCCGGCGCCAGGCGAGGGTCTCGCCGCGGATCAGGGGCGCGGCCAGGCGCAGATGCCGCGCGCCGCCCACCACCAGCACCGCCGCGGTGAGATGCCGCGCGGCCTCGACCGAGAGCGTCTCGACACCGGCCTCGCCGATCCCCAGGATCGCGAGCCACGGCATCATGGTCGGACACCGGATTGATCGCGCGCGTGCTGATCCTGGGCGGCACGAGCGAGGCGAGCGCGCTCGCGCGACTGCTCGCGGACGAGCCCCGCGTGGCGGCGCTGCTGTCGCTCGCGGGCGCCACGCGCGCGCCCGCGCCCTCGCCGATTCCGCGCCGCATCGGCGGCTTCGGGGGTGCCACCGGCCTCGCGTCGTTCCTGCGGGCGGAGAAGATCGCGTTCGTGGTGGATGCGACGCACCCGTTCGCGCAACGGATCACCGCCAACGCCGCGGTCGCGTGTGCCGCGACCGGCGTGCCCCAACTGCGCATCCGGCGCCCGGCCTGGGACGAGCGGGGAACGCAACCGGTCGGCAGCATGGCGGAGGCGGCGGCCCTGCTCGGCGCGGCGCCGCGGCGCGTGTTGCTGACGATCGGCCGGCTCGACCTGGCGGCGTTCCCTCCAACGCACCGCTACTGGGTGCGCAGCGTCGAGGCGCCCGACCCTGGGTTGCTCCCGCCAGGCGCCGTCACCATCGTGGCCCGCGGTCCGTTCACGCTCGCGGGCGAGACGGCACTTCTGGCGGAGCTCGGCGTCGACACGCTGGTGACCAAGAACTCGGGCGGCGCTGCGGTCGCCCCCAAGCTCGACGCCGCGCGCGCACTCGGCGTGCGGGTCGTGATGGTGCGCCGCCCGCCCGAGCCGGAGGGCCTCGCCGTGGTGACGGACGCGCATCAGGCGTTCGCCTCGCTCATGAGGCATCTTCCACCTTGAGAGAGCGGGGCGCGTAGAGCAGCGTCGGCAGCTCGCCGCGCTCGATCAGCCGGAACTGTTCGGTGCCGATCAGAACCAGTGTGCGCATGTCGGCGAGCGCGGGGTCGGCGGCGGCCAGCGTCGTGATCGTGATGCGCTCTTCGCCGTCGCGGAGTGCGGCCGTGACGAAGGCGACGGGCGTCGTGGCCACCAGCACGTCAAGCAGATGCGCGAACGCGGCGCCCAGCTGCCAGGGGCGTGCGCGCGAGATCGGGTTGTAGAGCGCGATCGCGAACCCGGCCTCGGCCGCGAGTGCCAGCCGTCGCAGCACCACCGGCCAGGGCTTGAGATTGTCCGACAGCGAGATCGCGCAGAAATCATGCCCCAGCGGTGCGCCGAGCCGGCTCGCGGCGGCGAGCATGGCGGAGACGCCGGGCACGATCTCGATCGGGATCGCGCGCCACGCGGGCGGCCCGTGCTCCAGCGCCTCAAGAGCGGCCGACGCCATCGCGAACACGCCGGGATCGCCGCCGGAGACGAGGGCGACGCGATGGCCCGCCTCGGCCAGCGTGAAGGCGTCGCGCGCACGGTCGAGCTCCGCGCGATTGTCGGAGGCGATCGCCGACTGGCCGGGACGAAGCGTCAGCCGCGCGAGATACGGGCCGTAGCCCAGCACGTGCTCGGCCTGCGCAAGGGCGGCTTCGGCACGGGGCGTGCGGTCCGGCGCGCCGCCCGGGCCGAGGCCGACGATCGCGAGCGTGCCCATCATCCCATGCCTCTCAACGGGGGCCACGCCGGCGGCCGGGCAGGAGAACGAGCGAGAAATACGGTGCGGGAGCGTAGGGGTCGCGGTCGGTGAGCTTCTCGATCACCTGCGCCGATTGCGTCGCGCGTTCGACGTAGAGCGCGCGGTCGAGCAGGCCGGCTTCACGCAGGGCCGCGTGCACCTTCGGGAGGTTGCGGCCGAGCTTCATGATCACCGCGGCATCCGTCTCCCGCAGCCTTGACGCCAGCATGTCGGGCGGCAGCGTCGCCGGCAGCACGGTGGTGACGTCGTCGCCATGCGCGATCGGGATGGCCGCCTCGCTCCATGCGGCACTCATGGCCGTGACGCCGGGGACCACGCGCACGCGATGGCCGCGTGCGGACATCCGGTCCGCAAGATGCATGGCCGAGCCGTAGAAGAACGGATCGCCCTCGCACAGCAGCAGGAGTTCGGCGCCGCCGGCCAGGCGGGCCGCCAGGCCGGTCGCGGCACCGTCGTGGAAGTCGTCGATGCCGCACCGGTAGGCGGGATCGGCCACCGCGATCTCGGTCGTGAACGGATAGTCGAGCCGGATCTCTTCCACCCCTTCCGCAAGATACCGGTCGGCGATCGTTCGCGCGTGGCCAGCTGCCCCGCGCTTGGCGAAGAACACGATCGTCCGGGCCGCACCGAGCAGGCGCGCGGCCTTCACGGTCACGAGCTCGGGGTCGCCGGGACCGAGGCCCACGATGGTGAGCGTGCCGGTCATCCGTCGTGCTTGTCGGCGCGCGTCGCTCGTCGCGCGTGAGCGCGTGCGTGTTCATCGTGCCTGAGGGCGCGCATCAATCGTCGAGCCCGACGTCGCGCATCACTCATCGTCGCTGGCGAGCGCGTTCACGCAGGCGACCGTCATCGCACTTCCGCCGCGCCGACCGAGAACCACCGCTGCCGGAAGACCGGCTTCGGCGAGCAGCGCTTCCTTGCTCTCGGCGGCTCCCACGAACCCCACGGGCATGCCGATCACGGCAGCCGGGCGGGAAGCCCCCTCGTCGAGCATCTCGAGCAGACGGAACAGCGCGGTGGGCGCGTTGCCGATCGCGACCAGGCCGCCCGCGAGGTGTTCGCGCCAGAGCTCGAGTGCCGCCGCCGAGCGCGTTCGTCCGAGCGACGCCGCGAGCGCCGGGATGCCGGGCGCGGCAAGCGTGCAGATGATGCGGTTCGCCGCCGGCAGACGCGCGCGCGTGATGCCCTCGGCGACCATCCGGCTGTCGCAGAGGATCGGCGCGCCGGCCCGCAAGGCGGCGCGGGCGGCCGACGCGAAGCCGTGCGTGAAGCGAAGATCGGCGGCCACGTCCGTCATGCCGCAGCTGTGCACGATGCGGACGGCGCAGCGCTCCTCGACGGGGTCGAAGCGGGCGAGCTCGGTCTCGGCGCGGATGATGGCGAAGGAACGCGCATAGATCGCGTCCCCCTCGCGGATGTGGTCGCGCGTCACGCCGCCCCCCCCTTCCTGCATGGCTTCCTCCAGCACCCCGTTCCTGCCGACAAAGGTTCGGGCGGCGGGTTTTGGGTGCGCGCAGCCCTTTGCGCAACCCGAGAGATGCAGGATGCCCGCGTGCGGCACGGCGGTGAGGTAGTCACCCGCCACCGCACGCGCGGGCGCCTGGCCGGAGAGGCACCCCGGAGCGCCGATGCAGGCGCGGATGCGCAGGCGCGGATCGTCGGGCCAGGTCACGAAGCGTCCAGCGGCGTGCGCGAGCGCGGACGCGCCGGCGCCGGGCAGGAGGATCGAGCGGAACGGGGTGATCCGGAGCGTGCCGTCCGCGTGCGCGTCGGCGAGTGCGGCCAGGGCGGTGAGCTCGCCCGCGTCGAGCTGGCCGAAGCCGGGGGCCACGCCGACGCCCCAGGTGAAGGCGCCGATCGTCTGCGGTGGCGGCAGCGGCTGGGCGGCGGGCACCGCGTTCAGCCTGATCGCGGCCAGGAGGGAGGCGGGGTGGTCGATCTCGCGCGCCCGCTTCGCGCCGCGCGTGGCGATCGCCGCGGCGCATGCGATCGCGGCGTCGACCGGGTTCGCGGCCGGGGCGCGCCAGGCGCCGAGCGTGAGGCCGCCGGGATCGATCGCGAGATCCGCCGGGATGGCGCCGATGGCGAGCGGACCGCCGTCGACGCGGATCACGAATTTCGGGGCGAGATGATCGAGGGCGCTCGCGACGCCCAGTGCGGCCTCCAGCCGGTCCAGCAACGCGGTCCCGCCGAGCAGTGGGGCGACGATCAACCGGCGCCTGCCGTCCGCGAGGGGATCGGGGTCCGCCAGTCCCGCGGCGCAGACCGCTTCGAGAAAGAGGGGGAAGGTGGTGGCGGAGAGGCCGCGGCACTGGAGATTGCCGCGGCCGGTGAGCTCGATGATCCCGTTGCCCCAGCGCGTCGTCGCCTGGTCGAGCACGCGGGCCTGAGCGGCGCTCAGCCGCGCGGCGGGCGGGCGGATGCGGGCGAGCAGCCCGTCGCCCGACGGCATCGGCAGATGCGCGGTCGGGCACCAGCCGCGCGGCGGGCTCACCGCGCGCACCATCCGGGTCGCGTGCTCACAGGTCGTTCCGCCGCGGATGCCAGCGTCCCTCGGTGCGCATCGCCGCGAGCGTGCGCACGATGGCCTCGTGCGCTGCCGGGTTCGCGTCGTCCAGGAATCGCGCGTTGGCCTCGTCGGCGAGAAGGGCCGCGTGCACGAGGTCGAACTGGGCGTCGAAGCGGTTCGGCAGCAGGCGGGCGAAGGAGGCGAGCGCCTCGACGCCGCGCGCCATCTCGGAGGCGCCGCGCATGCCGTGCCGTCGCATTCCCGCGAGCCATTGCGGGTTCGCGAGCCTGCCGCGCACGACGCGCGCGATCTCCTCGCGCGCGAGCCTGATGCGGGGCGCGTCACCGGCGATGTCCGCGTGGTAGATCGCCGGCGCCTGGCCCGCCTCGCGCGCGGCGCGGGCAAAACCGCCCTCGTGGGCGGCGTGCTCGGGGCCGTCGAGGATGTCGGTTCCGGCGTGGTCCTGGTGGTGGAGGAACGCGTCGGCAGCGCGCACGCGGGCGGCGAGCGCGTCGGCAGCGGGTGTGGCGTCGTCGCCCGCGCCGTAGCTCCAGGCCGAGCTCGCGACCCAGGCCTCGGCCGCGACGCCGTAGCCCCCCGGTGCGGGGCCGAACACGCGCGGGCCTGAGGCTGCGGCGAGCGGGTTGTCCGCTCCTTCGACGCCACGCGCCGCGACCAGGCGCACGGCGCGATCGAACAGCGCGATCTGGCCCGCGAAATTGTCGCGGAACACGCCGGAGATGCGCAACGTGACGTCGCAGCGCGGCCGGCCGAGCTCGGCGATCGACAGCACCGACACGCCCGCGAGCCGCCCCGCCTCGTCATGGGCGGGCTCGACGCCGAGCAGCACGAAGGCGAGTGCCAGGTCCTCGCCGCCGGTGCGCAGCGTCGCACTCCCCCACAGATCGAGCACGAGATGGGCGAGCGGCTCGCCGTACTCCTGTTCGTGGCGGCGGAGCAGCAGGTCCGCGGTCCGGCGGGCGAGCGTGAAGGCGCTGGGGGTCGGCGCCTGACGCGGGTCGATGCCGGCGAGGTTGCGACCCGTGGGCAGCACGTCGGTGCGGCCGCGGCTCGGGCTGCCGGCGGGGCCGGGCGGCACGAAGCAGCCGTCCAGCGCCGCCAGCAGGGCGGCCGCTTCGGCGGGGGCGCAGGCATCGAGGGCTCGGGCGTACTCGGCGCCGAGCGAAGCGAGGAGGGCGGCGCGCGCATGCGGCGGCGTCCCGAACACGTGCAGCCCGTCGCCGATCCGCAGCTCCTTGACGTCGCAGAGGTGGTTGTCGAGCCGGGTCAGGGCGTCGGCCTCGCCGTCCGCGGTCGCGCCCGCCTCGGCGAGCAGGCCGGAGGCGCCGGCGCGCTCGAGGATCCGGCGGCGGAGCAGGGCGGCGCGTTTGCGGTCAAGCCCGTCGGCTTCCGCGTATTCGTCCAGCAGGATCTCGACCTCGCGCGAGTCGCCCGCGAGTGCCGCGCGCACCAGCGGCGGGGTCAGGTGCCCGATCGTGACGGCGCCGAGCCGGCGTTTGGCGACCGCGGCCTCGCCCGGATTGCTGACGATGAACGGGTAGATCACCGGCAGGCCGCCGGTGAGGCTTGTCGGCAGGCAGTCCGCCGACAGCCCGGCCGCCTTGCCCGGCAGCCATTCCAGCGTGCCATGCGTGCCGAGATGCAGGATCGCGTGGGCGCCGAAAGCCCGGCTGAGGTCCTGGTAGAACGCGAGATAGGCGGCCGAGGGCGGTGTGGCGGCGTCGTGGTAGCTGGCGCGGCGATCGGTCATGCCGTCGTCGCGCGCGGGCTGCAGCCCGACCAGGATGTTGCCGAGGCGGAGCGTCTCGCCGGGAGCCGCGCCGCGGAGGGCCTGGGCCAACGCGTCGGCGCTCCGCCGTTCCGTCGCGTAGCCGGCATTCGCGAGCAGCGCGAGGATCACGCTCAGGCTCGCGAACGTGTCGAGCCCGACCGCGTAGCCGCGCGCGTGCGACGTGCCCGCCGCACCCGGGTAGTCCGACAGGATGATTGCGATGCGCCGGTCCGCGGCACTCGCCTGGCGCAGCCGGATCCAGCCCGCGGCGCGATCGGCGACCGCCTCGGCGCCGCCTGCGACCGCGACGAAGCGGCGGCCCTCCGGGGTTTCCGCTTTGCAGCCGAGCAGCGGCGTGGCGAGCCGTCCGTCGAGCTCGGGCAGCACCACCATCATGGCGAGGTCGGCGGGTGCGAGGCCGCGCGGCGAGGCGCGCCAGGCCGCCTCATCGCTGCCGGTGAGCGTGAGCTGCAGCACCGGGCAGCAGGCCGCGTCGAGCGGGGAGATACCGTCCGTACCGCGCGAGGCGAAGCCGGTCGCGTTGAGGATGATGTCGGGGGACGACGCGCGAAGGAGCTCCGCAATGTAGACGGCGGTGGCGGTCGCCTTGAGGCTGTCGACGAACACGCCCCGCACCGCGATGTCCCGTTCCGCGAGCGTCCGCGCCACCGCCGTGAGCGGGGCGATGTCGGCGGCATGCAGATGCGAACGGTAGAACACGAGCACGGCCTGCGCGGTCGGGTGCGCGCAGCGTATGCCGAAATCGTGCGACCCGAAGGCGGGCAGCACCAGCGCCTCGTCGCGGAAGGGGGGATGGCGGCCGCCGATCGCGGCGCCGAGGCGGACCGCGCGCGAAGCGTTCTCGGGGCCGCCCTCCCGGAGCATCGCCTCCAGGCGAGCCAGGGCGGCGGGTTCGACCGTCGAGAGTGCGGCCAGGCGCGGATCGGTCGAGCCCTCGCCGCGCACGATGGCGAGCGGCACGCCGGTCTTGCGGCAGGCCTGCAAGAGCTCTTCCGCGCCGTAGCGCCAACGGTCGAGGCCGCCCAGCAGCCGCACCACCACCGCGCCCGAGCCCGGCACGGTGCGTTCGATGAACAGGTCGACCGACATCGGGTGGGCGAGGCGGGCGAGGTTGGCGCTCGCGACTGCCATCCCCGTTCGGCGCCCGGCCGCCTCGATCGCCGCGAGGTCGCCGTCCGAGAACGAGAGGAAGACGAGGTCGGCGGGGGCCAGGTCGAGATCGACCGCGCCCTCCTCCTCGTCGATCGAGATGCGTTCGCGGACGAGGAGGTGCATCTCAGCCCGCCAGCGCCCGCGAGATCGCGCCGGCGTCGAGGCCCGCGCGGCCGATCACCACGAGCCGTCCCGCCCGCTGCTCGCCCGCGCGGAGCGGGCGCCCGTACTCGCGCCGTATGCGGGGCCCCACGCCCTCGATCGCCAGCATCCGGCCCTTGCCCGCGACGGCGCAGAACCCTTTCACCCGCAGGATGTCGTGGGCGCGCACCGTCGCGCCGATCCGCGCGATCAGCGCGTCCGGATCGGATGTCTCGCCCAGTTCGGCCACGAACGAGGAAAAATCGTCGTGCTCGTGGGCGCCGTCCTCGGCATCGTGGTGCGAGGGGCGGCCCGCGAGATCGTCCTCGGCGGCCGCACCCAGTCCCAGCAGCGCTTCGAGGGGGACGCGTCCGTGGCTGGCTGCGACGACGCGCACGCCGGGCCTGAGCGCGCTCGCGAGCCTGGCGCTCAGGCCGGGCGCATCGTCGACCAGATCGAGCTTGTTGAGCACGACGATGTCGGCCGCCGCCAGTTGGTCCTCGAACACTTCGGCCAGCGGGTTGTCATGGTCGAGCGACGGGTCGGCCGCGCGGGCGGCCGCCACCGCGGCTGGATCGTCGGCGAAGCGACCTTCCGCGTAGGCGGGCGCGTCGACCAGCGTGATCACGCCGTCCACCGTCACGCGCGCACGCACGTCTGGCCAGTCGAACGCCTTGATCAGCGGCTTCGGCAATGCCAGGCCCGACGTCTCGATCAGGATGTGCTCGGGCGGACGGGCGCGGTCGATCAGCGCCTGCATCGCGGGGAGGAACTCGTCGGCGACGGTGCAGCAGAGGCAGCCATTGGCGAGTTCGACGATGTCGTTCTCGTCGCAGCCGGGGATGCCGCAATCGCGCAGGGTCGCGCCGTCGATGCCGAGTGCCCCGAACTCGTTGACGATCACCGCGATGCGCGCGCCGTTCGCGTGTTCGAGCACGTGGCGCACCAGGCTCGTCTTGCCGGCGCCCAGGAAGCCGCTGACGATCGTGGCGGGGATGCGCGTGGTCATGCGGGGATCCTTCCGAGAACGGCGCGGCCGAGACTCGGCGCTCGCCTGGACGGCATCACCATGCCGGTCGGGCTTGCGGCGTAGAGGCTCGCGTAATCGAGCAGGTCGGAGGCCAGCGTCGCGTCGAGATGTCCGAGCAGGATGCGCCACTTTCCGGGCGCCGCGATCGTGGCCGTGCAGCCCTGCGAGCACGCGGCAAGGCAGGCGACCTCGCGCAGCTCAGGTAATGTATATTCATGTATAGTTTCACGTGAAACGTTCCGGGCACGCACCAGGGCCGCATGGAGGTGGGTGCCCGGTGCCGCCTCGCCCTCGGCGAGGGTGCGGCCGGCGCGGCAGGTGACGCAGACATGGAGTACAGGGCGCAACGCACGGATCCTCGGGGCGCGCGCACCGTCCCTCACGCCCGATGGGCATGACGGAAACGCCCCCGGTGCACCCCGCCCGGACGCTCGGCCAACAGGCGGATGGCAGGTCTCCTGGCTCGCGAGTTCCCGGTCGCCCAGGACACCCTGCCGCCTTCCCGGATTCCTCCAGTGGCATTGAGCAGGGCGATCTCTCGCTGACAGTTGCGGGGGCAGCCGCGGCTTCGCACCGCGTTCCCTTTTCACCCGTTCCCTGACACAAGCCGCCAGGGCGCAGGACCATCCTCGCGCCAAGGGTTGGCCCGATGTCCCTCGTTGTCAAATCAACGATGCTGGTGCTCGGCGGCGCCCGCTCCGGCAAGAGCCGTGCGGCCGAGGCGTTGCTCGCGAATGCCGCGGCCCCGCTCTACGTCGCGACCGCGGAAGCGCTCGACGCCGAGATGCGCGCGCGCATCGACCAGCACCGTAGCGACCGGGGCGCGCGCTGGCGCACGCGGGAGGCGCCGGTCGCCGTGGCCGCCGTGCTGGAGGCCGAGCCGGGACCCGCGCTGGTCGACTGCCTCACGCTCTGGCTGACCAACCTCCTGCTCGGCGAGCACGACATCGAGGCGCATGTCGCCCGTCTCGAGCGAACGCTCGCCGCCCGCGCCGGGCCGACCGTGCTCGTCAGCAACGAGGTTGGGCTCGGCATCGTGCCGGGCGACGCGCTCTCGCGCCGGTTCCGCGACGAGGCGGGACGCCTGAACCAGCGGATCGCCGCGATCAGCGACCGGGTGCTGTTCGTCGCCGCCGGCCTGCCGATCACGCTGAAAGGCTGATAGACGGTCGCCATGACCGACCCCGAAGACGCCGCGCGCCACCGGATCCGGATGGAGAAGCGCAAGCAGGTCCAGGACCGCGAGGTCGCGGGCAAGACGATCGCGAAGGGGCTGCTCCTGGTCCACACCGGTCGCGGCAAGGGCAAGACCACGGCCGCGATGGGGCTGGCGCTACGGATGCTCGGCACGGATCGCCGCGTCGGCATCGTGCAGTTCATCAAGGGCGGCTGGGACACGGCCGAGCGGCGCGCCTTGGCAGTGTTCGGCGACCGCGTGCGCTGGCACACGATGGGCGAGGGCTTCACCTGGGAGACGCAGGACCGCGCGCGCGACGTCGCCGCGTGTGGGCGGGCCTGGGAGTGCGCGATGCAGCTCCGGGACGACCCCGCGCTGGGCCTGCTCGTGCTCGACGAGCTCAACATCGCACTTCGCTACGATTACCTGGCCATCGACGACGTGCTGGCCGGCCTCGCCGCGCGCCGGCCGGATCTCCACGTGGTCGTGACGGGCCGCAACGCGCCGGCGGCCCTGGTCGAGGCGGCGGATCTGGTGACCGAGTTCGAACCCCGAAAGCACCATTTCGCGGCCGGCGTGCGCGCGCAGCCCGGCATCGAGTTCTGAGCGTGCCCGCGGTGATGATCCAGGGCACCGGCTCGTCAGTCGGCAAGTCGCTGCTGGTGGCCGGGCTCTGCCGGGCGCTCCGGCATCGCGGCTTCCGCGTGGCGCCGTTCAAGCCGCAAAACATGTCGAACAACGCGGCCGTCACCGCCGACGGCGGCGAGATCGGCCGCGCGCAATGGCTGCAGGCGCGCGCCTGCGGTGTCGCGCCGCACACGGACATGAACCCCGTGCTCCTCAAGCCGCAATCAGGCGGCGCCCAGATCGTGGTCCACGGCCGCGTCTGGCGCAGTGCCGCCGCCCGCGACTACCAGGCGCTCAAGCCCGGGCTTCTCCCGCGCGTGCTGGAGAGTTTTCACCGGCTGGCTTCGTCGCACGACATCGTGGTCGTGGAAGGGGCGGGGAGTGCGAGCGAAACCAATCTCCGCACGGGCGACATCGCCAACATGGGTTTTTCGCGCGCGGCCGCGGTGCCGGTCGTCGTCGTGGGCGACATCGACCGTGGCGGCGTGATCGCATCGCTCGTGGGAACGCACACGGTGCTTGCACCCGACGACCGGGCCATGATCGCCGGCTTCATCGTCAACCGAATGCGTGGAGACGCGACCCTGTTCGCGGACGGAATGCGCACGATCGAGGCGGCGACCGGTTGGCCGGCGCTGGGGCTCGTCCCGCACCTCGCGGAGGCCGGGCTGCTCCCGCGCGAGGACAGCCTCGACCTGGCGGCGAGCCGCCTCCGTGCGAGGGACGGCCGCCTGCGTGTCGCCGTTCCCCTGCTGCCGCACATCGCGAACTTCGACGATCTCGACCCGCTGGCGGCCGAACCCGGCGTCGAGCTTCTCACCCTCGACCTCGTGACACCGCTTCCCGGCGATTGCGACCTCGTTCTCCTTCCGGGCAGCAAGTCCGTCCGCGCCGACCTCGACGCCGTTCGCGCGTCGGGCTGGGAGATCGACCTGCACGCGCATCGCCGACGTGGCGGCCGCATCCTCGGGATCTGCGGAGGCCTGCAGATGCTGGGTGCGCGCATCTCCGATCCCGACGGCGTCGAGGGCGAGCCCGGCGAGACGCGGGGCCTCGGCCTGCTCGCGGTCGAGACCGTGCTGACGCGCGAGAAGCGCCTGGCGGAACGAAGCGGCACCACGCTCCCCGACGGCGCGCCGATCAGCGGCTACGAGATGCATCTCGGCGTCACCACCGGCCCCGACACGTGCCGGCCCTTCGCGCAGCTTGCGGGCGTGCCCGACGGCGCCACCTCCGCAGACGGGCGCGTCGCGGGCACCTACCTGCACGGCTTCCTGGGCGAGCCCTCCCAGCGCGCGCGGCTCCTCGGCGACGCGGCCGCGACACAACCTTCCGCCGACAGGGAGACCGACCGCGTGCTCGACATCCTCGCCCGCCATCTCGAGGCGCATGTCGCGATGGACCGCCTCCTCGCGATCGCAGGCGCCGGCGCATGAGCGCGGCCACCGACCGCGAGGCGCCCGGAGAGCGCGCCTATTACGACCGGATCGCCGCCCGCTTCTGGAACCCCAGGGGGCCGATGCATGCGCTGCACACGATCAATCCGCTGCGCGCCGCCTGGATCGAGGCGCGCACCCGCGAGCATCTGGCCCCGCTCTCTACGCTTGGCGTGCTCGATGTCGGTTGTGCTGCGGGGCTGCTCTCCGAGGCGCTCACCCGGATCGGCGCGCGCGTGACCGGGATCGATGTCAGCGCCGAGAACATCGCCGTTGCCCGCGCGCATGCGACCGAGGGGTGCCTCGCCATCGACTACCGCGCCGGCACGCTTACCGAGGTCGTCCCGGCCGACGAGCGGTTCGACGTGGTCTGCTGCCTCGAAGTGGTCGAGCACGTGGCCGATCTCGCGGGATTTCTCGCCTCGCTTGGCGCCCGCGTGCGTCCGGGAGGGCTGCTCTTCGTCTCCTCGATCTCGCGCACGCCCGAGAGCCTCGCTTTCGCGAAGATCGCGGCGGAATACGTGCTGGGGCTGCTGCCGCGCGGCACGCATCGCTGGTCGGATTTCCGCAACCCGGGCGAGGTGGACGCCCTTCTCGGCGGTCATGGCCTGCGCCAGGCCGCACTCACCGGCATGGGCTACGCGCCGTTCCTCGAGCGCGCCTGGTGGCAGCGCAGCACGCGCGTCAACTGGATGGGCGCCTGGCAGCGGAGCGCCGATCGTCAGCAACAGCGGAGCTCCGATCGTCAGCAACCGGGGGGCGCCGACCACCCGCCACGGCGCCGATCGTGAGGAGCAGCAGGCCGAGGCCGGCGGCCCGCCGGTAGAGGGTCAGCGCGCGTCGCAGATCGGCCGCGGTCACCTCCGTCCGTCCGCTCCCCATCCACGCGAGCGCCTCGGTCTCGCCGCCATAGCTCCGCGGTCCGCCGATGCGGATCCCGAGCGCTTCGGCCATCGCCGCCTCCGGCCAGCCCGCGTTGGGCGAGCGATGCCCCGGCGCATCCCGGCAGGCAGCGCGCCAGGCGCTCGTCGGGCGTCCCGATGCGAGGCCGATCAGCAGGGCCGACAGGCGCGATGCCGGCAGGTTGAGCGCGTCGTCCAGCCTTGCTGCCGCCCCGCCATAGGCCTCGAGGCGCGCCGTGCGATGCCCGATCATGCTGTCCGCGGTGTTGACGGCCTTGTAGAGTGCCGCGCCCGGCAGGCCGCCGAGTGCGAAGAACAGGGCCGGCGCCACGACGCCGTCGGAGAAATTCTCGGCCAGCGACTCGATCGCCGCGCGTCGCACCGCCGCGGGGTCCAGCGCCGCCGTGTCACGGCCGACGATGCGTCCGAGCGCCTCGCGCGCGGCCTCGAGGTCGCGCGCCGCACCCACCGCCGCCACGTGCCGGTCGAGCGAGCGTGCGGCGAGCAGCGTCGAGCCGAGCAGCGCGAGCAGCAGCGACCCGAACGGCAGACGGCGCGCCGCCCGCGCGATCAGCGTGGCCGTGCCCCCCGTCGCCGCAAGCAGCGCACCGAGCGCCGCGGCCCCCCGCGCGCGCCGGATCCGGGCCGGGCGACGTGGATCATTCCAGCGGGTTTCCAGCCCCCCGATCAACCGCCCCATCCAGGACACCGGGTGGCCCGCCCCGCGCCAGACCGCGTCCGGATAGCCGAGTGCCGCCTCCAGGAGGCAGGCCGCGACGAGAACCCGAAGCCTGCTGCACCGCAAAAGGGCTGGAAACCGCGTGCCGGCGCGAATAGATGACACGCTTCCGCGGCGGCCCGGGCTCGCACTTCGCCCCGTCTGCCCGTGTCCTGACGGAGCTCGGTGTCGCATGTCCTTCCTGCCCCCACTGACGGGGACCTACAGTCACCTGAACGCCGAGACCGTGCTGTCGGTCCATCGCTGGACGGACCGCCTGTTCTCGTTCCGCACCACCCGCGATGCGTCGCTCCGCTTCGAGAACGGCCAGTTCGCCATGATCGGTCTGGAGGTCGACGGCAAGCCCCTGCTGCGCGCCTACTCCATGGCGAGCGCCAATTACGAGGACCATCTCGAGTTCCTGTCGATCCAGGTGCCCGAAGGGCCGCTCACCTCGCGCCTCGGACTGATCCAGCCGGGCGACAAGGTGCTGGTGGGCCGCAAGCCGGTGGGCACGCTGATCCTCGACAATCTCCGGCCGGGCCGGAATCTCTTTCTGTTCTCGACCGGAACCGGCCTGGCGCCCTTCATGGCGCTGATCCACGACCCGGCGATCTACGAGCGGTATGAACGGGTGATCCTGACGCATACCTGCCGCCAGGCCGACGAACTCGCCTATGCCGACTACATCCGCAGCGAGCTCCCCAACCACGAGTTCCTCGGCGAGGATGCGCGGGAGAAACTGGTCTACTACCCGACCGTCACCCGCGAGCCGTTCCACACCACCGGCCGCATCACCGAGCTGTTCCGGACCGGCAAGATCTTCGCCGACCTCCGCCTGGCCGAGGCCGACCCGGGCGTCGACCGTGCCATGATCTGTGGCTCGCAGCGCATGCTGGCCGATACCGAGGCGATGCTGGTCGAGCGCGGCTTCCACGAGGGCCACAACGCCAAGCCGGGTGACTACGTGATCGAAAAGGCGTTCGTGGACCGCTGAAGCGCGAGCCGGCGCCGTGGCATATGATTTCGATCTCTTCGTCATCGGCGGTGGCTCGGGCGGCGTGCGCTGCGCCCGGATCGCCGCCGGCCACGGCGCGCGCGTGGCGGTGGCCGAGGAGCGGTTTTGGGGCGGCACCTGCGTCAACGTCGGCTGCGTGCCGAAGAAGCTGCTGGTGCAGGCCGGCGACTACGGCGCCGCCGCCGTCGACAGCCGCGCCTTCGGCTGGGCCACCGAAACCGGCCCGCATGACTGGTCGGCCCTCCTCGCCGCCAAGGACCGCGAGATCGAGCGGCTGAACGGCGTCTATGTCCGCATGCTCGAGCGCGCCGGCGTGACGATGTTCGACGCGCGTGCGACCTTCCGCGACGCGCACACGCTCGCGGTCGGCGACAGGACGGTCACCGCCGAGCGCATCGTCATCGCGGTGGGCGGCAAGCCCGAGATCGGCCCCCGGATCGAAGGTTTCGACGAGGGCATCGTCTCGGACCACGCCTTCCACCTCAAGGAGCGCCCCGAGCGCATCCTGATCGTGGGCGGCGGCTATATCGGCGTCGAGTTCGCCGGCATCTTCCGCGCCTTCGGCAGCCACGTGGACCTGGTCTATCGCCAGTCCCTGCCGCTGCGCGGCTTCGACGAGGATCTGCGTGTCGGCCTGGCCGACGCAATCGTGGCGCGCGGGATCGCGGTGCATCCGCTCCGCACCGTCCACCGTGTCGAGCGTGGCGCGGACGGCCACGCCGCCGTAGAACTCTCCTGCGGCACGCGCCTGCCGACCGACCTCGTGTTCTTCGCGGTCGGGCGCCGGCCGCACACGGAGCATCTCGGCCTCGAGCACGCCGGCGTCGAGCTCGACCATCGCGGCGGCGTGGTGGTGGACGCGGAATGCGCGACGGGCGTCCCCGGCATCTTCGCGATCGGCGACGTCTCGAACCGCCTCAACCTCACCCCCGTGGCGATCGCCGAGGGCCACCGGCTGGCCGATCGCCTGTTCGGTCCGACCTCGCCGCGCGCCTGGGACCTCGCCCACGTGCCCCACGCGGTGTTCTTCTCGCCGCCGCTCGCCAGCGTCGGCCTCAACGAGGAGGAGGCGGCCGCACGCGGCCGGACGCGGATCTACCTCTCCGGCTTCACGCCGCTGCGCCACATGCTGAGCGGTCGCACCGCCAACCGCTCGCTGATGAAGCTGGTGGTCGATGACGCCACCGACCGGCTGCTGGGCGCGCATATGCTCGGCGACGACGCGCCCGAGATCATGCAGGGCTTCGCCGTTGCCGTCGCCGCGGGCCTCACCAAGGGCGATGTGGACCGCACGGTGGGCATCCATCCGACGGCGGCCGAAGAGATGGTGACGATGCGGACGCCCGAACGGGTCGTCGGCTGACGGGTGGACCCTCCACCTCGCGTCATCTCCGATCCCCGTGGCGCGGATCTGGCCGTCGTCGTGCCGAAAGTCTCGTTGGCGCATAGGGCGGTACGCGCGCAATGTGTTGATCAACTTGCGCGAGCAACCTGAGGCATTTTCCGCAATCTGTCGTTGTCACGACCGGTGACCGTCCGATAGCGTCGCTTCGCAGTCGGGAAAACGTCCGCTGCCATTTTCTCGAGCGACAAACGCATCGCCGCAGCACCCACCAAAAAAGTGGCTCTCTCAACCTGTTCGTAATCCGAGTGCGATACGAACGTCACCCGCTACTTCGTCGGAGGTCGGTTGTGAAGCCCATCCAATCTGTTGGCCGGCCCGTACGCGCGGTGTCCGAGTTGTGCTCGCCGTGACAGCGGGGCTGAGCAGTTCCGACCGGACATGCACCAGCGGAGCGACTTCGGCATCGAGCGCCAGGCGAACAGACGATCGCGGCCCCGGCCTGCGGCGTTCCGATGTGTCAATGGCGGCACACTGATGGATCAGATCGCGTCCTTTCTCCCCCGGCACATGTTTGCCCCCGCAGGCGAGCGCCTGTCCTGCGACGAACTCCTCTCGCGCGTCTGGGTCTTCGCCTCCCCGCACGGCGTGCTGGCCCGGCAGGTGCGGCTGCTGCCCGATGGACGCATCTCCGGCCACTACCATCCGAACGAGCACAGCTGGGCCTTCCGCAGCGGCCGGCTCGCCTTCCTCGACGTCGCCAACCGCATCACGACATCCTTCGACAGCATCACGCGTGATGCCGACGACCGCATTTCGATGGCGGGCGTGTTCGCCCGCGATCCGGGTGTCACGCTCAGCCTGGCCGAAACGGTGGCGTATCAGGCGCTCGCCCCCGACGCCGCCGGCTTCCCGATCGATATACGCGTCAGTGGCGCCATTCCCGGCGCGCGGCGGCGCAACCTCGTGATCGTGTTCGGCAACGAGCGCTCGCTTCACCGCGAATGGCCGCGCAACCTCGCCGACGCCGATCGCAGCTGGGATCTCTGCGTCAGTTTCTACGGAGATGCGGAGCACTACCATGAGGTCGGCCCGGCCGAGTTCTCGAGCCTGCAGACGTCGGTCCGCAAATGCCCGGCCGCGCATGCGGCATTCGGGCGCGGCAGCCCGCTGTGGAACTACGAGCGCGTCTGGCTCGCCGACGACGATCTGATGATCGACTGGGCCGAGATCAACGCGCTGTTCAGCATCGCGGAGAATTTCGGCCTCGCCATCTCGCAGCCGTCGCTCAGGTACGGCAGCAAGGTTGCCCACGACATCACCCGCCAGCAGCATGGCGATGTGCTTCGCACCACCTCGTTCGTGGAGGCCATGGCGCCAGTCATGACGCACGATGCGCTGCAACTCTGCATGCCGGTGTTCGATCGACAGATCCTCGGCTGGGGCACGGATCATGTCTGGCCCAAGCTGATCGGACCGCCGCAAGGCAGGCTTGCCGTCATCGACGCGGTGTCGATGCTGCACACGCGGGAACCGGCCAGTTCCTATTCGGCCGAGGCCGCCTTCGCCGAACAGGCCGCACTTCTCGATGCCTACGGGCTTGTGCCGGAGGTGAGGGAATATGGTCGGTTTTGAAACATTCCGATACCGCCCGACATGTCACACTCGCTCAAAGACGGCGGGCGCGCCGCGATCCTCGGACAGAAGGGCCGACAGGGAACGATCTCCAGGGATGGCGCGGCCGAGATGAGTGCCTCGACGATCCGTTTTCCGTTTCTGCGGCCGAATCCGCCGCCGATCGCGCCATTGCTGCCGCTGATCGAGGACATGGAACGCCGGCGGCAATTCACCAATAACGGACCGTTCGTGGTCGAGCTCGAGGCGCGGTTCGATGCGCATTTCGGCGTGCCGGGAAGCTGCGTCGCCGTCTGCAACGCGACGCTCGGATTGATGCTGGCGATCAGGCTCGCGGCGATGTCGCGCCCGGAGGCCCGCTACGCGCTGATGCCGTCCTTCACCTTCACGGCCACCGCCCAGGCCGCGATCTGGGCCGGCCTGGAGCCGATCTTCTGCGACGTCGATCCCCGCACCTGGCTGCTCGATCCGGAGCAGGAAGCCGAGATCATCGAACGCCGCGGCCACGAGATCGCGGTGCTCGTTCCCTGCGCCACGTTCGGAAGCACCGTCGACCTCGATCGCTACACCGCATTGCGCGCGCGCACCGGCATTCCCGTGGTGATCGACGCCGCCGCCTCGCTCGGCGCGATCGACGCCGCGGGTCGCCCCGTCGGTGCCGCCAGCCCGCATCCGATCGTGTATTCGATGCACGCAACGAAAACCTTCTCGGTGGGTGAGGCGGGGGTCGTGCACTGCGCGGATCCGGCGGTGGTGTCGCAGCTTCGCGCGATGGCCAATTACGGTTTTGTAGCACCTCGCTCGGCGAGCCTGCCCGGATTGAACGCGAAGCTCAGCGAGATGATGGCGCTGCTGGCGATCGCCAAGTTCCGCGACTTCGAGGCGCTGTCCGGTCATCGCGCGGCGCTCGCCACGCTGTACCGGCGTCGCCTGCCCGACTGGGCGTCGCAGCTCTATTCCGGCCGGCGCCAGGCCTTCTCCTTCATGCCGCTGCTGCCGCCGGCCGACATCGCCGCCGACCGCGACGCCCTGATCGCGGCCCTCGCCGCCGAGGGGATCGAGTGCGGCCGCTATTTCCACCCGCATGTCGCAGACCAGCCCTTCTTCCGCCCGTTCGCGTCCGGCGCGTCGCTGATCGAGACGGCACGGATCGCCTCGCGCATCATCGCCTTCCCGCTATGGGACGAGCTGACGAAGGACGATGTCGAGGCGGTCTGCGAGATCGTGACCCGCGTCGCCGCAAGGCTGCGCCGCGCCGAGCGGCTGCGTCGCGCCTCGCGTCCGGCGCCGCTCGGCCTGGCGGTGATCGGCGGCGGCCCGGGCGGCACGGCGGTGATGCTGGCGGCGAGCCGGGCGGGCCTGCTGCCCGCCATGCTCGATCGCGGCCTGGCGCTGATCGACGCGGGCGATCGGCTGGGCCCCGGCCGGCTCGGCGGCTACGCGATCGATTCCGACAGCGCGGCCGCGACCTTCCTCGCCGCCCTCGACGACCTCCCTGAACCGGCGCTCGCCGGGCTGCGCGCGTCACCCGAGGCCGACGCGATCCGCGCCCTGGGCGCCGCCGCGGTGAAGCTCGATCGCGTCGGCCGCCTGATGAGCGAGGTGGGTGCGGCGTTCGCGGGCGTGCTTCGCGCCCATCCGGGCGGCCATGTGCTGGAAAACACGCGGGCGCTGGAGGCGCAACGGACCGCACGCGGCACCTGGGATATCGTCGTGCGGGGGCCGGACGGGCGCGAGACGCTGGAGGCGAGCGCGCTCGTGCTCGCCTGCGGCGCCGGGCAGAGCTTCGGCCGGGAGCTCGCCTTCGGTCGCCTGAGGCTGCGGCCCCGCTACGAGGATCGCCTGGTCCGCTCGGACGAGCTCCTGCAGCGCGGTGCCGTCGCGCGGCTGGTCGGACGCTTCGACCCCGGCCGCAAGTTGCGCGTGGCGGTGCTCGGATCCGGCTCGGGTGCGGTCTCGTCCGCCCGCCTGCTGCTCGGCTGCGCGCCGGAACGCTTCGATGCCGGCAGCATCACGGTGCTGCATCGCAGGAAGCTGCGCCTGTTCTACCGCTCGTCGCAGGAGGCGCACGACGCCGGCTATCGCGATTTCGACGGGAGCGACATTTGCCCTGTCAGCGGCTTCGTGAACCGCCTGGGCGGCCTCCGGTTCGGCTCGGCTGATCTGGTGCGGGCGGCAGGCGAGCACGGCTTCGCACGATCCGAGCACCGCGTCGTCTTCCGCCACGTGCCCGACGGACGGCCCGACCTCGCCGCCGCCGTGCTCGACGTCGCCGATCTCGTCATTGTGGCCCTCGGCTACCGCCCCTGTCCGATCCGCCTGCTCGATGCGCGCGGTCTGCCGATCGACCTCAGCACCGGTGCGGCACCGCTGGTGGACGAGCTGAGCCGCGTGCGCCGTCGCGGCGGCCGCATCGTCGATGGCGTGTGGGCGGTGGGGCTCGCATCAGGCTTCCGGACGGCGGGGGCGCTGGGCGGCGAACCCAGTTTCCGCGGCCAGACCAACGGATTGTGGCTCTGGCAGCATGATGTCGGCCGGATGATCGCGCGCCAGGCGCTCGATTGGGCGCAAGCGGTGGGTCCGGTGGCAGTCGAACTGACCGAGACCGGCGCGCCGGCCGTGCCGCTCGCGCTGGATGCGGCGGCCGACTAGACAGGCA
>CAXTVZ010000017.1:0-1210 GCA_964247685.1 uncultured Acetobacteraceae bacterium
TCCGATGGCCGGGCGCGTAGCTCAGCGGGAGAGCACCTCCCTGACACGGAGGGGGTCACAGGTTCAATCCCTGTCGCGCCCACCACACCGGCTTCGGTCGCCTCCCGATCTCCGTGGATCTCTTTCAGCAATGACAGCACCGTCCGTGTGCCGGATGATGCGGCGATGAGTGCCACGCTCCAACACGACCTGACCCAACACGACCTGACCGGGGACGCCGCACCCTTCGCGGTGCAGGCACCTGTCGAGCAGCTGGCGCCCGTGGTGTTCGCGTCGGCCCATTCGGGGCGCGCCTACAGCTCCGATTTCATCGCCGAATCCCGCCTCGACCCCGCGACGCTCCGCCGCAGCGAGGACAGCTTCGTGGACGAGCTGTACGGCGCCGCACCCGCGCTCGGAGCGCCGCTGCTGACGGCCAGCTTCCCCCGCGCCTGGTGCGACGCCAACCGCGAGCCGTGGGAGCTCGACCAGGCGATGTTCGCCGACCGGCTGCCGGCCTTCTGCAACACCGCGAGCGGGCGGGTGCGCGCGGGCTTCGGCACGATCGCGCGGATCGTCGCCGATGGCGCGCCGATCTACCGCCGCAAGCTCCTGTTCGCCGAGGCCGAGGACCGCATCCAGACCTGCTGGAAGCCGTATCACGCGGCATTGTCGCAGCTGATCGAGAGCACGCGCGCGCGCTTCGGCGCCTGCCTGGTGATCGACTGCCACTCCATGCCGACCGAGCGTATCGCCGGGCGCGCCCCGGTGTCGTTCGTGCTGGGCGACGCGCATGGCGCCTCGTGCGGCCCGCGCGTGGTCGGCCATGTCGAGGACTGGCTTCGCCGCCGCGGTCATGACGCGCGCCGCAACGATCCCTACGCAGGCGGCTACGTGACACGCCACTACGGTCGACCCGATCGCGGCACCCACGTGCTGCAGATCGAGATTTCGCGCTCGCTCTACATGGTGGAGGCGCTGCATCGCCGGCGGCCCGCCTTCGCGGAGATCAGAGAGGAGATCACGGCGCTCGCGGCCGATCTCGTCGCTCATGCGGCAAGGCTCTGCGCCGTCTGACGCGCCATCGCGGATGCGCGTGGGATACCGGCGCACAGGCAAAAAAAAGGCGGCACCGAAGTGCCGCCAAGTTTAGGGAGGAAACGTCCAAGATGCGATGCGGCCGAAGCCGGCGTCGCAAGTGCAAACTAGGCTGGTCGCACGCCAACGTCAA
>CAXTVZ010000017.1:1310-26151 GCA_964247685.1 uncultured Acetobacteraceae bacterium
GCGGCCGAAGCCGGCGTCGCAAGTGCAAACTAGGCTGGTCGCACGCCAACGTCAACGGTTTTTTGCGGTGCACCATCGGTCAGGTCCGGATCAACACTCACGGCCAGGCGCATGCAACGAACGTTCAACCCGTTGAGATTGCTGCCTTCACCGCCAATCGCGCGGTGATGTCCCGGCTAGCCTCTGCGTCACGGGCACGAAACTCTCGATCTGTTCATCCTTCCGCAACCCGGCCGGGCGAATGATGGGGCATGCGCATGCCCTTTGCTCTGCTCCCACTCGTCGCATGGCTTCTTGGCGCGGCCGCCCCCTTCCCGCTGCCGGTCAGTGGAGATGGGGCGCTGTGCCACGCCGCCACGGAAGAAGCCGAGCGCGGGAGTGGCGTTCCCAACCAGCTCCTGACCGCGATCAGCCGCGTCGAAACGGGTCTGGCCGACCCGGTCACCGGACGCCGCGAAGCCTGGCCGTGGTCGATCAACGTGGAAGGCGCCGGCCACACCTATGCAAGCAAGGAAGAGGCGGTCGCCGCCGTCCGCCAGTTCCAGCTCGCCGGCGCCCGCTCGATCGATGTCGGCTGCATGCAGGTCAATCTGCTGCAGCACCCCGACGCGTTCGCCTCGCTCGATGCGGCGTTCGACCCAGGCACGAATGCCCGCTACGGCGCGCGCTTCCTCACCGAGCTGTTCGGCCAGACCGGGAGCTGGCCGCACGCGGTAGCCGCCTACCACTCGCAGACGCCGGGCATCGGCGAGTCCTACCAGTGGCAGGTGCTCCAGGCCTGGGCCGATGGCGACGCGCCGGCGCCCCGTCCGCGCACGGCCCGGATGGGCAGCGGGGCGCTAGCGAGCTCCAGCCCCAGTCAGCCGTCGTCCGCGGGCGGCATCGCCGGCGCCACCTCTCCGTTCAGCGCGGCGATGCCGGTGTCGATCCAGCATTACGGCACGGCGATCTCACGCCTTCCGCCGGGCAAGAACCGCGATCTGTCCGCATACCGGACCATGCCGATCGCGATGAACGCGACGCGCATCATTCCGACGCGGTTCTGATCCTCCGCTTCAACGGATCCGCGGGCGCCGTTGCGTGGGCGTGCGTGGTCGCAGACTGATTGCTCCGCCCGCCGCCACGATGCCGAGCATCAGCGGCAGCAGCCATGCGGGCCGCAGCAGGAGCGGTACGACGATCCCGGTCCAGACGAAGGCCGGCAGCATCGTCATCACCGCCCGCAGCTGTGCCACGCTGCCGTGATCCTGCTCGAGCAGGAACTGGCCGAGCGGCATGTCCGGTGGCACGAAGGTGGCGACGGCAAAGCCGATCACCATCAGAGCGGCCGCGACCACCATCAGCACACGCGCAACCATGACCGTCCGTATCCTTGCTGACCTCGCGCCGCGCGCATCTCTGCGCCGCAGCGCACGGTGTTGTTGGTCTCCTGCGTAGCACGGTCTCGCGGCCCGGGTCCGCCGCAGCCACGCCTCATCGCAGGACCGCACAGCATAGGCGCACGTCCCGAACGCTTCCAGGCGAGAGGGATCGGTCGCAGGACCTGGCGGGACGCCGGCGGCCTGCGGGGGTGGATTTTGACGCGGATTTGTCCCACCCCTCGCGTCGGACTGTGCTAGACAGGTAATCGCGTCGAGGACCGGCGCGCAACGACATCTACACCCGGGATTTATCGCTTTGAGAAATAGCAGAACCGACCGCAGCGCCCGTTCGCCTCGCCGCGGCGGCTTCGATGACGATTTCGGCGCGCCCGCGCCGTCTTTCGGCGATCGTCCCCGGACGGGATCGCCTTACGGTGGCGGCGGTGGCGGCGCACCTGGTGGCGGTGCGGCAGGTCCCCGCAGCCAGGTGATCGCCTCCGGCCCGGATGTCGATGCCAGCGTGAAGTGGTTCAATCCCGAGAAGGGCTTCGGCTTCGTCGAGCTCGCCGACGGCACCGGCGACGTCTTCCTCCACGCGAACGCGCTGTCGCAGTCCGGGCACGAGACCGTGTCGCAGGGCGCGACACTTCGGGTGCGGATTGGTCAGGGTCCGAAAGGCCGCCAGGTCGCCGAGGTCCTGTCGGTCGACGAGTCCACCGCCCAGGCACGTCCGGCGCGCGCAACACCGCGCCCGGGTGGCTTCGGTGGCCCGCCGAGTGCGGGTGGTGGCGCTGGCGGCGGGTTCCGCGCCGGCGGTGGCCGTCGCGCACCCGACCTCAGCACGGCCGAGGAGATGATCGGGACCGTCAAATGGTACAACGCAACCAAGGGGTTCGGCTTCATTACGCCCCAGTCCGGCGGCAAGGACATCTTCGTCCATGCCTCGGCTCTCGAGCGCTCGGGCCTGACCAGCCTGAACGAAGGCCAGACGGCTCGCGTACAGGTGGTCCAAGGCATGAAGGGTCCGGAAGCCGCCGCCATCAGCGTCGACTGACTGCGACCATGCTGGTTCGTGGAACGGCCGGGTGCTCACGCACCCGGCCGTTTCTGTTTCCAGGACCTGCCGTCAAGTCCGACTGAGACGCTCCAGGGTTGCCGCGTCCTCGCGACCGTCGAAAAACGTCGCCAGCGCTTCGGTAAACGGCGCGCTGCGCTGGGATGCGATGGTGAACAGCGTCATCGAAGACCGGAATTTGAGGTCGTCCGGAGAGCCGAACAGGGCATGCGCATCGGACACCCCGCAGTCCAGCGTGAGTGAGGTGCACTCGCGCAAGCGCGGACCGAGCAGATCATGCGCGAGATACGCTGTCGCCTCGTCGAGAGACCGGATCGCATAGGTGCGTGCCGTCGCACTGCTGCCGAGCCCGGTGATCTGCGGAAAGACGAACCACATCCAGTGCGTGCGTTTTCGCCCGGCGGCAAGTTCCGCGCGCACCTGCTCGAGAACCTGATCCTGTACCGTCACGAAGCGCGCGAGATCGAAGTCTGCCATTCGCTGTGAACGCGCTGGCCGCCCGCATGTTCATCGACGCTCTGGCCGCCGTGATCAGTGCTCCATGGCGATGGCGACAGGCGCCACGACCGACACCCGAGCACTGCGGGCGCGAAGCACCGGCCGCTCCCGGGTGGGGAGGCCGGGCGATCGGCCGTAGACCAGAGCCGCGGCCAGAAACAGGCAGCCGGGGGAGAAGGACCCCATCAGATCGACTTCAACGGTCAGCCGGAAGGCAAAGAAAACGAAGAGGCCCAGGAGAAAGGCGCTTCCGCCGTCCGGACGACGAAGTGCCAGACCGATCACGCGCTTCGTCGCCACCAGCAGCGTGCCGAACAACGTGATGATCCCGACCCAACCCAGCTCCACGCCTGCTTCATAGAACGTGTTGTGGAAGTGGAAGCCCGCCCGGCCCTCGATCTGCGCGAAGCTCCACAGGCCCTCCGCCTCGACATGCCCCTGGACCCAGAAGGCCTGAAAGCCCACGCCCAGGAGCGGCGCCGCTGCCATGTAGTCGCGTGCCCGCGACCAGAGAAATGTTCGTCCCGTGAGACCCGGATCCTTGCCCATGGAGACGATGATCGACGACACATCGATGTCCTCGGCTGCCATGAAGAGGATCGCGAGCAATGCCGCACATCCTCCGAGCAGGAGCAGGATGATGATCGCAGGTACGCGCCGCCGAGGCGCCATGCGCGCCAGAGCCAGGACGAGGACCACGGCAGCAACGGAACCGCCGGCCGTGAAGAGCGCGCCCAGCGATCGGGCCTCGACGAGCAGCACCGGCGACAGAAGCAGACCCGCGACGGCCACCAGCCGCAGGCGCCAATCCTGTCGCGTCTCGCCGAGTGTCGCAATTCCTGCCAGGAGCATCAGGCAGACGAAACTGGCGAAGTTGTTCTTGCTGCCGAAGATGCCGATCAGCGCTACTTCGCCGGTGGTCCCGATCACCGTCCGTTCGCCGAACGCAGCACTTGCGACGAGGCCGAGGAAGAGCGCGCAGGCGAGCGACGAGACGAAGCTGCCGAGGGACTGCGAGGAAGCAGAGATGATCGCGACGGCGGTGAACAGGAGCAGCTCGATCCCGAATCGCAACGTCAGACCTGGCTCGATCGACCAGAGCGACGAGGTCAGCGCGAGCAGCGGAACCAGCCAGGGGAGGGTCTGCGATCGGAGGCAGCGCATCGTGCGTCGCGGCCGCTCCGCCACGAGCGGAACCCAGGCGATGAGGCACAAGGCCATCGCGGCGGTCCCGAACCGGGTTTCGAACACGAGCCCCGTGAACGAAAGGAACGAGAACCACCAGATCCTCGTCTCCTGACGGTCCGCTCGAGGCTGAGCGGACGACGTTCCTGAAGCGGCGCGTCTCCGCATGACCGTGGCGTGTGTCATCAAGCGGCTCTGTCGATCGCCTCTCGATCGACACAGTTCAGCACGACGCCTCCGACCCGCGGCCAGTCGAGACCACTCCCATCGACGAGATCGATCAGGTCACGCGAGCGCGTCGCACCGCAACGGGCCACCAGCACGACGCAATCGAGGGCGCGGATGATGTCGTCCGCCCCGTCGACGTCGAACAAGGGCGGCAGGTCGAGGATGAGGACGTCGTGCATCGCACGAAGATCGTTCAGGCGACGCAGAAGGTCGCCGGCCGGCCCGGACCGCACGTCGAACACGGCCAGCGCCTGCCCCGATGCCTCGCGATGACTCGGGACGGCAGAGTGGCCGATCGTGGAGCTCTGGAGAGCGACGAGTGCGACGGAGCGTCCCCCTTCCATCAGAGCGCTGGACAGGTTGTGGGCAACAGCGCTTGTACCATCACTCGCCCGGCTCGCGACGACCCCGATGACGCCGCATCGATCCTCCCCGAGATGCTGCAGGATACGCAGGCGCAGCCGCCTGATCTCCTTGGCGAAGCGTGTGTGGGGAAGATCGGTCATGACTTTCGCGAGCGTAACGTCGCGTCGCGCGCCGCCCCGTCGCTGTACCAGGCGCGGAAGCCGTGCCAGGCAGACGACACCAAGCTCGCGCTCGACCTGCGTCGCGCTCATCAGGGTCTCGTCTAGAAATTCGAGGACGAGCGCGAGCGAAACGCCTGCTGCCACGCCGAGAACCAGAGCGCCGGCCAGGACAAAGGACTTCCTTGGCTTGCTTTTCGCCAATGGCGGCTCGGCTTCGCTGACGATGTGTGCCGCCACGACCGGGAAGGACGAGTCTTGCGTCGACTGTGCGTAATGCTGAAGCGAGCTTGTATAGACAGCTCTGTAGATCGAGGCGGAGCTCTCCAGCGAGCGCAATTTGGCACGCGCCGCTCCCGCCGTACCCGACTGCCCGACCAGGGTTGCCAGTTGCGATCTGATCGTGGCTTCGCTCGTTCGGGCGATCGCAAGGTCGCTCTGAGCCGCGGCCGCAATACGAGCAACTTCCTGGTGAATGGACCCCTGCAGGTCGGCCATCTGTTCGCGCAACTTGATCGCGATGGCGTGCGAACGCCCGTACCGTGCCGAGAACTCGCTCTCCCGCTGCGCCACTTCGAAGTAATGCTGCTGGAGGCTCGTGAGGACAGGGTCCTGGATGACGTCGGACACGCCCCCGTCCGAGATCCCGTTTTCCTTCACCACGGCGGAGAGTCGATCGACCCTGGCCTGCGCCTGAGCTGTTCGATCGGTCGCCGCAAGAAGCTGACTGTTGAGTGTCGCGGCCTGTTCCTGTTCGACGGATCCTTGATCGGTCTCGATGATGCCGTTCGCTGCCTTGAACGATTGAACCGCCTCGTCCGCGCTCAGCGCGCGCTGACGCAACGCCTCGAGCTGCTGGCTGAGCCAGTCTGCGGCCTGCCGCGTCGTGTCGCCCCGGGTCCGCGCCTGCATGGTGAGATAGGTCGTCGTCACGCCATTCGCGAGGATCGCCGCCTCCTTCGCCGTTGCGGCTGTCACATCGACCTCGAGGACATAGGTCATGCCGATACGCTTGACAGACATCATCCGCAGGAACTGTTGAGCCGCGCGCTCGCGAACGTCGCCGCCCTGCTCGACAGCATCTTTCCCGACGTCAGGAACGACCGCCTCTCGCGAGCCGCTTCTGACGCTGCTCGGAAACAGCGGATCTGACGTCAGGTGAAGGCGGTCCACGGCCTCGCGTGCCAATCCGATGGAGCGTAGGACCTCCACCTGACTTTCCGCCATCGCATTGAGGATCTGCGCATCTCCCACCGCGGCATCCTGGTGGATGACATCGGTATGCTCGCCGTCGACCATGATTGTCGCACTCGCGGTATACTTCGGCTGGGTGACGGCGAGATAGGCAGAGGCCAGCAGCAGGCACCCTCCCACACAACCCAGAAGACTGCTCCGGCGGCGGACAAGGAGGTCCTTAAGTTCATGCAATGAATCCAGGAGGCGATCTTCTTCCGGAAGCGGAGCAGGCCGCGCTTTGGGTTCATAGGATACGATAGCGTTCATGACCTGACAGTCTCCACATATGAAGAGCAGAGCGGCGTGATGCTGCTTTGGACCCGCGAGCCGGCCGACGGCTCCCTCCTTCCGCTCGCGAAGCGGAGAAACTCCTGGCGAGATGTTACCGGCGAAAACTCGCGGGTCGCGGCAATGAGAGCCCGTTCACCTTGCGCTCTCCGCTCACTCTCGTCTTCGAGAAGGCCGACGATGAAACGCGCAAAGACATCCGCATCGTCCGTGCACAGGGCCGCCATTCCGGCGAGATGCTCGACCCCTTGGAACGTGGTCGACGTTCCGACCATCGCCTTGCCATGTGCAAGAGCTTCCACAAGCTTGACCTTGAGACCGGAACCTGAGCGAAGCGGCGAGACCACCACCGCGGCGCCCCGGTAGATCTCTGCCAATGCGTCAACACGGCCCAGGAACTGAACTTCGCTGCGTTGCGAGCGGACCGCCTGGCAGACGCTTCCGGCTACGACGAGGCGTGCTCGCGGACATGCCTCTACTACCTTCGGCCAGATACCCTTCAGCAGCCAATCCACTGCGTCGGCGTTGGGAAGCGTATTGCTGCCGACGAACATCACGGTTCGTCCATCTCCCGGTTGCGCCGAGTCCACCTGCTTGACCGCCATGGGAACCACGATCACGCGGTCGGCTCCCTGATGGGCTGCCACGACATCGGCTTCCTCCCGCTGAATGGCGAGAACGATGTCGGCTGCTCCCAGAAGCGCCATCTCGCGATCACGATCGATCACCACCGGACGATTCTCAGTTTTCTGAGCGCTGAACAGGTCGTGCATGACCACTGCGCTGGGCGCTCGCGGCGACATCGCGAAGGGGATTGCATCGGTCAGAAAAGCGTAATCGGCGACGATCAGAGAAGGCCGCCCCGTTCGGCTGGCGACGAAGAGCCTGTCCGCGTCTGTGAATGGCACCGCAATCGCGTGCGGCGCCTTGCGCGCGATTGCACCGAGCCCGAGGTTCAGCCTTCCCAGGAACCTGTCCGCCAGCGCCAGAAGGGCGCGCAAGGCGATCGCCGGGTTCGTCGCGACGACAAACGATCCCAGGCGGACCGCGCCTCGTATGCTGATTGATCGGAAGACCGACATTTCCGGCTGCAGCTTGAAGATTGGCCAACGACCGAACATCGCCGGAGAAGGACACACCAGGTCGACGGCCCAGCCATCATCCCGGAGAGACTCGCAGATGCCGAGCAGATAGGCGGAACTTCCGTTCGTCGCCCCGGTCACCCTCTGCCGCGACAGAACACAGGCAGACCTTCCCGGCTTTGCTTGAAAGGCCGGACGGGACAGCCATCTCCTGACGCGGTCGCGGACGACGCCGCTCAACAGCAACGCGGCAGCAGGTCTGGAGGCGATGGCGCTGACAGCGCCTCGCATGTCCGCAGACTTCAACCGAGTGACCAGGTCCGTAAAGGCCAGGACCGTTTCGATGCTGCGTCTTCGTTCCTGCAGGGCTGCCTGTACATCCGGCGGGATCGGACCACGCCCCTGGCAGCTGACTGCGTCGCCCTTGAGCATACGGACAAGTGCGTCGCGAGACAGACGGAACGAGGTCGAAGCAGAGTGACGGCGGTAGAAATACGTAAGATACGGAATGGTCTTGAAGGAAGCGCCAGCAAGTAGGAGGCGGAATACAAAGTCATAGTCTTCGGCAATGGGCAGGTCGGGATTGTAACGGACGGTAGCCCCTTCGATAAGGGCACGACGGAACAATGGCTTGAGATACCCGAGGGGTATCATGCGCCCTTGGAGACTGTTCGACCTGACATAGTCGGCGCAGACGACGTCTGCGGGCTCGCGCGCCAGGTCACCTCGAAGAAGGGGACGAGCGTCTCTCCCCGACGCGTCGTCGAACAAAATCTGATTGTCGGCAACGATATCAAGATCGCCCTCTTCCGCCGCCTGCACGAGCAACGCCAGACGCTCACGATGCAGGAGGTCATCGCTGTCGACAACGGCGACCCAGCGCCCACGGCAGACGTCAAGCGCCCGATTCCTGGCTCGCGCCGGCCCACCCCGCGTCTCGCAACAAAGGAGCGTGATGCGTGTATCGGTGCTCATGAAGCTTTCGACAACGCCGCGACTCTCGTCATCCGACGCATCGTCCACCACGATGATCTCGATGTCTCCGAGTGTTTGCCGACAGACGGAGGTGAGGCAATCCGGAAGAAAGGCGGCACTGTTGCGGCAGGCGATGATCACGCTGACAGCAGGCCCATCGCGCTCCTCGCCGAGACGAGGTGTTGCCCCACTTGGGGCGGCGACGTCCGTCGCCGGAAAGCGGGGCACAAAGAGCTGCGGCGTTGGGAAACCCGGAACGTCCACAAATGTCTCCTCGTCAAGCGCTTCGGAATGCCCGCTACGACTTAGCGCAGATAGATTAACGTTCCCCTTGTTGAGAACGTTCGGCTGAGAATGGACATGGCCTGGGTCCTGACGATCTCCGGTCATCGATGTGACCAGACATCGATGGACTTGATGACGAGCGTCGCAGGAAAGGATGTGTCCGCGTCGGGCGGCCCAGGCCACGTGGCTACACCACCGACCGCGAGATTGACAATCAGGTAGAAGGGTTTGTGCATGTCCGCGGGAGTCGGCCGCTGGGCGACCAAAAGACCATCCAAATAGAAGGTGATGACATCTGCTCGCCAGTCGACGCCATATCGATGAAAACCGTTCGCCAGATCCACCTGGCTTCGAACATGATCAGTCGTCGCCGAACCGGCGTAACGGTCTTTCTGGCTCCTCAGCCAGATATGATCTTGAGTGTGGAGCGAGTAATAGGCCACGTGTGGATTGTCACCCAAGACTTCTGGCGCGTCGATTTCGGGCGGCCACGTCCCATCAGCAGGCAGAAGCCAGATCGCCGGCCATAGCCCGCGACCCTGCGGGACCCGTGCGGTCACCTCGAAGTATCCGTATGTCTGGCAATATGGGTAGGTGTTGAAGGCGCCCGACAGGTACTTCCGCGGCATGTCCGATGGAAGTGTTGCCACCAAGCTACCGGGCAAGGGAGAAGCCGTGATGACGAGGCTGCCATTTGCGACGCTAAATGGGCGGAGCTGGAAGCTCCGCATCGCGTCACCGTTGGGATAA
This sequence comes from uncultured Acetobacteraceae bacterium, assembly GCA_964247685.1. Lineage (GTDB taxonomy): Bacteria > Pseudomonadota > Alphaproteobacteria > Acetobacterales > Acetobacteraceae > CAXTPV01. Next base: position 10,798 of record CAXTVZ010000017.1, read on the forward strand.
GCCTCCTCTTCGCGTGGAAGACTTGCCCAGCCAGGACGCCGCGCCGCTAGCGTCGTCCCCGTCGGTCGCGCAGGTTCCAGTCCACCGCGCAGGCCCGCGTTCAGTGCAAATCTTGGATCATCGAGCGACCGCACATCCGGAGCACTCGTCTCGAAGCCAGTAGCCCAGACGGGCTCACGCTCGAAGGTAAGATGTAGCGTCCGATGGAGGCCGTCCACAGGTGCTGTGAGGCTCCTCGTGGAAACCGCAAAGCCGACCATTGCCAGCAGGAGAACCAAAATGATCTCGCCGTTATGTCGGTCGGAAAGATGACGGCCGCTCCTCCTCGAGCGAGACAACACGGCTGCCCTAAGCATTGTTCGCCGGCGGCAGCAGCATTGACGGGACAGTTCGCACGAGGATGTCAAAGTCACGCCAGATCGACCACCGACCGATGTAGTCGAAGTCGAATTCGACGCGCCGACGCAGCTGATCTTCCGTGTCGGTGTTCCCACGCCATCCGTTTACTTGAGCCCATCCGGTCATGCCTGGCTTGACGCGGTAGCGCAGAGCGTAGTCGGGCAGAACGTCCGAGTAGACGCGGCCGTTTGCCTTTGCTCGCGGAGCATGGGGTCGAGGTCCGACGAGCGACATATCGCCGAGCAATACGTTAAAGATCTGAGGAAGCTCGTCGATCGAGTATTTGCGCAGGAAACGGCCGACGCGAGTGACGCGGCTGTCGCCGTGCGTCACGAGGGTCTCCGCCGCCGCGTCAGCCTGCCTGGAGTGCAGCGTCCGAAACTTATAGATCATGAACGAGCGTCCGAACTGACCTGATCTTGCCTGCCTAAAAAAGACAGGGCCTTTGCTGTCCAGACGGATGACGACACCCACGAGAACGAACAGCGGCATGAGCGGTACGATCAGAATGCAGGAGACCATTAGGTCAATGCAGCGCTTGACGAACCCACCTACGCTAGAGAACGGGGGCACCATCAAGGTGGGCATGATGACGTCATCAATCCTCTGACGGCCGGCAGCAATGATCGAGGGCGGAACGTGGTCGGGGATCAGACGCACGGTCAGGGGCAGAAAGCGAAGTCTCTCGAGCAGTTGCGCCATCCGCTCGGAGGCGGACCAGGGCAACGCAATGAACACCTCCGAAAGCGAGTGCTCCTGCAGATATCCGACAACCTCTTCAACTCCACCAAGACGTGGTATGCGGCCGCTCAAAGCGCCCGTGCGCGAGTGACGGTCGTCGAAGAAGCCGATGAGGTCGATGGCTCCCTCGTTTTCGGCCTCAAGCTGGACCAGCATACGCGCCGCAGCGGGGCTGTTGCCGATGAATGCGATGGAACGTACCGGACGTAGCCATCCGACCGCGCGCCGTCTCAGACCTCCCGTGATCCTCTCGATCAGCAAGGCTGTGACGCATCCCACGACGAGCCAAACGAGGACGGGCAGGACGACTTCGGCCCGCGCCGCAACTTCGGCGATCGAAGCACCAAGGATGAGGGCGACGTGTACAATCAGCCGGTTGCGACCCCACGCTCCTGCCGCTCCGCGACAAGCGAAAATCGTGTTTGCTAGCCAGTAGACCGAGGTGAAGCCTATCAGGTCGACTTTACCCAGTGACGCGAAGTGACGTGTCGCAAACCAAGCCACAAGAGCCACTGCCGCCGTGTCCGCCAGGACTATAAGCGATAGGACCGAAAACCCGCATAAGGGATGCCAGTAGCTCGGCTGGCGAGAGGTCGCGAAGGCCGAGCTCGGCGAAAACTCGGGAGATTTTACATGCATCGGGAAGCACCAGCGATGGACACGCCTAATAAACAGTCCTTCTGCTGAAGGATCGGTTAAGCGGTGCATGACGATGGTCGAATGTCTCCGGATTCAACGATGCTGGCCGAGAGATGAGGGAGATCCCGTCAGGACTTCCATTGTAGGAAGGCTACCGGGACGATGCAGGCTTGGTAAGATCTACTCCACTCGCTAGACACGCCATTGACCGATATCTAGGGTCGAGTGACAATCCCGAAGGCTCTCCTCCGCGAGGAGCAGGTCGATCTGGGTTGGTCGCAATCGACTTCTCTCGGCCTTATCGTGAGACAGCTACGAGCGGACCGGGATTGAAGGGCGATGACTCAAGCCCGAGCGAGGGACGCGACAATGACGCTCCTCTGAGACGACGGCGCATTAAATGCAAGCTTCTAAAGCAAGCAGACTGTCTGCCATTTAACCGGTCCTAAACCTGACCACCCGCATAACATCCGAAGTCAACGGACGAGCGAGATGTCTCAACTTGAGCGAGCAGCGGAACTAGACGGCTTCTTTCGGCCCGCGCCTCCGCCCGAGGTTCAAGATGAGTGCATACTACCGAAGCCGGCCGCACTCGAGATATTCTATCTCGCGCATGATCTGGACGACCCGGCGATTGCACGCCGGGCCACACAGCTGAGGCGCGGCGGAGCGAAGGTGGGCCTCGCCGGCTTCAGGCGGCGCTCATCATCATACGCACTTCCTCAGGGAGTGGTCGCCGGGTTTGGTCAAACGGTTGATGGTCGTCTTGGGCGGCGCGTGGTGTCGATCACCATGACGGCCCTCCGCGTTGGCGTCTGGGGACGCGCCGGTCGCGGATGCGACGTTCTTCTTGCCCGAAGTCTGGAGATGCTAGTGCTGGGCGCGCTTCTGCGCGCCACCTTTTGTAAAAACACGCCCCTTGTTTACGAATGCCTCGATGTTCATCGAATGATGGTCTCTCCCGGCATTCCCGGCCGAGCGTTGCGTTTGCTCGAGCGCCGACTCCTGCGTTCCTGCGCGTTGCTGATGACCAGTTCCCCCGCGTTCGTCGATCATTACTTCCGGCCCTTTCACGGCATCATCCCACCGGTTCTTCTATGGGAAAACCGTATTCTCGCCAGCGAATTCAGGCCGGAGAAGTGGGCGACGCGCCCGGACAATCATGCGCCGTGGCGGATCGGCTGGTTCGGGATGATCCGCTGTGAGCGAAGTCTTCAGCTACTTCAAGGTCTCTGTCGCTCTCTACCGGGGCATGTCGAGGTCGAGGTCCGCGGCCGGCCAACGAGAGAACTGCTGCCGAAGCTCACGGAGGCGGCCGTATCAACGCCTGGGCTGACGTTTGGAGGACCTTACGAAAGATCACGAGATCTCCGGAACATGTACGGGCGCGTCCATTTCACTTGGGCGATCGACTTCTTCGAAGACGGGGCGAACTCCGCTTGGCTTCTTCCAAACCGTCTTTATGAAGGCGGCGCTCATTCGGCTGTGCCAATCGCTGTTGATTGGGTCGAGACCGGCCGCTGGCTCGGGCGCCATGCCTCGGGCGTCCTTCTCAGCAAGACTGTCGAGAAGGATCTCATCTTGTTCTTCAGGAGCCTTGACACTGACCGGTACCAGGCACTCGTGGACGGTCTGACGGCCGTAGATCCACGCGCCTTCTGTCAATCTGACGACGAGCTCGTCGACATCGTCGAGAGGCTCGCCGCTCTGACGTTGGACCCAGCCTGCCAGAAGATACAGGACAAGCGATGATCCCCCAGTCGGACGCCTTTTTCTCGGTTCTTGTGCCCACGCTGAACGAGGCGGCCCACATCGAACACAGCGTTGACTCTCTGCTGGCTCAGATCCCGGAAGGTGCCGGTGAGCTCCTCGTGATCGATGGTGGAAGTACTGATGGAACGCTGGCGATCGTGGCGAGGCTTGCGCAACAACACGCCAGGTTGAGAGTGGTGCACAACCCGGAAAGGATCCAATCCGTCGGTTGCAACCTCGGCGCTCGGATTGCAGCCCCTCAAAGCACCGCACTGATCCGCGCCGATGCTCACGCGCTTTACCCACCGAATTTTCTTAGTCTTTGCCTAGCTGCCCTTCGAACGAAGCAGGCGACGTCAATCGTCGTGCCGATGCAGACCCTTGGCAAGGAGCCACTACAGCGCGCGATTGCCGCAGCCCAGAACTCCATTCTAGGCAATGGCGGCTCTCGTCACCGAAGGCAGGGAGCGTCCGGCTACGTAGAACATGGCCATCATGCCGCGTTTGATCGACGCTTTTTTGAGTCGATCGGAGGCTATGATGGGAGCTTCTCTCACAATGAGGACGCAGAGCTCGATTTGAGAGCCAAGGCGGCTGGAGGCCACATCTGGCTGTGCACAGAAGCCGTGATAGGATACTTTCCTCGGTCGACACTCATCGCGCTCGGCCGCCAGTATCGGCGTCATGGGGCAGGCCGAGCGCGGACGCTGCTGAAGCACCGACAGCGGCCGAAGCTCCGGCAGCTTCTTCCTCTCGGCGTCCTTGCCGCCGCAGTCCTGGCCATCATCGGCGTCTTTGTTCCTCTGCTCGCGGTGCCTTTTCTGCTCTACATTGCTCTTTGCACCATCTGGTCAGCTGCACTGGCCATAAGGCACCGAGACGCGGCGCTTCTTGCGACCGGCCTTGCGGCTGTGGTGATGCATCTCTCCTGGAGCGTTGGTTCTCTCGGATTTGCGCTGAGGTCTGCTACGACTCCTACGTCTGGCGGCTAAATCGACCTTAAGTTCGCTGTTTGTTTACTGATCTCCATTAAAACAGAACGAGCCGATGCCCCTCTCGGGAGATGATGGAATGTACGCCGCACTGCAACGATATTCGCTTCTTCCTCTCGCATGTTCCGTAGCATTGCTGAGCGGTTGCATGGACACGATTCCGCAGAGCGGACCGTCTGGAGACAACGTCGCGAGCAGCGCCGCGTCCACCGCAGTCGCGACGAAGTCCTCGTCAGACCTTCCTTATGCGCTGGTGCAGATCGACTCGTCAAAGCTAGCGCTGCTTCGCACGTCTACGACGCTTGGCGGATTCCAATTCGCAGCAACCACACCTCAAAGAGGTGGCAGGATCGGCGTCGGAGACGTACTTGAGATCTCCATCTTTGAGGCTGATACCGGGGGCCTGTTCACGGCATCTCCGTCGGAGTCGCGCCTAGGCAACGCTGTTACACTTCCGGCGCAAGAAGTTGATCGGGACGGCTTGGTGATGATTCCATACGCCGGTCGAGTGCGCGCTGCGGGAGCAACACCCGGCGAGTTGGCGGCGTTGATCACCTCCAGACTGAAGTCGCAGGCACTTGATCCTCAGGTCGTTGTCGGTTTTGCTTCTCGACACTCGGGAAGCGTCAGTGTGCTGGGAGACGTCAACAACGCCACTCACTTCTGCCTTGACGCAGGTGGCGAACGTCTTCTCGGCGCTCTGGCGCGAGCCGGCGGTCCCCGGTCGCCTGACTATGAGACGCGCGTCGTACTCGAGCGCGGAGGCGTGGTGGGACAGGCCAAACTGTCCGATATCACCGCCGATCCGGCGGAGAACATCGAGATTGAACCCGGCGACACCGTCTATGTCTCACGCCGCCCAGATTATTTCATCGCGCTCGGTGCGACAGGCCAGAGCGTTAGTCTCGGCCCTGTCGATCGCCGCATCCCGTTCGGAAGCTCCCACCTGACGTTGGCCGATGCGCTAGCTCGGGCTGGCGGCCTTCAGGATGATCGGGCAAACGCGAAAGAAGTCTTCGTCTTTCGCTACGAAGCTCCGGCTATCCTCCAGGCCATGAAGGCGCACACAAGCTCATCCATCGCAGCTGGGCCAGTCGTGTACGCGCTCAATTTACGCGATCCCGCGGGATTGTTCTACGCGAGCGAGTTTCAGGTTCATCCGGAAGACATTGTCTACGCTTCCAACGCCGCTGCCGTTGACATCACGAAGATTGAGACACTCCTGATGCCTCTCGTTGAGACCGGTGTCACCGCGGCCGTGGTACGTTAAGGCAAATTTTAGATCCATCGATCAAACTGTTTGAGTTTGCAGGAGCGTTGCTCGTGGACGACGAATTAAGTGGGATCTTGCGGTCCTTCGGAGGCCTCTCCGTTCCGGTCGATCGTCTCAACGAGGAGACCGACCTGTTTGCCGCGGGTCTGAGCTCTCTGGCGACGGTGAACGTGATGCTCGCGCTCGAACAGCGCTTCGCGATCGAGATCCCGGACGAACTCCTGACGCGGCGGACGTTCCAGACCCTTGGGTCTCTAAGGAAGGTAGTCGATTCTCTACGTCCCGGAGTTGTCACGGCATGAATCACCCCAGCACGCCGGTCTTGGAGAATGTCGCGCGAATCGCCGCCGAGCACGCGGGAAGCGTCGACGTGGATGGTCGGTTTCCCAGCGAGGCAATCGCGGCGCTCAGATCGGCGCGTCTTCTTGCTCTGATCCCCTCAACGACAATGGCGGGACAGCAGGATGGTCTTGCCGAGGCCAGTTACGTCTGCTGTGTCCTCGGGCGGGCTTGCGGCTCATCCGGTCTCATCTACGCAATGCATCTTAGTCAGTTGGCGTGTCTGGTAGCTGGAGCGCACTTATCACCGTGGCATGCGCAATTTCTGGCGAAAGTCGTCAGCGAGCAGCTGTTGCTCGGCTCGGTGACGTCTGAGGCTGGTGTAGGTGGTGATATACGCACGAGTTCTTGCTCAATTCAGGTCCTCGGCAACCACTTCGAACTTCATAAAGAAGCCCCAACCGCGTCCTACGCCACCTACGCGGATGCCCTGCTCGTGACCGCCCGCCGCAGCGTCGACGCCACTTCTTCTGATCAGGTTCTCATTGTTGTTACCAGCGACATGCTTGAGATCATCGAGACGAGGCGTTGGAACACGCTCGGCATGCGAGGCACGTGCAGTGGAGGATACCGCCTCCAGGCGCATGGGGTCATCGACCAGGTCTGCCCGATGTCGTTTTCTGATCTCGCTGAGCAGGTCATGGTGCCCATCTCCCACGTCCTTTGGGGTTCCGTTTGGCTCGGGATCGCGGCAGGCGCCGTCGAGCGTGCACGAGCTTTCCTTGCAGCCAAGGCGCGATGCGCAGTCGGTGGAAACCTCTCTCCTTATACAAGCAGTGCTGCGCTCCGGCTGGAGCGATCCGCAGCAGATCTTCGTACGATGGAAGCGCGTCTTCAGGCGGCAATCGAGGCCACGGCTCGTCAGCAGGCGGACGTTGCGGAAGGTCGAGGTACCACCCTGTCCTTCCTGGTCTGCATCAACGGCCTCAAGATTACCCTGTCCGACCTAGCCGTCTCGATCGTCTCGCAATGCATGCGTATCTGCGGGACGGAAGGTTACCGCAACGATGGTCCCTACAGCCTGGGACGACATTTGAGGGACGTTCACTCCGCTCCCCTGATGGTCAACAACGATCGAATCGCGACAAACAATGCTCATCTCGCTCTCGTGCAGAAAACCCTGGCATCGGTACTCTGAAACATGCAGCACCAACCGAACTTCCTGACAGCTTTGATTGACGCTGGAGTCATCCTCCCAGTTGGCATCGACGGGGTGTATGGCCGCGGATCTGCGTTCGAAAGCGTCCTTTCCGGGATCGAGCGGCTCCTTGATGAAGCAGGACGTGATCTCGGGGCCGAGGTGATCCGCCTTCCGCCTGTGATGCCGAGGCAAATGCTGGAGCGGTCAGGATATCTCAAGGGCTTCCCGCACTTTGCGGGAACGGTTCACTGCTTCTGCGGTGACGATGCCGCCCATGCCAGCATCCTGAACTGTTTAGAGAGCGGCGAGGACTGGACAGGATCACAGGTCGCATCCGACCTCGTTCTCACGCCAGCCGCTTGTTACCCGGTCTACCCGCTGCTGGCCGCGCGAGGCGTGATCGGCAATCATGGCGCCCTTGTCGACGTGCTTTCATACTGCTTTCGTCGCGAGCCGTCCCGTGAGTCAACGCGTTTGCAAAGCTTCCGAATGCGCGAATACGTGAAGGTGGGGACGCCGGCCCAGGTTCTCGCCTTCCGTGACGACTGGGTACGTCGCGGCTGCACAGTTATCGAGGCGCTCGGCCTTCCGACCAACATCGACGTGGCAAATGATCCTTTTTTTGGTCGGCGTGGCCGGCTGATGTCGAACAGCCAGCGAGAGAAAGCGCTCAAGTTTGAGATGCTTATCCCAATCGACGATGCTGCAAAGCCCACCGCCTGCATGAGCTTTAACTATCATGAGGAGCATTTCGCTGAGGTCTGGGGGTTGCGGACGGCGGACGGCGCACTCGCGCATACCGCCTGCGTCGGATTTGGTCTCGAGCGTCTGACACTGGCCCTGTTTCGGCATCACGGACTCGATCCGGCAACGTGGTCCTTGAGTGCCCGTTCTAGGCTTGGTTTAGTCACGCAATGACGTCAGGCGCTTGCCGAGCGGGAGGGCCGAAGACCGCCGCGGTGCTGCTTGTGATCTGCTGTGATCTTAGGGCGCCCTCTCCGCACGCGAAGGGTCATCGTTCGGCGGCCGCCTTGAACGTCACCGAGTCGACGTCTGTCTCTCTTGTTCGAAGCCGTGTCCGGCGGTTGCCGCGGACCCGGCGTCTCGTTTGCCAACTGCATGTCGGAGGCCGAGCTTGACGCCGATCACCTTCAACGGCTGCTTGGGCTGGCTGCATCACGGCTCGGGTGATCGCGGCGTTGTCCTGTGCAGCCCGCTCGGGCACGAAGCGGTCGCCACGCATCGGGGCTGGCGGCAACTCGCCGAGACGCTCGCCCGCCAAGGGCTGCACGTGCTTCGCTTCGACTATCATGGAACAGGCGACTCGGAGGGCGACGATAGTGACTCTGGTCGGCTCGACGTATGGCTCGGGAACGTCGAGGCCGCTGCTTCTCTGCTGCGCGAGTGCTGCAACGTCCGAGCCATAACGCTGGTCGGGTTGCGCTTTGGCGCGAGCCTTGCCCTGCTCGCGGCGCAAGGGATTGCCGATGTCGAGGCGCTTGCTCTTCTCGCTCCGGTGGTGTCCGGGCGGACATACTTGCGAGAACTTCGGCTTCTCGCACGCGTCTGGCACGAACAGGCTTTCGGCAAAGGTCCGCCACCGGACACGGGAGGAGGACTGGAGGTTACGGGAACTCGCCATTCCGCCGAGACGGTTCTAACGCTGAGCAAAGTCGATCTCCGGAGCATTCAGGCATGTCCGCCTCGGGTTCTCGTGATGGACACGGGAGACAGACTTGAAGCGAAGCAGCTTGCAGAGCGTCTTAGTGCGTTGGGCAGCGATGTGGACTCCCTTCCCTTTCTTGGAGAAGCCAGTTTCCTGACAGAGCCCGTGACGTCACGCATCCCCTACGATGCTTTCTCTCACCTCGCTGCTTGGATCGGCCGCGGCCAAGCCGGCCCTGACGCTGCACTTCCAGTGACATGGACACCTGTTGTTCCTCTCGATTTTGGGCAGGGCACCGAGGTCCCGCTCCGCTTCGGGCCGGACAATCGCTTGTTCGGCATGTTGTGCCGCCCCTTACACCCGGTGGTCGGCGGTTCGATCACAATCATGGTGAACACCGGCCGTAGCCGTCACACAGGAGACGCCCGTTTCTACGTGACGCTTGCCCGAGAATTGGCGAGACACGGTGTCGCGTCTCTGCGAATGGACATCTCCGGGCTCGGCGACAGCGACTCGGATCCTCGTGTCGGCGAAACCGTGCTTCATGACGTAGGTTCGTGCCGCGACGTGTCTGCGGCCATCGACGAAGTCACGACGATGGGTTGGACCAAGGCCTCGATGATCGGCGTTTGTTCCGGTGCTTTCCTCGCTTTCTACACCGCGCTGAGCGATCCAAGGGTCATCAGCGTTGATCTTATCAACCAGCAGCGATTCCTTGCCGGCACGGAGCAAATGGCGGTTGGCGCCCCGGCACCGCTGCGCCGTCCTGCTGGGTTCTACGCCAGAAGCCTGCTGCGCAGCTTTGCGTGGCGGGCTATTTTAAGCGGCCAGGTTGACGTGCTGGGGATCGTTCTGGGCGTCTTGCGTTCTGTGGCCGAGCGATACGCACGCTTGCTGGGACGGCACTATGAGATGGTCACCGGGCGACAGACCAGCAGCGGTGCGGCCCATCGCCTTTTCCGCCAACTCTCAGAGCGTCGCGTGCGCGTTCGGTTGTGGTATGGCGCGACAGATCCGGGCTGGCCGGAACTCGAGAGCTGGTTCGGCCGCGGTGGGACAGGCCTGCAACGTTTTCGTAGCGTTGAGCTCGGAACGCTACCGGACGCGGATCATGCGTTCCATAGCGGTGAAGCCCGAGCGCGCTTAACGACGCTTCTCTGCGAAAAGCTGAAGCTGCAGGCCGTGACTCCCTGCTCGGAGCCGGTCGCCGACTTTATGGCCTTGAAGAGCCGAGCAACTATTGTGCTTTCCTCGGACTGACAGAGTGGCATCCAACAGCGCGGTCGGTGCTCTTGCGGAAGTCAAGCTTAGGGCGGACATCCTGGCTTCGCCGCCACACTCACCACGCGTGATCCGACTGCGCTGTGCTGCCTCCGGCATGGATGCATGACGTAGCAGGGCAATTGTCCGGGGCCAGCTGTCATGCAGCTCCCCCACCGCGTAGCAGCCCGGACCCTCGACGCCGACAGACGGGCGACGCTGATCTTACGCCAGACGACGACAATCCCGGCACCGCCGCTTAGCGGGCCGAAGAACGACGCGATCTGCCTCAAGCGTGTGGGAAGATAAGCACGAGGTTGTTGCAGGATGTAAGCCACGCGACCTCAGAGCGGCGAAGTCATCGTATGGCGGCGTAAATACTGGTGGCGCGACTTCCAAATCCTTAGAGAAAGGGCGCTCCTTTCAACAGATAAGACAGGATGGACAATAAAAGCGAGAGATTTGACCGCCAGGTTGGAATCTCCCGCCAGCGGATCTTCAACCGCTTTTCTGCTTGATCTCGTTCGAGGCTGTCATACCATCAGCCCGAATGTCGTGCCTCGGCTTGTTCACGAGTGCCACCGTCGGCGAAAGTCGATGGAGCGTGGCCCGTGAAGAGAGATAGCGTTGCCGTCGCGCATAGGAAGGAGCGATATTACTGCTGATGGAATCTGTCATCCCGTCATCCACAGCCGGTATCTTCTGTGATGTTCTCAAAACAAGGTCAGAACCAAGGTTCCTGCAGCGTAATCTCTCTCCCTTGATTTCGCCTTAAATGCAAGCCGATCAAACGACTGAACCTCCACGGTCGGAAAGATCTCACCTGGAACCTTGTTGATGCTGACGTTGATGTCTCCGCACAACATGATCTCAATATCACTCGAGAGTTCTATGCAGTAGGCTTTCTCGTTCTCGAATTGGTAATCAGGAATGACGTCACTGATTATCAAAAGGTCGCCCATAGGGACCGTCAGGAAGCTCTATCGAGACAGATCTCGCATTCTTTATGACGGCAGACAGATTGTTCATCGCTGCATGATCCATGAGGGTCTACGTTAGGGAAGAACGCCTGCGTGCCGCCGCCCATCAATGTCGGTTGCGTCCCCGCAGTCCCTGTCTGGGGAGCCGCCGCTCCTTCGTAGTATGTTGTTCCAGCCGGGACCTTCATGACGGCCTGATTTTCGAACGTGTTGCCCCACTCAGGGAGCACCGCGCTGTCCATCTGAGACTGCATCGGGCCGCTGGATGGTTCTGGCGTCCAGAAGCGCCCGTGGCACTCGCTGTCCGCCCGTAATCCGGTAGAAGTACGTGTCATCTTCCGTCACCTTTTCGGTGTATGTTCCCGATCTGAACGTCGAGGCGGGTGATCTTGGATCGTTCGGATCCCCGAGAGGCCCTGAGTTCTGAGGGCCATAGGTGCATTCCAGACCCAGTGGATCGACGAACCCGACCGGATTGGCCGGATACGCTGCCAGGTTCAACCCGCCCGCCAGTCCAGACGGATCCTGCTCAAGGAAGCGACCTTCCTCCGGCGCGTAGTATCGGAACCGGCTGTAATGCAACCCGGTTTCCGCGTCGTGATACTGCCCCTGAAAACGGATCGGCTGCGCGATCGCGGCGACTGCCGTCCGTGCGAGACCGCCCCACGCCTTCAGCGTCCCTTGCCAGACCAGCTCGCCCGCATCGTTGGTCACGTCGAGCGGCGTGCCCAGCTGGTCGAGATGGTAGTGATAGACAGAGCTGCCCTCGTCTGCCGCGTCGCGGCGTATCTGCGCCAGCGGACGGAAGCGCCCGGGCTCGTGCAGGTAGACCGTCGCGAACCTGTCCCGCTCGGCCGCCGTGCTCTCGGCCAGCAGCACATCGCCCGACCACACGAACTCCGTCACCGCGTCATGCACGGGCGCATCCACAGGCGCATCATCGTTGGCCGCGTCCGGCGTCCAGGCCATGCTCCGCTTGCGAACCCGCCGCCCGAGCGCGTCGTAGTCGAAGCTCGTCCGTCGCCGCCCGCGCCTGCTTCGCTCCTCGACCGCGACCAGTCGGTTCCCCGCATCGTAGCGATACAGAAGCTCGATCCCGCCCGCCGCACCACGCACCTCGCGCACGCGATTGCCGCAGCCGTCGTATTCAAACTTGCGGTCGCCGCGCAGCAGCAGCCGGTCGCCGACCGCGATCCCCTCCGCTGCATCACCGTCGCCGAGGATGTTGCCCGCTGGGTCGAGCACGAAGCGCTCGGCCAGCGCGCCGTCCACGCCCACCAGCCGCGAGTTCTGATCGTAATTGTAGCGCCGCACCCCGCGCGCGAGGTCGATCGTCTCCACGAGCCGGTCGGCCGCGTCCCACGCATAACGCCGCTCCAGCACCGGCGCGCCCGCGTCCTCTCCTTCCCCGGCCCGGCGTGCCGACTGCCGCACCAGCCGCCCTTGCGGATCGCGCGTGGGACGCATTCATGATCTCGTCCTTCAGGCAGGCCCGCATGCCGTTATAGGCGGTGAGCGGTGCCCCGAAATCGATCGCGTAACGACGATGGCCGATGTCGTACTGGTGGTAGCTCTGCCGGATCACCTGCGCCCATTCCTGGCCGACGCTGCGCGCGTCCCAGACGGTGCCGAGCCAGGGCGGGATCGACGCCGTGAGGTTGGCGATCTCGTTCTTGATGTCCACGCCGAGCGAGGTCCCCTCGACCTTCGTCCACAGTTCGGCGCCGAACGCGGCATTCGCGACCGCGTAGAACATGCCGCCCCATTCCTGGGCGTTCCCCATCGCGTGGTCGGAGATGCCGAGCTTGTGCTGGAGCTTGTCCTTGAGCCGGTCCTTGAGGCTGTCCCATTCGCTGCTCGCCTTGGAGGTCAGCGAGGACTGGATGTTGTCCCAGGGATGGATGATGTAATCGCCGGTGCTCTTGCTTTCCTTGCCGGCGACGGCGGCGCTGCCGAGGAACACCACGCTGGCATTCTCGAAGATCCGCTTGAGGTCGCCGCGCGCGCTCATGACCACGGCGTCGGCGCGTTTCTCGTCCTCGTTGAAATAGGCGTCACGGTAGGTCGCACCATCGACACTGCCGGTGTCCAGCTGCGCTTCGAGCGCGCTGACGGCGCCGTTGCGGTCGCGCTCGGAGGGCCAGGACGATCCTTTCCTGGTCCTCTCGTCCTTCCACATCGAGAACGCGCTGCGGATGGCGAACGCGTTCTCGTCGGTCGGCTGCCGGTCGTAGGTGCGGATGGTCTCGTCGAGATCCTGCAGGCGCGCACTTCGCCGCTGCAGAGCGGACAGGTTCGTGTCCAGCATCCACTGCTGGTAACTGATCTGAAGCTGCGTCGCCCTCATGTGGATGGCCTTCCCCCTCTCTCAACGATGACGCTCACCGTCCGCGGGCGTCGTTGGCTGCAGGCTGTACGCCGGATCGCATCGAGGCAAGCCCGCGCTCGCGGCCGCACGCCGCAGCCTCCCGGAGTGCAGCGGAAGTTTCATCGAGCGTCAGCCGGCCGCGGCGCACGGGATGTCATGTCCGACGCGCTCGCGTCGATTCGGACAGGAACATGCGCTGCACGAGATTACCGGACACCGCAGCGTCGTCCCGGCACAGCGCTTCGCAGGCAGCGGAGACACCGAGCGTCATCCCGCTCGCGGCCGGCGGTGATTGCGGAACTGGTCCTGCTCTCCGCGCAGCGCGGCACCCGACACGGCCGGGGCGAGATCGTTTGCTCCGACGCTCATCACCCCGACCTTGCAGACATCGTGTCGGGTTCCCGGCGCGCGTGATCGCCGTCAGACGCCGGCCCCTCCGCCGACGGTGGGCGAGAGACCTTCGATGGCCGCCGCCGGCGCGATGACGAGGTCCGACAATCCCAGCCAAGACGCCATCCGACGAAGCTCGCCGGCGAGCCGCTCGACCGCGGATCGTGGCGCGTCTTGCTCGAGATGCGCGCGCTGGACGATCAGCGCGCCGGCCTGGCGATCCGCCTTCAGGTCCACGCGAGCGACGAGCGCGCCGTCGAGCAGGAAGGGCAGCACGTAATAGCCATGCTCGCGCCTGTGGGCGGGCGTGTAGATCTCGAGGCGATAGCGGAATCCGAACAGGGTCTCGGTTCGCGGGCGGTGCCAGATCAGCGGATCGAAGGGCGACAGCAACGCCGCGCCCTCGAGCCTGCGCCCCGCTTTCGCCTCCTTGTGCAAATAGGCCTGCTGCCGCCAGCCGCGCACGCCCACAGGAATGACCGTGCCTTCCTCGATCAGCTGATTGATGGGCGCAAGCGCGTCGGCCGGCGAGATGCGATAGTAGTCGCGCAGATCCTGCACCGTCGCGACACCGAGCGCCCGCGCGGCGCGCGCCAGGAGCTCCCGCCGCGCATCGACGCCGCGCGGCGTTGGACGCTGCAGAACGGCGCGGGGCAGCACGCGCTCGGGCAGGTCGTAGACGCGCTCGAAGCTCCCCCGGCGATGGGTTGAGGCGACCAGTCCCGCCCAGAACAGCCACTCGAGCGCGTGCTTCGCAGCACTCCAGGCCCACATGCCCTGCGCCGCTTTGCCACTCGCCACGTCGGACGCGGCCAACGGCCCTTCCCCTCCGATGCGGGCAAGGAGGGCATCCGCCGCGCCGCGCATCTCGCCGGCAAATGGTTCCAGCCGCCCCCAGATGCCTTGCCCACGAAGCGCGCGAGCCATGCGCCAGCGAAACAGGGGCTGGCAGTCGACCGGCAGGAGCGAAGCCTCGTGCCCCCAGTATTCGAACAAGTGCTTCGGCCTGGCGGCGGTGAGCGCGTCGAGGAGTGCGCGGTCATACGCACCAAGGCGCGAGAACAGCGGCAGATAATGTGCGCGCGCGAGGACGTTCACGCTGTCGATCTGCAGCAGGCCGAGCCGGCCGATGGTTTTCAACAGTTGTGGCGCGGTGACGTCCCCATCGCGGTCGATGCGTTGAAGCCCTGTGCCGTCAACGCGATGCGGCGCGCCTCGGAAGCGGAGAGCTCCGCCTTCAGGGTCGCGCTCCCGAGTGGCTGCTCGGGCGAGGAAGGCCAGGGCTCTGCCCTGGACCCGCTAAGGGCGAGCCCTTAGAACCCGTTTGTTTGGCGCAGATACTGCCGCCCGGAGTTCTCTCAAGTCGAGGGGATCCAAGGGGCTCGCCCCTTGGCGGGTCCAGGGCAGAGCCCTG
>CAXTVZ010000018.1:0-6326 GCA_964247685.1 uncultured Acetobacteraceae bacterium
TGTTCTTCCTGATCTGCCTGCTGATGGTTGCGAGCGGGATCCTGGTGTCGGCGCATTCCTCGCCGCTGGTGGCGATCGTGGCGTTGTGCGTGGCGGCGTCCGGAATCATCGCGTCGCAGGCGATCTTCTGGACCTTCCCCACCGACCATTTCGGCGGCACGGCGGCAGCCGGCGGCCTGGCCGTGATCAACTCGATCGGCAATCTTGGCGGCTTTGTGGCGCCGAACCTGCGAGCGGCGGCCGACCACGCTTTCGGCTCCAGCACCGCGGGCCTCCATGCGCTCAGCATCGCGGCACTCGTGTCAGCCGCGACCGCGATGCTGCTGCCGGCGCGCGGGCGACGGGTCGTCGCGGCAACGCTGAAAGGTCTCTCGGGCGCTCGCGCACCCGAGCGCCCGACCGGCGTCTGACGCCCGCTACCGTTCCGCCGCGATGATGGGCAGCGGCTCGATCCGTCCGACCAGGAACAGGTAGGACATCGCGCCCACCACGCACAACGCGCCTGCGGCGATCAGCGGGATGGCGAACGAGCCGTGCGTGATCGTCAGCATCACGCCCGTGAAGCTCGTGGTGACGACGCCGGCGAGGTTGGAGGCGAAGTTCTGGATCCCGCCGATCGAGCCCACCTGCGCCCGGGTCGGTGCCACGTCGCCCGGCAGCGACCAGATGCTGGCGGCCGTGAAGGCGAGTGCAGCATAGGACAGCGCGAACACGCCCAGCGCCATCCAGGCGGCCGGCACCACCGCGGCCAGCGTGATGCTCGACGAGACCAGCATGCCGCCGATCAGGCAGGTCTTGCGGGCAGCCGTCAGGCTCCAGCCGCGCGCATACAGCCGGTCCGAGGTGAACCCGCCGAGCCATCCGCCCGGCACGGCGATCAGGCCGGGGATCAGCCCGAACACACCGAACTGCTTGAGCGAGAAATGTCGCGCCGAGATCAGGTAGGTCGGGAACCAGGTGATGAAGAAGTAGATCGCGAAGTTGAGGCAGAAGAACCCGATCATCATGCCCCAGATCGTGCGATACCGGAACAACGACACCCACCGCATCGGCGGCTCATCACCCGTGGACGTGGCGCGGCTCTCCTCCATCTCGCGCAGCGCCGCCGGTGTCACGTCCGGGTGGCGCTCCGGCTTGCGGTAAATCAGCAGCCAGCCGGCGATCCAGACGAAGCCGAGCAGCCCGGTGACCACGAACGAGGTGCGCCATCCGAACGATCCCACCAGCCAGGCGCAGAGCGGGATCGCGATCAGGTTGCCGACGCGCGACCCCGAATCGAAGATCGACGAGGCGAGCGCTCGCTCGGATGACGGCATCCAGCGCGACACCACGCGCGCGCAGGACGGATAGCCGCCGGCCTCGCCTGCGCCGAGAAGAAGGCGAAGCCCGAACATCGTCGAGACCGAGTTTGCGACCGACATGAGCCCGGTGAACAACGACCACCAGGCCACCGCGATCGGGAACACGAGACGTGCGCCGTAGCGGTCGGCGAGCCAGCCTGCCGGAAGCTGCATCAGGGCGTAGGTCCAGAAGAACGAGCCGAGCAGAAAGCCCATCGTCGTGGTGCCGATATGCAGGTCCTGCCGGATGGAGGGAGCGGCGACCGCCAGGTTGGCGCGATCGGTGTAGTTGATCGCGAGAGCTGCGAAGCACAGCCACACCATGATCCATCGTGCGCGTGGCATCTGCGTTCGCGCCGGGGAGGTGGCTGGCATGGCGGCGGCGTTGGACATGACTTCCTCCGAAACGAGCGCTTGGGCGCCCCTTGTTTGCGAGCGCTCGGGCGCCCTTTGGAGAGCGGGCCTCGACGGCGCGCGCACAGGCTTCCTGCGGAGGGGCCATGTGGTTGCAGCAGAGTGTCACGAGTTCCGCCCGGTCGCCAGCCTCAAGCCGCATCGGGCATGCCGCTCGTCCACGGGCTACGTGGCGCGTAAGTCTCCTGAATGGTCCGGGGCGCGTCGCGCCGGAACGGTCCACACCGGTGCCTCGCATGCGAGCACCGCCGCATTGCTCATCCCGCGTCCGGCCGCGTCCGACAACACGAGGCGCATCGTGTACTGACTGCCCTGGCGCCGTCGGTCGCCAGCCTGTCGCTTGGAGCCCCACCTCCTGTCCTCGCTAGCCGTACGAGCACGCGGTTCCTAACTTTGCTCATGACCCATCTCGACGCGTTCTTGTTCCGCCGCGTCGAACATCGCCTCGCCGTTGCGCGCCGGGACAAGCATGGCACCGCCCCGTCAGCGACACCGGATCGGCCGGGGAATACGCGACAACGATCGATTTCTGCCAGCCTTTTGCAAGTTGGAGGCGGTGTGGCAAACTACCTACCGCGATCTTCGTCCGGAGAGCGCGGGAACATGGGCTCGGCCAGCCGGCCGGGGCGACGAGGCGACGATGGAGGCGACAGGATGCAAATCGGCTGCTTCGAGACTCTGGACGACCGCTTCGCCCGGCTGTTCATCCCGACCGCGCGGCTCGACGTGCTCGCGCAGGGCTGCCGCTGGGCGGAAGGTGCCGCCTATCTCCCGGCCGCGCGTTCGCTGGTCTGGTCGGACATTCCGAACGACCGCATGCTGCGGCTCGACGAATGCGACGGCAGCGTCTCGGTGTTTCGCCATCCGGCGGGGCACTCGAACGGCAACACCGTCGACCGCCAGGGTCGGCTCGTCACCTGCGAGCACGGTGGGCGGCGGGTATCGCGAACGGAGATCGACGGCACCGTCGTGACGCTCGCCGACAGCTTCGAGGGCCTCCGTCTGAACAGCCCCAACGACGTCGTCGTCCGGTCCGATGGCACGATCTGGTTCACCGACCCGACCTACGGCATCGACTCCGATTACGAAGGGCATCTTTCCCCGCGCGAGCAGGCGGCCAATCATGTCTATTGCCTGACGCCGTCGACGGGCGCGCTCAGGATCGCCGCGGACGACTTCGTCCAGCCCAACGGGCTCGCTTTCTCGCCCGACGAGCGCACGCTCTACATCGCCGACAGCGGCCGCTCGAATGATCCGACAGGGCCCGCCCATATCCGGCGCTTCGCGGTTTCGGACGACGCCGATCTGCGCGACGACGGGATCTTCGCCGCCTGCACAAGCGGCTTCTTCGACGGGTTCCGGATCGACACGGAGGGCCGGATCTGGACCAGCGCCGGAGACGGTGTGCATTGCTACCACCCGGACGGAACGTTGATCGGCAAGATCCTCGTTCCCGAGGTCGTGGCGAATGTCTGCTTCGGCGGCCCGAAGCGGAACTACCTCTATATCTGCGCCACCACGTCGCTCTACGGCGTGCGCCTGCCGGTCAACGGTGTGAAGACGTTCTGAGCGCAGGCAACTCCTCGGCGACAGCGAGCAGACAGGACGCGGGTCGGCAGGATGTGTCGGACCAGCAGTGAGTCGGAGCCGACGACATCCCGTGCCCATCGCTCTCAAGAATTTTATGCCGCATGAAAGAGCGATCCTGAACGCGCTTGATCGGGACAGCGACATGCGTGCGCAACGTCGCAAGCTGCCCGCTAAGGGCCCATGCGCGCGGCCGAAATGGTCGACGTCGCGGCATCAACAACACCGCCGGCGCGATTGGCCGTCTCGATCGGCCCGACAGGCGGGATGGCGCGCGCTGGTCGATCGCGCTGATGACGGCATCGTCGATGTCCACATTCGGGATCTCGACTTGCGGCGCTTGGCCGATCGCCGGCTTCAAGATCGCGTCTGTCTGTGGGGAGGATGAGCAGCCTCGCGTGCCCGACCTTGACCATCCTTTCGTGACCTCGAGGTCAGCCCGAATAGCGGCTTGATTTCTGCATTCTTGTCTTCATCCCCCTTGTTGATCGTGACCCTGCGAGCGCTCTGCTCTCGATCCTGAACCACCCGCTTCGGGCGTTTCCGACCGACCCAACTCCGCGCGTCCGCCACTGCTGCTCGACGTCGGCCGCCGCTCACCGTCGGAGCGCTTGCCAGCGCCCGTAGGTCGCCGACCGCCACAGCCATTCGAGCGGTCCAAAACGGAAGCGTCGGAGCCACCAAGTGCTCAGCAGGATCTGTGCCGCAAACAGGATCACGGCCGCCGCCCCGCCGAGGGCGACACCGATCCTGCCAATCAACCCGACCCCGAATCCATCGATGACGAGGAAGAAGAACACGCTCTGGCTGACATAATTGGTCAACGCCATGCGCCCAAGAGCGCCGATGCCCGCGCAGATGGGTCTGAGCGCCGGACGCGGCAAGGTCAGTGCTATCAGCGCCGCGTAACCCGTGGCCAGCATAAGGTCGCCGGCCTGGTCGAGCACGGAGGACAGCGGCTCTGGCAGGAGCGTGAACCTGGCGCCGATCAGCGATCGAGCGGGGTCGAGTGCTGCCAGTGCAAGACCGGCCGGGATGCAGATCAGAACCGTGCGGCGGAACATCTGTCGTTCGAACGCTGCGCGTTGCAGCCATCCGGTGCGGAACAGGAAGGCGCCGAGGAGAAACTCGCCGAACAGCTCGGAAAAATAACCGACGAAGCCGCCGTCGCCGTAAATCGCGGCGCTGCGCAGCCAGATCGCGCGGACCATGCCGGGATAGTCGCCTGAAGCGGTGGCCTGCCACATGGCGTGATGAAACTGTCCTCTGATCCGGGCCAACGCGTGCGGATCGCCGCTGTCCATCAGCCATTGCGCAAGCGGACGACCGAGAGGCGACAGAAGGACGAGGGCGAGGCCGACCATGGCGACGCGGCGATCGGGCCAGCGCCGCACCAGCAGGAGCGCGAAGCCGGCCAGCGCGTAGTCGTGCAGAATGTCGCCCCACCAGAGAAACACGTATTGCAGCGTTCCCAGGATCAGGAGGAATGTCAGGCGTCGCGCGTAGAGTGTTCCGGCTCGAGCTCCTCGCGCCAGGGCGCGATCGGTGAACACGGCGAAGCCGAATCCGAAGAGGATGCCGAAGAGCATCTGCGCCTTGCTGCTCAGCAACCATGCGGACAGAAGCGTCACCACCCGATCGACGGGAGCGGATGCGAGAGCGTCGCGGGTAGCAGGTGGAACGAGCCAGTTGGTGATCTCGACGAGGTTCATCCACAGGACGCCGAACAAGGCGGCACCGCGGATGACGTCGACCTCGGCGATCCGCCCTCGTTCCGCCAAAGGGGATGGTGCGGCGGCCGTCAGGGCTCGCGCGTCACCATGGAAGTCGTTTCTCACAGGAATGATCCTTTGCGTGTTGCTCATTCGGTGAACTGGAGACCGGCGAACAGCGTCGCCCGGTTGGAAATCGCGCCGGCACCGAAGCCCCGGCCAACCGACACGAAGGCGTGTATGACATCGGAAATGTCTTCGATGGCATCGAGATCGACGCTGAGCGCTCCCGGCGTTGCGCGCCCGGGCCTCGTGGTCTCGTAGGCTTCGCCGCCCACATGCCAGTGGTCACCGAACGCTCGGACGAGGCCGACACCTGCGAGGATGAAATCGCGCTGGTTGCCGCCGGAGTTGACCGTGTAGCCGCCACCGCCAAACACGTTCCAGGCCCCGAAATCCTTCGAAAACCAGAGGGGAAGTGCGAGCTGAACATGGCCGGTTCCAAAGCCGCGTGATGCACTTCCCGCCGGCAAGATCAATGCCGGCTCCGCCGACACGGAGGGCCAGGACGTTGCCCGAGCGTGGTCAACGAGTCGGAATTTCTGCTCGAACGTGATGTCGCCGGGCCCCGTCAGGAGGCTGTGTGAGCGCTGCGTGAAAGCCAGCGGCGCCACGATGTCGGTCTCGATCCCGTCCGCCACGCCAAAATCCGTTTCGAGAGAGAGGAGGTCGCCGCTGGCTCCGCCCGGCCCGTCCATCGCCAGCGATCCGAGATCGATCTCGACGTGGCAGCGCGTGAGCGTGTCCGCATCATCAAGGACGAAGGGCGGCGAGGCGGAAGCGGGGAACCACCCAGCCGCGAGCAGGAGACACGCCGCGGCACGAGGCAGGACCCGCCTTGCGTTCACCCGGCGGTCGCACCCGCGCGCGCGGACGGTCTCCACGCGAGCAGCAGCCCCACGAACAGCAGGAAGCTCGCCGTCGTGCTCGGTCCCAGACCCCAGCGATCGGCCGTCATGTCCCCGACATTCGTGCCCCAGGTGCGGATGACGATCACAGTCACCCAGAACGTCAGCACGGCTGGAGCACGTGCGCCGGTCCGCCAGGCGAGTGTCACCGCGAGCAGCACGGTCATCAGACCGGAGGCGAGCGGTGGTCTCAGGTCCTGGACGAAGGCGAGGTCGTCGCCGCACGCCGTTCCGAGCGTGCCCGCGGCGAGCATGGCGGCCCAGAAAAAACCGTCCGCTCTCGGCAGGCCGCTCGTGTCGACGAA
>CAXTVZ010000018.1:6426-16826 GCA_964247685.1 uncultured Acetobacteraceae bacterium
GCATGGCGGCCCAGAAAAAACCGTCCGCTCTCGGCAGGCCGCTCGTGTCGACGAAGGCGCGACGGCTGGCAGCCGCGAGCAACGCCAGCAGCGCGAGGAAGCCTGCCATCACCACGGGGAACGGGATGCCCACGGCCAGCGTCTGCAGGTCGGAAAGGTTCGTTGCTCCCGCCCGCACGATGATGATCGCCACCCAGTAATAGGCTTCCGTCACCGGTCCCCGGCGCGCCGCCAGCATCGTCGCCCCGAACAGCGCCAGGAGCACGGGGAGGCCGTGCCAGTATCCAAGGTCGAGACAGCGCGACAGGACGTCGCCGAAATTGGCGCCGAGGATGCTGGCGAGGCAGAGCGCGCTCCAGTAGCGCGGCCCGACGAGCGGCATCGGTGTCATGCGACGTCGCCGGTGCGACCGACGGCCATCGCGCCTGCCCGCCGGCAGCGAGCCGGGTCGGGGCCATGCGAGCCGGCCACGCTCAACGCGCTGCCAACTGGATGCGAGGCGCGCGCCGCTGGCCGATCAGCTTCGTCAGTTGCGTGCGTGCGTCGCCCAGCGCCTCGTCCTGGCAGGTCGAGGTGGCGGCGGGGTTGTTCGCATCCGCGTCGCCGCACGCCGTGTGGACGGCAACCGCGAGACGCTGCCGCGCCTTGGCCTGTCCCGACCGCGCGGCGAGGTCGAGATCGCCGAGTGAGACGGTCATCTGCACCGTGTCCGCGCGCTGTCGGACGGTGAAGCGCCTTGCGCTTTCGCCGGCACGAGGCCGCCGCCCATCCATGTGGCGGCCAGAACGGCGATGGCGATCTTCGATGTGTTTGTCATGTTCGTGCTCCCTGCCTGGTGCGAGGGAAGGGAAGCAGGATCGTACCGCGGGACAACAGACAGGCTCGGTAGGCGAATGTATCAAGCCTCTGGCACCGGGTATCGCGAGGACAATCGTGGCCGTGCAGGCGCTTGGCGACCCGATGACGACTGGTCGGGCCGTGCGGGACGGCTACAAACCGATGCATTCGCGACGCTCGGTTTCACTCCAGGCCCTGCTATAGGAGCGCTCCTCGCGCACCGCGCCGTCCCAGACCGAAGGCCCCCATGTCGGCCGCACCGACCCCTCGCGTTCTTGTTCTCGACGATGACGACACGATCCGCGAGTTTCTGATCGAGATGTTCCAGCGCGACGGCTACGAGGCGCAGGGTGCGGCCGGCGCCGTCGCCGCCCGTGCCGTGCTGGCCGGTCAGTCGACCGATCTCCTGATCCTCGACCTCGGGCTGCCGGACGGGGATGGGATTGCGCTCTGCCGGGAGCTCCGGGCCGCCGGACAGACGCTCGCCATCCTGATGTTGACCGCGCGGACGGGGCCGATCGAGCGGGTGCTGGGACTGGAGCTCGGGGCCGACGACTACCTTGCCAAGCCGTTCGAGCCGCGCGAGCTGCTGGTGCGCGCCCGCAAGCTGCTGGGCCGTCGCTCCGATCCGGGCGGGTCCTGGCGGCCGAGCCAGCCGCGCATGATCGCGTTCGGCCCCTGGGAGCTCGACCTGCTGCACCGCCGTCTGATCGCCTCGGACGGACGATTGGTGATGCTGCCGGCGTCCGAGTTCAGCCTCCTGCGCCGCATGCTCGATCATCCCGGGCGCGTCCTGACCCGCGAAGAGCTGCTGCCTGAGCGGAGTGCCACCGTCTCGTTCGATCGTTCGCTCGATCTTCGTATCAGTCGGCTCCGCCAGCGTCTCGCGCATGAGCCGACCGCCGCCGACATGATCCTCACCGTGCGCGGCGAGGGCTACATGCTGGCCGCCACCGTCTCGTTTCGATGAAAATCAGTGGGCGATTACCAATGACGACGGGCCTGTGGCGCGCGCTCGTGCAGCGTCTCGGCTCGCTCGGCGGCCGGCTGGTCTTCGTCGTGTGCGCGACGCTCGCGGTGACGGCAGGGGCAACCCTGGCGGTGGCGGCATCGCTCTGGTCGCACGAGATGGAGAACATCCATCGGGCGAAGTTTGCCGAGGCCATCGCCGACATCCACGATCAGATCGACCGCGACCGGGTCGCCTTCGACGACCGGCTGCATCGCTTCCGGTTCCGCCACTACGCGCTCGAGCCTTATCCGTGGCCGCAGGATCGGAGTGAAAGCCAGCGTCTGCGGGCGCAAGTCGCCGCCCAGTTCGGGCCCGGTTCCGATCCGCATGTCGTGCGGATCGATAACCGCGCGCGCTGCATCCAGCCGCCGTCGCTGCACCTGCACGAGTATAAGCCGCAATTCGGCTGTTGGTATGTCCGGTTCACCACCACACAAGGTCACGCCTACGCGCTTGAGATCGATCGCGACACGGTGCGCAACTACGATCTTCCCTTGTTCGAGCCGATCTACCTCGCCGTGATCGCGGTCGAGAGCGCAGTGCTGGCGATCGTCATTTCCCGTCTCACGTTGAAGCCGCTGCGCCGGCTGAGCCAGGCGTCGGAGGCGTTTGCCGTCTCACTCGATCCGGCGCTGCTTCCGGAGAGCGGCCCGCGCGAGATCCGATTGGCGCTTCGGACCTTCAACCTCATGCAGCAGCGTGTCCGCGACGGCTTTGCCGCGCGCACGAAGCTGCTCGCAGCGATCAGCCATGATCTGCAGACACCGCTGACGCGGATGCGCATTCGCTTGGAGCAGGTCGAGGATCCGCTGCTTCGCGAACGCCTGCTCGCGGACCTGCGCGTGACACTGGACCTCGTGCGCAACGGGCTCGAGCTTGCCGCCAGCGGGGAAAATCGTGAGGACTGGGCGGTGGTGGAGCTGGGCGCGCTGCTCGACTCGATTGCCACAGACGCGCAGGACACCGGCCGCGACATGTCCTGCGACGCACCTCCCAACATGCAGGCTCGGGTCAAGCCCCAGGCATTGTCGCGCGCGCTGCAAAATCTCTGCGACAACGCCTGGCGACATGCAGGGCCGGCCTCGTTGCGGGCGGAGCGTGCGGGCGGCGAAATCCGGATCCTGGTCGAGGATCGCGGTCCTGGTCTTCCTGCGGACCGGCTCGAGGCCGTCTTCGCTCCCTTCGAGCGAGGTGCAAGCAAGGGTGAGGGAACCGGGCTCGGGCTCGCCATCGCTCGTGCTCAGGCCGCCACGTTCGGCGGTCACATCGCTCTGGAGAACCGGAGCGGAGGAGGTCTCCGCGCCATCCTCGCCATACCCGTCAGCGGCAACACAGCGCCATGCGAGACATAGTCTGTGCCGCCGATGGAGCGTGAGCACGCGGTCGGCCGGACGGAAAGGCACACGAATTCTTCTCGGTGACTGCCTCACCCGCTGCATTCTGTCGTAAGGCACAAGCACTGAGTGACATCGCCGTCGTGGCCCGGCACCACTCCAAGGGCGCGTAGCGATCTGCGCCCCTGCGAGGCGTTCGTTTTCTCCGCGCCAGCTCTGCCGCGACTACCTCCATCCGCTTCACCAACGTGCCGTTCTTCTCCGCCCGTTCTGCGGTAAAGACATCGACGCCGTCAGAAGTCCGTCAGGCTCTCCTGCATCGATGCACGGTAGCTCTGCTGGTCATCGTGGAGCCTCTGGAACACAGAGTATTTGGCGCCGTGATATGGCCGCGTGGCCGCATTCGGTTCGATGGTCCGGCCGGGCGCGGTCATCGCGGACATCGCCTCACGCAAACCTGCGCCACCGTTCGATGCGACCCGGCCGAGGATGGCGGCGCCGAGCAGCACCGCATCCTCCTCCCGCGGAAGGACGATGCGGCACCCGGTCGCATCCGCATGTTCGCGCAGGAACACGGGATTTCGGGTACCCCCGCCGGATGCGAGGATCGTGTCGATCGCGTAGCCGCTCGCGTTCATCGTCTCGATGATGTGCCGGGTGCCGTAGGCGAGCGCCTGAATGGTCGCGAGGTAGAGGCGTGCAAGGTCATCGGGGCCGGCGGAGAGCGTGAGGCCCGTGATCGTGCCGCGAAGCGTGCTGTCCGCGCGCGGCGACCGGTTGCCGAGGAAGTCCGGGTCGACATGCAGCCCGCTGGTGAGAAAGGCCGGATGCGGCAGGCCGGCCGCGAGCGCGCCGATCCGCGCGTTCAGGCGCTCGTAGATGCTGCCGCCTTCGGAGGCGAGGCCGTCATGCGCGGCATGGGTGCGGATCACGTGGTCGATCAGGCTGCCGGTCGCCGACTGGCCGCCCTCGTTCAGCCAGAGCGCCGGCAGCATCGCCGCGTAGTAGGGGCCCCACACGCCCGGCACGAAGCGTGGCGCGCGCGAGACCGCCATGTGGCAGGACGACGTGCCGCCCACCAGCGCCACCCGCCGGTCCAGCGCCGCGTCGTCCGGAACCCCGCCGCCGTCGAGGGCCGCGCCGATCGTGCCGATGCCGCCCGCATGCGCGTCGATCGCCGATGTGCCCACCGGGATGCCGGGCTCGAGCCCGAACTCGGCGGCAGCCCGCGCATCGAGACCGCGGCCGACGGGAGCGGCGATCGGCAGCACGTCGCGGCCGATCCGGGCGTAGCCCTCGTCGGCAAGGTCACCGAGGCCGATCGCGCGGAAATAGCTGTCATCCCAGCGGTTCTCGTGGCCGAGATAGGTCCATTTGCAGACGAGCGAGCAGACCGAACGGCTCTCGGCACCGGTCGCACGCCAGGTGAGGTAATCAGGCAAGTCGAAGAAATGCGCGGCCCGCCGCCAGGTCTCGGGCAGGTTCTCCTTCAGCCAGAGAAGCTTCGGCGTCTGCATCTCGAGCGAGATGCGGCCCCCGAGATAGCGGAGCACGGGATGGCAGGTGCGGTTGATCCGCGTGGCCTGCTCCTCGGCACGGTGATCCATCCAGACCACGACGTTCCAATCGTCGCCTCCGCTGCCGACCGCCACCGGACCGCCCGCGTGGTCGAGCGCGACCAGCGAGCAGGTCGCGTCGAAACCGATGCCGCGCACCGTGACGGGACCGGCGGCCGCGAGCGCGGTCCGCACCGCGCCCACGACCGCGGACCAGATATCGTCGGAGGATTGCTCAACATGATCGGGCCGCGGCCGGTTCATGCGGATCGGCACCGCATGCTTGCCGAGGACGCTTCCATCGGCCGTGAACACGCCCGCACGCGCGCTGCCGGTCCCGACATCGACTCCGATGAACGCGTCCACCATGACCGCTCAGAGATCGAGATTTTGCGGGAGGATGACGAGGTCGCGGATCGTGACGCCGCGCGGCCGGGTGACCATGAACAGCACGGCTTCCGCCACGTCGCGCGCCTCCATCAGGCTGCCCGATGCGCGGGCGTCGTCGAGCTTGGCCTGCGGCCAGTCCTTCAGGAGTGCGGTGATGACCGGCCCTGGTGCCACGCCGCCGACCCGGATCCCGTGCTTGGCCACCTGTCGCCGCACGGTGTGGATGAAGGCCTGCACGGCATGCTTCGACGCCGTGTAGATCGGCTCCCACACGACGGGCACGAGCCCCGCGATGGAGCTCGTCATGATAATGTCGCCCGTTCGCCGCTCGATCATGTGCGGCAGCACCGCGCGCACCGAGCGGAAGGTCGCGTTGATGTTGAGGTTGAGCATGCAGTCCCAGGCATCGGGATCGCCCTCTTCGATCGGGCCACCCACATAGGCGCCGGCGTTGGCGTGGAAGATGTCGAGCTGGCCGGCGTGCTCGAGGATCTGCGGCAGCATGCGGTCGACGCTCGAGGACTCGGTCAGATCGACCACCACCGGAAACGCACCCTCGCCGAGTTCGTCGCAGATTGCGCGGAGCCGGTCCGCCGCGAAATCGACGAGCGCCACGCGCGCGCCTGCCTGGAGGAACGCGCGCGCGCATTCGAGACCGATCCCCGACGCAGCACCGGTGACCGCCGCGACCTGGCCTGCAAGCTGCTCCGTCATGTCGAGAACTCCTGTGTGGGGCGGGCTCAGGCGCGGCCGTGTGAGGCGCGGGAACGACGCGCGAGACTGTCCACGATCACGGCGACAGCGAGCACGCCGCCCGTGATCATGTAGCGAAGCGAGGACGACAGATCGAGCAGGGTGAGCCCGTTCGAGATCGCCTGGATCACGATGATCCCGAGCAGTGCCGAGAACGCGCTGCCGCGGCCACCGAACAGGCTGGTGCCACCGATCACGGCCGCCGCGATCGCGTCGAGGTTGACGTCGCCGGTGCCCGCCTGCTGGCTCGCCGATGCGAGACGTGCGGACGCGAGCACGCCGCCCACCGCCGCGAACACCGAGCAGAGCACGAACACGCTGGTGGTGATCAGGCGGACATTGATGCCCGCGCGACGCGCCGCCTCGCGGTTGCCGCCGACCGCCGTAACCGAGCGCCCCCATTTCGTCCGCGTGAGCGCGTAGTTCAGCAGCAGCACGAGAGCTATGAAGAAGCCGAGCATCCAAGGCACGCCGCGATCGCGGTCGAGGTAGAAGACCGCCACCTCGAGGATCGCAGTGACGATGACGGCGCGAGCGACGATCGCGCCCAACGACTGCGAGGAGAGGTTCGCCTGGCGACGGCGCCGGGCCGTCCGGCTGCCGGTCAGGAAAACGGCGATCCCGGCGAGTGCCGCAACCCCGTAGGACAGAGCGGCCGGCATGTAGAGCGACTGGCCGAAGCTCACCATCGGCGAGCCGTACGGAAGATTGATCGAGCCCGTGTCGCCGAGAATGTAAAGCTGCAGCCCGAGGATCGCGAGCAGCCCGGCCAGCGTCGAGACGAAGCTCGGCATGCCGAACCGGTTGAACAGAGTCGCGTAGACGAAGCCGACGATACCGCCGGCCGCGATAGCCGCGATAATGGCGAGCCCGACCGGCCAACCCTGGTTGACCCAGAGCACGCCGACAAGGGCGGAAGCGAACCCGCTCATCGAGCCCACCGACAGATCGATCTCGCCGATCATCAGGATGCAGACGATGCCGAGCGAGATCACGCCGACGGTCGAGCTGTCGTAGAGCAGGTTGACGAGGTTGTTGGCCGAGAGAAAGACCGTGTTCAGGCTTTCGAACACGGTGCAGATGATCACGAGCCCGATCACAACGGGCAGGGATCCGAGATCGCCCGACCGCACCCGGTCAATCGACGACCGGATGGTGCCGCCGATGCCGCTGTCCTGCTTGAGGCGCTCGTCGGCGCGATCGACCAGTCCCGAACCGCTCATGGCGTGGCTCCTTCCGTGGCACCCGCTTGCGCCCCTTCGGCCGCGCGCCGGCGTCCGGCGCGGCGCGACACGGCATTCTCGGCAGCACCCGTGATGGCGCTGACCAGCTCGTGGTTGCTGGTATCGGGCGTGAAGACGCCGTTGTTGCGGCCGAGCCGAAGCACCACGATCCGGTCCGCGACCGCGCGGACATCCTCCATGTTGTGGCTGATCATCACGACGCCGAGGCCGCGTGCGCGAACCCTCTCGATCAGATCGAGGACTTCCGCGGTCTGCGCGACGCCGAGTGCCGCCGTCGGCTCGTCGAGCAGGATGAGCTTCGGCTCGAGCAGCAGCGAGCGCGCGATCGCGACCGTCTGCCGCTGGCCGCCCGAGAGCGAGGCCACCGGCTCGCGCACACTCGGGATGCGGGCCGAGAGCTCGCGGAGCAGCGTCCAGGCCTTGATCTCCATCGAGACCTCGTCGAGCCCCATCGGCCCGAGCTCGCGCCCAAGGAAGATGTTGGCGACGACGTCGAGGTTCTCGCAGAGCGCCAGATCCTGGAACACCGTCGCAATCCCCAGCGAGAGCGCCGCACTCGGATCGGCCAGCGTGACCTCGCGGCCGGCGAAGGTCATCGTGCCCGAGCTCGGCTGATGCACGCCCGCGAGAACCTTGACGAGCGTCGACTTGCCGGCGCCGTTGTCGCCCACGAGCGCGACGACCTCGCCCGCGTGGACATCGAGCTCGATGTCGGTGAGCGCCGAGACGGCGCCGAAATGCTTCGAGATGCCGCGGAGGCTGAGAACGAGCTCGCCATCCGCTGCGGGCTGTCTGATCGGATCGGTCATCCGTTGGCCTCGCGAGGAAAGCTGCCCGGCCTCCAACGTCGGAGGCCGGGCAGGAGAGGAAGGATCAGGGCGAGATCCCGAGCTTTTGGCACCCGGCGACGTAGCGGCCGGTGCAGAGCACGGAAGCGGGCTCGATGGGCTTGCCGTTCACGTCTTTGTCGACAATCTCGCTCTTGAGGTTGTCGGCTGTCACCAGCGTCGGCGTGAAGAGCTGCGTCGGCGTGTTGAAGAGAACCGTGTCGCTTTGCGGAGAGCCGCCCTCGAGCAGGCCGATCGCGACCTTCGCAGCCGCAGCCGCGACGATCTCGCTCGGCTTCGAGATTGTGTTGTACTGGTCGCCCGCGAGGATCAGCTGGAGGCCGGCGATCGTCGCGTCGTTGCCGGTCACCGGCGGCACCTGGTCCATGCCGGCCGCCTTGAAGGCCGCGATCGCGCCACCGGCCGTGCCGTCATTTGCGGCGACGACACCGACGATCTTCTTGCCAAATCGCGAGATCTGGCCGCCAACCCATTGCTGCGCTTTCGACGGTAGCCAGTCGGGCGTGTCGTATTCGGCGAGCGTCTTGTAGCCGCCGGAGGCGAGTCCTTCGTGGATGCCCTTCTTGATGAGGCCCGCCGCGGCGTCGGTCGGCGAGCCGTTCACCTCGAGCACGCCGCCGCTCGTCGGCGCGTTCATCGACTTGAGGTGCGCCACCAGCGATTGCGCGATCATCTTGCCGATCTGCTCGTTGTTGAACGAGACGTAGTAGCTGGCCCGTGCGGACGGGATCGGCCGATCATAGGCGATCACCTTAATCCCCTGCGACTGCGCTTCGTTGACCAGCGACGCGGCGGCGGTCGAGTCGACCGGATCGAGCACGATCGCCTTGGCACCTTGCGAGATCACTGAGTTGAATTGCTGCTGCTGGCGCGAGGCGTCGCCATCCGCGTTCTGGTAGAGGACGGTGCAGCTCGGGCACAGCGCCGTGACCTCGGCAACGAAGCCGGGCTTGTCGTGTTCCTCGTAGCGGGTGGAGCTCTCGTCGGGCATCAGGAACGCGAGCTTGGCGTTCGCGACGGTTGCGGCACTCGCGTGCCCGAAGACGGGCACGAGACACGACGCCACCGTCGCGGCGCGGACGGACCCTCTAAGGTTCCACATGTCTGAAGCTTCCTTCCTGTTGGATGGTTCTGGTTATTGCCGGCATCAGGGCCGGAACTGGACGACGTCTCCGGCGGCCTGTCCGCCGTCGTGAAGGTGCCGGTCGTTCTCCTTGTGACAATCGCGATAGGCGCGCGGCGTCATGCTGGTGACCGAGAGGAACCGCCGGTTGAAGTTGGAGACGTTGTTGAAGCCGACATCGAAGCAGATGTCGGTGATCGGCCGATCGGATGTCGTCAGCATCCGGCAGGCACGATTGATCCGCAGCCCGTTCACGTAGGCGGTGAACGTCATCCCTGTCTGACGATGGAAGGCGCGAGAGAAGCCGCTCGGAGTGTAGCCGCTCAGTTCGGCGAGCTCCGACTCGCGCAGGTCGCAGACGAGATTGCGCTGGATATGCTCGAGCACGTGGTTGAGCGGCTTCGACATGTAGACGGACGGCTCGGACTGGTAGCCGACGCTCGCCAGCATGCGCCGCTTGTCGTCCCGCAGGAGATGCTCGAGAATCTGCATGAAGAAGGCAGGGCGTGATGTCTCGTCGCCGGCCAGCATCGCCGACATGAGCGGTGCGACCGATCGGCTCGTGGCGAGCGTGTATTCGAGACCGCGTCGGCTGTCGTTCACCAGGCCCAGCAGCTCGTCGGTCCTGAAGAGATCGGCGCAGGCCTCGATAAATGGGAGGGTGAACTGTATGATGATGCAGCGCCTGGGGATGGTCACGTCGGTGGCCACGTCGCTCAACCAGTTGTGCGGCAGGTTCGGCCCGGTCATCACCAGGTTGCCCGGGGCAAATGTGCCGATGTAGTCGCCGACGAAAACGCGGCCGCTCGTGGCTGTGATCAGATGGATCTCGATTTCGGGATGAAAGTGCCAGCGCACGGTCCGATAGGGATAGCCGTGCGTCCAGACCTTCAAGGGGGCGTTCTCGGCCACGCCGACGATTTCGAGTTCAGGCTGAGCCATGGCGTCAGCCGCCGCCCATCGCGACAGATCTCGGCATTCGTATCCACCCTTCGGCCGTGCCCTGGCAACGCCGGGCCGACTCGTTGCTTATCGTTCGTTCACTCTAGGCCGCCGCGAGTGCCCCCGCCTCCTCTGATTGGTTCGGCCTCCAATACTTTTTTCACCTCCCGACCTTTCCACGGGGTCTATCGGGCGAGCCGCCTCGATCCGGGCAGGGCGGAGGAGCCCACAGCGTCGGCCGAGGCGACCTCGAATGCGACCAGTGGCGCTCACGCCGCCTCGAACGCGACCGGGCGAGCATCGCTGCCCGCGCCGCGTCCATGCCCAGGCGAGCGCGCAGCAGAGCGACCCAGCTCAGGCA
>CAXTVZ010000018.1:16926-21161 GCA_964247685.1 uncultured Acetobacteraceae bacterium
CCCGCGCCGCGTCCATGCCCAGGCGAGCGCGCAGCAGAGCGACCCAGCTCAGGCAGCCGGTCGAGACGATGATCGAGCTGATCCGCATCAGCGCAAGCAAAGCATCTCCCGCCACCCGCGACGCGCGCCTGCCTTATTCCTTCTGCGGAGTGACCCACCGTGCCAGTTCAGCGTCGTTCGCCGTGGCGACCGTCTCGCCGGGCGGGATCGTCACTTGAAGCCGCACGGCGTAGGGTCTGCGATACGCCGAAACGTAGCGGATCGTGCCGTGAACGATCGGTGCATCGGTCGATGCGTAACCGGCAAACACGAGGCGCCAGGTGTTGTCCGAACCGCGCAGGATCGACGGCACGCCGGGTGCCAGAACCTGGCCGGCGACATCGTTCGGCCAGAGCGGCTTCTGCGACTGCAGAAGGTATCGGACCTCCAAACCGCCCGGCGAGCTCCACACATGCGTCGGATCAGGTATGACCACCTTGCGATAGGTGGTTCCTGGTGCAGGCAGGAACGTGTCCGACCACGCGATGCCGGACTTGTAGTCGCTCTCGTCGAATGCACCGGTCGAGTAGGCGAGCGCGTATTTGCCGTCGATCTTCGTGATGTTGCCGGTCTCGACCAGCTTGAATCCATCCGGCGCCTGGTTCTCGTCGAAGCGTTCGGAGGCGTAGCCGATGCCGGTGTTCGGCTCGAGCAGCAGGACCGGCTTGTCGGGGGCAGGCAGGGTCGGGGAGACCATCCGTTGCGCCACCAGGCCGTCGCGTTTCGGCGTCGTCGTGAGATTCATGCTGTAGATCAGGTAGAGCGTGCCGTTGTCGTCGAAGAACTTGCCGTCGTAGTTCGCCGGCGCCGGTCTGCTGAAGGAGCCGGCGAGCAGCGCGTCGGCGCTCCAGTGCAGGGGATCGTCCGGGCTGGCCGGGTGTGCATGGACCACGACCGTCCACGGCCCGTCCGTGTCCGGCGCGCTCGGGTTCTTCACGTAGTAGGTCGCGACCATGTGCCAGCCGCCGCCCGCGTCGACGAAGATATTGAAGTTGTCGGCGACGCCCAGGGTCGCTCCCGCAGCCGATGCCTGCTGACGGAGCGATCCCTGCTCGAGCGTCACTGTCCCCGCGACCGCGCAGGTGGCAAGCAGCGAGGCGGGGCAGACGAGCAGCGATTTCGTGGTGCCGGAGAACAGCCGCACCGGGAGCTGCGCCGCGGCACCGTGCAGGCGGATCGGAAAAGGATCGACGAAATAGCCGGCGGGCGGTTGCGCCTCCGCCCGAGTGAGCGGGATCACTTTCAACGCCGGCGTCGGCGCCGCCGCCTGCGCGCAGGCCACGCAAGCGCCGCCGAGAACGGCCAGAGTCGAGAACAGGATGCTGCCCCGGATGGAGCGCAGGCCGATGATGATCGTCATTCGATCGCTCTCCCGCTTAGCCGGCGACGGCGACGTCGTGCCCCGGCACCCAGACGTAGCGGCCCCCGTTCCAACGCCAGTGCCCGCGTCGCCAGACCGCAGCCGCGGGGGAGGGCGGCGGCACGACCGCGGCCATCGGGAGCGGTGCCGGTGGCGGTCCGTAGACGCAGCCGCCGAGTGCCAGAAGCGCGAGCATGGCACAGGCGGGGGCGCCGCGGCCGATCCGCCTCATCCCCAGTGCCCCGGCCTCCAGGTGCCGGCCCGCCAATGCCCCGGGACCCAGAACGGGCGCGCCACCGCCACGGGTGCGAACCCGCAACACCGGTGCCATCCCGCATGCCAGCCCCATGGGTGATGCCACCAGGCAGACGCCGGCGTGGGCGCGAGTGCGGGAACGGCGAAAGCGGTCAGCGCGAATGCGGCAGCGATGCTGCGAAAATGCCGAAACCTCATGGAAGATCTCCTACCAGGCCCAGCAGCGTGCCGGATGCACGCCGCCGTAAGGACCGACATAGCCGGGACGACATGCGCAGCCGGCGAGTGCACCCGAGAGCAGCACGAATGCCGTGAGAGTGCGGACGGTGATCGCGAACGATCGTGGGGATGGCTGCTTCACCGCGCGATCACACCCGGCTGCGCCGCCTGTTCCCGCGCGCTCGGGCGAACCGTTTGATCCGGCGCGCGCCGCGCCGCACCGCTTGCGGCGGCCGGGTCGCGGGCGATGCCTCGCGAAATTCCCAGTCGCGCCCCCTCGTCTTTGCCGGCCACGTTCCGCACGATGACCCGTGCAGGTGCGAGCATGGCACGATGTGCGACGATGGTTCGGGTGATGTTTGCGTTCATGGCGAAGCTCCTTTTCTTCACCATTCAACGGAGCGAGGCGCACGATCCGTCGCTTCCTGATCACCGAAATTCGACCGTCGAGGTCAGTGCGGTTTGCCAACCGAGGCCGGAGCGGGCGGCCGCCGAAGCGGGCCGCCATGCGCGAGACCTTCCGCGAGCAGGATGCGCTCGTCGGCGGGCAGGCCGGACGCGAACGCGACTGCGGCCGTCTCGAGGCGAGCACGCAGTTCGACATCGGCGGCGCGTGCCCGTGCGAGGGCCGCAATGACGGCATCGGCGTCGAAGACCGGTGCCCTGAACAGCATCGCTGCCGCGCGCCGGCTCTGCCGCGCCTCGCGGCCGAGATCGACCGACTGTGCGATCACCGCACGCATGGTGGCTCGAAAGCGCAGGCGATCCTCCGGCGGCAACCCATCACCCGCCTCGCGGATCGGTCTTGACGCGGCCACGTGCGCGCGCCAGAGCGTCGGGTGTTGAAGCACGACGAGGCCGCCGCCGATCACGCCCGCGGCAAATAGATTGAGCAGCAGCGATGCCGCAACGAGCAGGCGAGGTGCGGAGCGCATCAGGCGGGGCCACGCGGCGCAGCGTCAGACTCGAGATCGAGCGATGCTCCGAGCACGCTGACGCCGTAGAGCGAGGGGCCTTCCCCCTGCGGAAGCGAGATCGACACGGCGACCGTGACGGCACCCGCCGCGAACCCGGTGGCAAGCGCCGCCGCAGCCAGGCCTGACCGCCACAACCGGACGCGACGCAAGCCCGTGTCGCGCATCGCGCCGATCATGGCAACGCGCCCTGCCAGCGCAGCGCCCGGGCCTGGAACCCTCCAGGACGCGAGCGCTGCGTCGAGGCGGGCTTCCGCCTCCATCGCCTCGCGCGCCCATGCATGAGCGGTGGAGAACGCGAGCGCATCCTCGCGCTCCGCGGCGGGCCAGTGTTCGGGCTCGGCGCCGTAGGCGGCCAGCAGGACCCTGAAGCGTTCCGGTGTCATAGGTCGACCTCCATCAGGCGGGCGCGCAGCGTGCGACGGGCGCGCGCCAGCAGGCTTTCGAGTGCATCGACGTTGAGGCCCATGGCAGAAGCGGCTTCCACGTTGCTGAGCTCCTGGTAGTTGTGAAGCAGGATCGCCTCGCGCTGGCGCTCTGGCAGGGTTGCGATCGCGTCCCGGACCCTGCGCGCGGTGTCGGCCTGCTCGAGGCTGTGATCGGCGCCTGGCGCGGGATCGGTCTGCTCGGGCGGCTCGGCCACGGACACCTCGCGGCGTTTGCGGATGCGATCGACGCAGAGGTTGAGCACCACCCGATGCAGCCACGTGTCGAAGCGGGCCTCCCCGCGCCGCCAACATCCCGCATGCTTCCAGATCCGGAGGAACGCCTCCTGAACAACGTCATCGGCCTGGCCGGCATCGCCGAGCCGGCGCAGCGCGAGTGCATGGACGCGAGCGAGCTTGCGGTCGACCAGCAACCGGAAGGCGCCCGCTTCTCCACGTCCCACGCGCGCCACGAGATCGGCATCGGGATCCTCCCCGGACTCCAACTTGATCATTCCTCGGAACGCTCCGCCCCGACATGTCCAGGAGCCTCGTTCATGCGTGCGCGGGTGACTGAAGCTTCGTCATCTGCCTGGTGAGGATCTCCTGCCAACAAGCCGGCACACGGCTGCGCCCGTTCGACTTCAACGGACCTTCCCGCTTCTTCCGTCGCTGCCCGGCAGAAATTCCTGCTGTCGCCACCGAGGAGATCCAGCCGGTGCCACCAGCAACGCGGACGATCCCGGTTGGCGGACAGTTGCGAGCGCGGCGAGTTCCTGGGCCAGAGCGAAGTGTCCGTCAGCGCATCCGCATCGGATGAAATCGAGCGAGACCGTCAGGTGGGCGGTTCAGCGACGCGCCGAGATCGGGTCGCTGGCTTGCGAGATGGAGGACGTCGCGGTTTCGGAATCGTCAGGCCGTCGGCGAGTCTCGTCGAGCAACCCGCCGGACGGTCGGGGAGAC
>CAXTVZ010000018.1:21261-22532 GCA_964247685.1 uncultured Acetobacteraceae bacterium
CATGATCGTAAACCGGGAAGTCCGGCATCATCCAGCCATGCGCGGCAGGGTAGGTCTCGGTGCTGTAGCGTACACCAGCTCCGGCCAGCGCCTGCTCGAGCCGCTCGGCCATCTCGGGCGGATAGCTGCCGTCTTTCTCGGCGGCGGCTACATAGACTTCGGCCGCCGCGAGCTTCGGCGCGAAAAGGTGGGGGCTGGTCGGCATGTCGGTCGCGAGATTGCCTCCGTGGAAGCTTGCAATCGCCGTGAAGCGATCGGGATAGGTTCCCGCCGACGCGATGGCCATGCCGCCGCCCATGCAGAAACCCACCGCGCCCATCCCGCGGCCCACGACATCGTTGCGCCTATCGAGATAGCTGAGATACGCCTCGGTATCTTCGGCCGCCTTGTCGTTGCCCGTCGTGGCCATCAACGGACCGAGGATCGCGCGGAAGTCGCCCGCGAAGACCTCCTTGGGGACGAACGGACCATAGGGACCGTAGCGGTAGAAGGGATCCGGCAGAAGCACGAGATAGCCGCCGTCTGCAAGCCGTTGCGCCATGTCAAGCACGCCCGGTCGGATCCCGCCGGCGTCCGTGTAGAAAATCACCGCAGGCCAGGGCCCGCTGCCCGCCGGGATCATGACGTGCGAAGGGCAATCGCCATCGTGCGTCCGGATCGTCACTTCTTCCGCCGGCATCGCATGCTTCCTCGTCCAGGCGTTTCAAATGTCTGCCTGACGCCACCCATGATCGCAAGTGGATCGGTGACGTCAGAGGCCCTGTCAGGCCGCTCGCCGCTGCATCGCGTTCGTTGCCCTTGCTCGGACGGTGTCGCCAACTGCGTGGTGCCGGCCGTGACCACAGGATGTCGTCTCTGCGCGACACGCCTGATGGTCGGCGCCGGTGTGCCCTTCTGAAATCTCGGGAGGTTGAGGCCATGTATATCATGTCTTGAGAGCGGCGCGGGCGAGAGCATGCTGCCCGCAGGAACGATAAGAGCGCAGCGGAGAAAAGCTCGCCCATTCAGAGCCACAACAGGCGTCGGACCGCCGCGAGCACGACGATGCCCTCCCGCTACAAAGTCAGCGCGACAGCGCCTGCCGGACCTGTTTCTGCGTCCGTGCGGTGGGTCGTGCGCGGCTGATCAAGAGTCGACGTGTTCATGGCCGCGCTCCTGGTTCCTTATGCCTCGGAGCAGGCTGAACGATATCGGTCGCTGATCGGAACGCTGGAGTGGCCTCTCTGCCCGGCCATTCTGCGCGCGGGCGCGCGCCTTCGCTCGGCGTCGAC
>CAXTVZ010000018.1:22632-25913 GCA_964247685.1 uncultured Acetobacteraceae bacterium
TCCGGACCACTCAGCGATCCAAAGCCCGCCGAACAGCGTTAGAACTTCTGCTGCAGGCGTTCCTCGAGCGCCGTCCGATGCGTGCGACTGACGCGACAGCGCGCGCCGCTGGTGAGCAGCGCCTCGAACTCGCCGTGCGACATCGGCTCGAGCTGCACCACGTGATTGACGTTGATGATGGTCGATCTGTGGACACGCAAGAAACGTCGCGGTTCGAGGAGCCTCTCCAGCTCCGTGAGCGACGCGCGGTGCAGCAAGGTCTCTCCCTCGAGATGGAGGTTGACGTAGGGACCCGCGCCTTCGATGCGTTCGATCTCCTCGGTCCTGACGAACCGGATCGCGCCGCGCGCGCGCACCAGCAGTCGATCCGGACTGCCCCGGGCCGGATCGCCGGCCGCCTTCATCAGGCGCGCCATGCCGCGGGCGAAGGCGCTCGCATCACGCTCGGCCAGGCGCGCCTCGGCACGCGCCAGCGTGGTTCCGAACCGCTCGTCGCTGAACGGTTTCAGCAGATAGTCGAGCGCGTTCGTCTCGAAGGCGCGGATCGCGTGCTGGTCGAAGGCGGTGACGAACACGGTCAGCGGCATCCGTGCCGGCCCGACCGCGGCCACCACATCGAAACCGCTCAGCTCCGGCATCTGGATGTCGAGAAACACGAGATCGAACGGCGCTTCCTCGAGGATCAGTCGCACCGCCTCCCGGCCGTCCGCGGCCTCCTGGACGGTGATGCGTCCACCCTCCCGCCGCAGGAGGTCGCCGACGCGTTGCCGGGCCGGCAACTCGTCGTCCACCACCAGCATGCGGGGACGCTCAGGCGGCGTCATGCCGGTCCTGGACCCGGAGCGGCAGCGTCAGCGCGATCTCGGTGCCGCCTTCCGGCCGTCGCAGGAGGGCCAGATGGCCGGTGCCGTCGGGGTCGAAGCGCTCGATGCGCTCGCGCGTGACCGACAGCCCGACACCCTCGCGCAGCACGGCGGGAGCGCGCGGCAGGCCGATCCCGTCGTCGCGCACGTGGATCGCGAGGCGCCCCGCGTCGCAGCGGGCGATGATCTCGACGGTGCCGCCGGCGATCCTCGGTGCGATGCCGTGCCGGATGGCGTTCTCGACCAGCGGCTGCATCAGCAGACTGGGGACCGTGGCACTGTTCGCCTCCGGTGCCACGTCGACGAGGATGCGCAGCCGGTCGCCGAAGCGGAGGCGCTGGATGGCGAGGTAGTGCTCGAGGAGTGCGAGCTCCTCGTCGAGCCGGACGTCGTGGCGGCTGCCCTCGTCGAGCGACAGGCGGAGCAGCTCGGCCAGGTGCTCGATCATCGCGCGCGCCAGCCTGCCGTCGCGCGTGACCTGGGCGGAGATCGTGTTCAGCGCGTTGAATAGAAAATGCGGGTCGAGCTGCATGCGCAGCGCGTGCAGGCGCGCCTCGCTGAAGCTCCGCTGCAGGCGCTCCATGCGGAGCTCGGCCGCCAGCGCCCGCCGTTGCGCGAGACCGGCCTCGGCGACGCCGGCGATCAGGCCGTAGACCAGCAGGCCCCAGACGAAGCCGCCCTGCAGCGAGCGGGCGACGAGATGCGGGTTCGCGACGTCGCTCCAGACGCCGATGCCGATCACCGCCGACATCAGGGCCGAGACATGCACGTCGACCGCGGTCACCAGCGGTGCCAGTAGCAGATGCGCGAGGAGCCGCCAGCCGTTCTGCCGGCTGGAGAATGGCAGCGCGTGATCGGCCGCCGTGATCGCAGGTGCGAGGATGCCCCAGCTCCACCATTGCGCGAGCGAATGCCAGAGCGGCAGCCGGCCGGACAGGCCGGTGCTGAGCGCCGGAAGCGCGAACAGGATGCCGACCGCCGTCCAGAACACCACCTGCAGGGCGATGCTGCGGAGCGTCGCGAGCCCGGGTCCGCCCGGATGCGCCGCAGCCAGAGGTGGCGTCGCGATCATCATCTGGCGAGCGTGATGCCCCCCAGATCTTCGACTTGCAACGCCAATCCCCATCCCGCATGGACCGCGCTGCCTGGGAAGAAATCGTTGACGGCGACCGCGATCTCGTTCGACCCCCGGTGCAGCCGCATGGTGAACGCGCCGTTGTCGAGCGACAGGCGCCCGTCGGGGCGGCGCCGCGTCGCATCGAGGCCGAAGTAGAAGTTGCGGTCGGCGAACACGGGCTGTCCGTTGACGAAGACCGCCACCTCGCGCGCCCAGCCAATGCGGACGCGCATCGTTCGATCCGCGTTGGACCGGACCACGGTCTTCAGCCAGGCGACCTCGCCCTCGCCGCGTTCGGGCGGCGCGTAGCGGCGACTGAGGTTGACCAGGCCCGAGGGCTCGGCGTGGATCGGCGCCCAGCCGGCCGAGGCGCCGGGCATGGATGCGTAAGGCGGCATCGGCCCGGGCGGCACGATCGACGGTGCTGCGACCTGCCACGAGGCGACAAGACGCTGATCCTCGAGCGCCCCGGGCGATGAGGGCGGCATGCCCGCGGCGTCGTCCGCGCGAACGACGAGATCGCGGTAGAGGGCGGGACCGTTGAAGGCGAGGCTGCCCGATCCCGGCTCGCCTTCGAGAGTGTCGACCGCGAGCATCGGCCGCGGAGAGCCATTGACATAGACGCGCAGCCGGTGCCCCGAAACCACCGCCCGGACATGGTTCCAGCCGGTCGCGCGAACGGGTCCGCCGGCCTGGAATTGCGGGTAGATGTCCCACAGCAGGCTGCCATGCACGACCGGTGCATACTGGATGCAGTCATCGGAATGCGGGCAGTCGGCCTCCGGCCGGAGATAGAGCTCTTCGGCCGTGCCGGCGTCCCGCTCACGGAACCGCATCCACGGGAAATCCATGCCCGCGGCGCCCGGGAGTTCCGCCACGTCGTATTCGATCGACCCATTCTCGAACAGGGTGTTTCTCAGCACGGCATCGCCGCTGTTGATGCGGAGCACCGCCTCGCTCCCCGGCGGCGGGAACTCCACATTGCCTTCGGCCGACCAGTTCGCCGGCGTCGGGGCGATGGGAGCGGCAGCGGCGACGAGCCTCGTGGCCGAGAGCAGGAAAACGGCCGCCAGGACCGGGCCGACGAGCCCGAGATCATGACGACGATCAGCTAACGGCATCATGGTGCGAAGATCCGTGAGATTGCCTCGGCTTGATCCGCGATGTTCTGGCAGGGCGGCAACTTCGATGTCACCAGCCGGCCGCCTGGTGTTGCCAGCCGGTCCGAACCGCGGATTGTCTCGGACAAGATCACGTAAGCGCCGGTGCGCCGCCGAGGGCCGGCTCGCCGTGCGGCACGG
>CAXTVZ010000019.1:0-6614 GCA_964247685.1 uncultured Acetobacteraceae bacterium
ACGCGCGCGGCCTGTACGCCGACTACTACCAGTGCCAGCCGGCCAACCCGGCCAAAGGCTTCGCCAAGGCGCAGTGCTACTCGCCGGGCGGAACCTGGGAGGACACCGAGAAGGACAGCCATCTGAGCCAGGAAATCCGGCTCAGCACGCCGACCAACCTGCGCGTCCGGGCCACCGGCGGCTTCTTCTACGAGAACTTCCAGGTCGAGGACGAGACGAACTTCAACTACCTCACCGCCCCCGGCTTCACGCCGCTCGGGCCAGCCCCGGGCGCGACCGTCAACGATTCGAGCACTCGTCCGGCCAATACGGGCTTCTTCAACGATCTGACGCGTGGCTATTCGCAATACGCGATCTTCGGATCGGGCGATGTCGATATCATCCCGCGCGTGCTGACCGCCACCTTCGGGACCAGGTGGTTCGACTTTCACAACAGCGAAGTCGGTACCTATGCCAGCGGCTTCGGGTGCAATGTCAGCTATACGGGGGGAGCGCCGTGCACCGCCGGTGCGGTCAACCTCGACGCCAAGAACCTCAAGAGCGCGGAATACGGCTTCCGCAACCGTGCGAACCTGACCTGGAAGATCACCCCCGATCTGATGGTCTACTACACGTATTCGGAGGGCTACCGGCCGGGCGGCTTCAACCGGCGGGCGCCGACCACCGATCATGGCGCCTTCGTCGGTCCGATCGCCTACACGTCGGACAGCCTGACCAACAACGAGATCGGCTACAAAACCCAGTTCTTCAGCCACAGGTTGACGGTGGACGGCGCCTTCTACGACGAAGACTGGACCAACGTGCAGGATCGGTTGTTCGACCCGGGCGCGTTCGGCAACCTCGCCTTCACGGTCAACGGTCCGGACTACCGCGTGCTCGGGACCGAGTTGCAGGCGACCGCCCACGCGACCGAGAACCTCACCTTCACCGGCGGCTTCTCGCTCAACGATTCCAAGCAGCTGAGCTCGCCACCGGTGACGGCCGCGAATGGCGCGGTGCTGCCCGGCTCGGAGGGGATCTTCGGCAATATCGGCGACACGCTGGCGCTTTCGCCGATCTTCAAGGGCGATGTCCGGGCGCGCTACGAGTTCCTCTATCGCGGCTACGAGCCGTTCTTCCAGCTCGGCGGAGAGTACACCGGCCACTCGCATTCCGCGGTCTCGGACTACAACAACTTCTACATGGCACCATACGCCGAGATGGACGTCTCGGCGGGCTTCACCCGCGGCCCGCTGCGTGTCGAAGCCTTCTGCTCGAACTGCACGGACACGCGTGGGCAGCAGTTCATCAGCGCCGCGCAGTTCGTGGAGTCGATCATCGTCACCCGTCCGCTCACGGCCGGATTGAAGGTCTCCTACACCTTCAAGTAGCGGCCGCCTTCACGTAATGTCGGGCCGCGCAAGCGGGAGCGGGCCATGGGTGTCCTGAACGCGGATCCCGCCTCCACGCCGGTGGAGGCGGAGGTTCGCCATATTCGACAGAGACTCGAGACGGGCGCCTATGACGCGGCGTGGCAGGGCTGCGTGGCGCTGCTCCAGCGGGTTCCGGAAAACCGTGACGTGCTCTACATGAAGGCGGTCAGCGAGCGCTATCTCGGGCGGCCGCAGAAGGCGCTGGAGACGCTGGCGGCCCTTGACGCCACCCACCCGAACTACAGCCGTCTTCACCAGGAACGCGGGCACTGCTTCATCGCCATGCGCGACCCTGCCGCCGCCCTGGAGGCGTTTCTCAGGGCGGTCAACCTGAACGCGGCGCTGCCCGCGAGCTGGCATGCGCTGCGCATCCTGTTCGGATCGGCCCGGCGCCCGGACGACGCGGAAATGGCCGCAGGCCACGTGGCCAAGCTTGCCTCGCTGCCGCCCGAGATCGTGACCGCGTCGAGCCTGTTCTTCGATGGCGAGGAGATCGAGGCCGAACGGATTGTCCGCGCCTTCCTCAAACGCGAGCCCACCCATGTCGAGGGGATGCGACTGCTCGCGCGCATCGGCATGAAGCTCGGCGTGCTCGAGGATGCGGAGTTCCTGCTCGAGAGCGTGCTCACCTTCTCGCCGGGCTACCAGCCGGCGCGTTACGATTTCGTGCGCGTGCTGCTGCAACGGCACCGGCATCAGCGCGCGCTGGACGAGAGCCGGATCCTGCTCGCGGCCGATCTCGCCAATCGGGACTACCGTGCCGTGTATGCGGCCGCGTGCCTGGCACTGGCCGATTACGATGAGGCGCTCGGGACCTATCGCGCGCTCGTGGCCGAGAGCCCGCATGCTGCCGACCTCCATCTGTCGATCGGCCATGCGCTCAAGACGCTCGGGCGCCAGGCGGAAGCGATCGAGGCGTATCGGCGCGCCGCCGAGGTGCAGCCGAGTTTCGGCGATGCGTATTGGAGCCTCGCCAATCTCAAGACGTACCGGTTCGATGAAGCGGACATCGCGCGAATGCAGGAGGAGGAGGCACGCGCGAGCGTTAGTGAAAACGATCGTGCGCATCTCTGCTTCGCGATCGGCAAGGCGCTCGAGGATCGTGGCGAGTATGATCGATCGTTCGGCTTCTATGAGCGAGGCAATGCAATCAAGCGGGACGAGCTCGGCTACCGGCCGGAGACGATCGAGCGGAACGCGCGGCGGCAGATTGCCTTCTTCACGCCGGAGTTCATCGCCTCGCGAGCGGACGTGGGCTGCAAGCGGGCGGATCCGATCTTCATCGTGGGCCTGCCACGCGCCGGGTCGACGCTGCTCGAGCAGATCCTCGCCTCGCACCCCGAGGTGGAAGGAACGATGGAGCTCGCCGACATCTCGCGCCTCGTGGTGCGTCTGCAGGGGCGCGACCACGACGACAACGCGCCTCGCTATCCGGGGGTGCTGGGGGAGTTGCCGGCGGAGACGCTCGAGGAGTTCGGTGCACGCTATATCAAGGACACCGAGATCTATCGCAGCGGGCGGCGCTTCTTCATCGACAAGAACCCGAACAATTTCCGGCATCTCGGGCTGATCCACCTCATCCTGCCGCGTGCAAAGATCATCGACGCGCGGCGCGAGCCGATGGCCTGCTGCTTCAGCAATTTCAAGCAGCTCTTCGCGGCGGGGCAGGATTTCACCTACGGGCTCGAGGAGATCGGCCGATACTACCGCTCCTATCTCGAGCTCATGGCGCATTGGGACCGCGTGCTCCCGGGGCGCATCCTCCGCGTCCAGCACGAGGACGTGGTCGACGACCTCGAAGGCAGCGTGAGGCGGCTGCTCGATTTCTGCGAGTTGGCGTTCGACCAGAGATGCCTCGATTTTCACAAGACCGAGCGCAGCGTCCGGACCGCAAGTTCCGAGCAGGTGCGGCAGCCGATCTTCCGCGACGGACTCGACCAATGGCGGAACTTCGAGCCCTGGCTTGGAAAGCTGCGGGAGGTCCTCGAGAGCTGATCAGGCGTCGAGCGTGACGTCGCCCAACGGTTTCGAGCAGCAGGGCAGGATCATTCCCGCGTCGATCTCGCGCTGCCTGATGCCGCCACCGTGCGTCATGACGACCTGGCCGGAGAGCTTGCGCGTCTTGCAGGTGCCGCACACGCCTTTGGTGCAGGCAGATGGCATCCGGACCCCCTGCGCCCGCGCGGCCTCGAGGAGAAAGGTGTCTGGACCGCACGAGACGCGGCGATTGCTGCGCGCGAAGGTGATCGTGAAGCCGGCCTCGCTCGCGAGATCGGCGGCGGCAGCCGCGACGTCCGGATCGTCCTGCTGCAGCCGGCCGAAATCGAAGCTCTCATGGAGTACCCGGGCTCGATCGGCGCCGCATGCATCGAGCATGAGAGCGAGCGCTTCCATATAGCCGGCAGGGCCGCAAAGGTAGACGTCACGCTCG
This sequence comes from uncultured Acetobacteraceae bacterium, assembly GCA_964247685.1. Taxonomy (GTDB): domain Bacteria; phylum Pseudomonadota; class Alphaproteobacteria; order Acetobacterales; family Acetobacteraceae; genus CAXTPV01. The sequence goes on from CAXTVZ010000019.1 coordinate 3,844, forward strand.
TGGAGATCGGGCGCGATCGCGCGCAGCATCGCCGCGTCGAGCCGCCCGCGATAGCCCGGCCATCGGGATTGCGGACGGTCCCGGCTGCAGACGAACACCGCGCGAAAGCCCGGCCGGTGCCGCTCCATTAGCCCGATCTCGTTGCGACAGATGATGTCCTCTTGCGTGTGCGCGCTGTGAATGAACAGGATGTCGGTGTCGCGGCCACTATCATCCTCGGTCCGCGCCATCGAGAGCATCGGCGTGATGCCGCTGCCGGCGGAGAGCAGCAGCAGCTTGCGCGCAGGGCGCAGCCGGCAGGAGAAGTCGCCGATCGGGCCAGTCGCCTGCACGCTCATGCCAGGATGCAGATGATCGTGCAGCCAGTTCGAGACCGGCCCGCCAGGCACGCGCTTGACGGTGATCGAGACATGATACGGCCGCGTCGGCGGTGAGGAGATCGTGTAGCAGCGGCTCAGGCTGCCGGACGGATGTGCTGCAAAAGTGAAGGTCAGGAACTGGCCCGGGTGGAAGGCGAACAGGTCGCGTCCGGGGCTTTCGAACATGAAGGTGCGTACGTCATGCGTCTCGTCGTGCGCGTGCCGGCAGATCAGCGTGTCGTCGAGTTCCGGCTCCCAGTAGTGCTGCGCACCCGTGGGCGGGAACGCGATGGCGCCACTCACGCCGCGAGCCCGGCCGAGAGCCGGTCGAGATACCAGCGGCAGAATTTGTTGACCAAGCCTTCGGTGAACGGCGAATACGGCCCTGGCGTGTAGGCGGGACTGTTGATGCCTTCCTGCGCCATCTCGACCAGGGCGGCGTCCTGCGCGTTGGTCGCGTTCCACACGCCGGTGAGATTGGCGAGGTCGTAATCCACACCCTCGATCGCGTCCTTGTGGACCAGCCAGCGCGTACGCACGAGCGTGGTCGTGGCATCGAGCGGCAGTGCGCTGAACGTCACGATGTGGTCGCTCATGAAGTGGTGCCACGAATTCGGCTGCGTCCAGAACGACAACCCGCCGAGACGTCGCTGGTCGAGCGTGCCGAGCAGAAGGCGGCAGGCGCTGCGCGTGTCGATGGTCTGGCTTTCGCCGTGCTGGTCGATCGGCAGGCGCTCGGTGCGAAAACCGCTGATGCGGTCTTCGAGATGCTCGATCTCACGCGATGGAAGTCCCCGGGCTTCCCATTCCGTGTGCGAGGACTGGACGAGAGCGGCGTAGCGCTCGGCTTCGTGGCGAGAGGCCTCGTCGAGCCGCTCGGGCGAGAAGCCGAACCCGTAGGCAAACAGTGGGACGGTCAGCTCGGGATGGTTGCCGGCGCAGTGATAGCATTCACGATTGTTCTCCATCGTGAGCTTCCAGTTGCCCCGCTCGATCAGGTCGACCTCGTGCGCGATGCGGGTGGAGGCGATGTCGTGCGGCGCGAGATAGGGCGTCATCGCGGCCTGGAGGTCGTCGATGTCGGCCGGCGGGTCGTCCGCGAGGCAGATGAAGAGCAGCCCGGCGACGGATCGAAGTGCCACCTTCCGCAACCCGTGGCAGGATGTATCAAAGTCGTCGTCCATATGGTTGGCGAACAGCAGCCGCCCGTCGAGCCCGTACGTCCAAGTGTGATAGGAGCAGACGAGATTGCCCACCATGGCCCGGCGCTGCCGCATGATGCGGGCGCCGCGATGGCGGCAGACATTGTGGAAGGCGCGGATCTGCATGTCGTCGTCGCGGACGATGATGATCGACCAGGACCCGACCTCAACGGTGACCGCATCGCCGGGCTCGGGCACATCGGGCTCGACGCCGACATTGATCCAGTGCCGGCCGAAGATGAGCGCCAGGTCGGCCTGGAACACCTCGTCGCTGCCGTAGAAGGCGCGCTCGAGCGCGTGGCCGGGCTGGCGATCCGCGATCAGGCGCCGGAGCGTGTCGGCGTTCCACGACGTCATGCAGCGGTGTCCTCTCCGGCGCCGCGCTGCACCTCGGCCAGGTAGGCGTCGAGATAGGGTGCGAGCGAGCGCGCAACCTCGATATGGAACATCCCTGCGGCACGGCGCCAGAGGACGATCTCGCTTTTTGCGAGCACGGTGCGCGTGCACATGCCGACGGGGAACGCGTCGAGCGACAGGTCGAGCGGGCAGCCGGCGTTCAGGACGGGCAGCAGGGCGGCACCCGACGCCTCGAAGCCGAGTTGACGGTCGCTCACGTCGACGCGGCTGTGCGGGAGACCGGAGAGCGCCGTTGCGAGGTCCGCATCATCGCCAAGCCCCAGAAGCAGCCACTCGTCCGGGCCGAGCCAGAGCGCATCGGTCGTTCCGTTCGACGCCGCGCGCAACGCGTCGGGCGCCGTGATGCCGAGCGCGCCGCATGCGGCCTGGCGCGCGGTCTCGCGGCCGCGGAACAGCAGCCTGGTGCGGTCGGGCGCCGGCAGGAGACGGAACGGGCGCGTGACCGTCTCAAGCATGCAGCCGCGCCGATGCCGGATCGTAGAAGACCGGACTTGCGACCCGGACCGGAATGTCGCCGCCCGCGGTCGGGATGAACAGGCGCTCGCCGATGCGCTCGCGACCGCTCGCCAGCATCGCGAGCGCGAAGCCGCGCCCGAGCACCGCGCTGCGGTAGGATGAGGTGACGTGGCCGAGGGAGACTCGATGCCCAGGATTTGCCACGATCTGCATGCCTTCCTCCAGCACGATGTTCGCGTCCTCTGGCAGCAGGCCCACCAGCTGCTTGCGTTCGGGACCGCCCATGCAGTCCCGCGTGAGCGAGCGCTTGCCCACGAAATCGCGCTTTACCTTGCTC
>CAXTVZ010000019.1:6714-19540 GCA_964247685.1 uncultured Acetobacteraceae bacterium
CATGCAGTCCCGCGTGAGCGAGCGCTTGCCCACGAAATCGCGCTTTACCTTGCTCACCAGCCCGCCGAGGCCGACGTCGTCCGGCGTCACGGTGCCGTCGGTGTCCTGGCCCACGATGATGTAGCCTTTCTCGGCGCGCAGCACATGCATCGTCTCGGTGCCATAGGCTGCGACGCCATGCGGCTGGCCGGCCCGGAAGATGCGCTCCCAGACGGCGAGGCCGTGGCGCGCGGGCACGTTGACCTCGAAGCCGAGCTCGCCGGTGAAGCTGACCCGAAACAGCCGCATCGGTATGCCGGCAATCCGGCCTTCGGCAATCCCCATGTGAGGGAGCGCCTCGGCGTCGATGTCGATGTTCTCGACGAGAGGTGCCAGGACGTCGCGCGCGCGCGGACCCTGCACCGCGATCACGGCCCATTGCTCGGTGACCGAGGTGAGCCAGACATCGAGCTCCGGCCACTCGGTCTGGAGATAGTCTTCCATCAGAGCGAGGACGCGAGCCGCACCGCCGGTGGTGGTGGTGACGTGGTAGCGATCGGCTGCCAGACGGCCGATGATGCCATCGTCGAGCACGAAGCCGTCCTCGCGGCAGAGCACGGCGTAACGGCAGCGGCCGGCTGCGAGCCTGGACAATCCATTTACGTAGATGCGGTCGAGGAAGATCGCGGCGTCCGGCCCGACAACCTCGATCTTGCCGAGCGTGGAGGCGTCGAACACACCGGCGGACGCACGCACCGCGGCACATTCCCGCAGCACCGCCGCGTCCATGGTCTCGAGCCCGGCGGCGGTGAGGCGCGGGAAGTAGCGCGCACGTTTCCACTGCCCGACATCCTCGAACACCCCGCCCGCGCGCTCGGCCCAGGGATGGATCGGCGTGCGGCGCTCGGGATCGAGCAGTGTGCCGCGGGCCGCCCCTGCGAAAGTGCCGAACGTCACGGGCGTGTAGGGCATGCGGAACGTGGTGTGACCGACGCTGCTCACCGGCACGTCGAGCGAGTCTGCGACGATCGCCAGCGCCTGCATGTTCGACGCCTTGCCCTGGTCGGTTGCCATGCCCGTCGTGGTGTAGCGCTTCACATGCTCGATCGAGCGGAACCCCTCGCGCGTCGCCAGCAGGATGTCCTTGGCGGTGACGTCGTTCTGGTGGTCCACGAAGGCGCGTGCACGCGAGGCGGCCCTGTGCGGCGTGCGCCCGGCGAACGCGGTCGCGTCGACGAGGTCGGCGCCATCGATCCGCCAGGACGCCTCGTGCGCGGGAAAACCGCTGCGTCCCGCGGCATCACGCCCAGCGGCCGCACCATCGGCGAGTGCGGCGGCGAGGCCGTGCTGGCCGCGGCAGGCGCCGGCGGAGCGCTCGCGCTGGACCGAGAGGGCGGGCAGGTAGGCACCCTGCTCCGCATCGAAGCGGAGCTTGCCGCCGGATTGCGAGAAGAGGTGAACCGTCGGCGTCATGCCGCCCGACATCAGCAGCAGGTCGCACGCGAGAGTGCGTCCACGACGGACCCGGCCGTCCTTGTCGATCGGGCAGATCTCGGCTCCGTGCACGGCAAGACTCCCATGCGCGCGCTGCACGGTGTGGCCGAAGAGAACGGGGATGCCGGCTTCGCGCACCAGATCGACGAGCGGCGTACGGTGCGCGCGGCGCGGATCGACGATCGCACGGATGGCGACACCGCCGCGACGGAGATCGAGCGCGATGCGATAGGCCGCCTCGTTTGCCGCGAACAAAATCGCGCGCCTTCCCGCCGCGACGCCGTAGCGGTTGAGGTAGGTGCGCGCCGCATTCGCGAGCATCACACCCGGCCGGTCGTTGCCCGCGAACACCAGCGGCCGCTCGAGCGCGCCGGTCGCGAGCACCACCTCGGCCGCGCGCACCTGCCACAGGCGCTCGCGCGGCGTGTCAGGCCGCGGTCGCGCGAGGTGATCGGTCAGACGCTCCGCGAGACCGAGGAAATTATGCGAACCGTAGGAGAAGGCGGTCGTGCGGACGAGCCGCGTGACGTTCGGCATCGCGTCGAGCTCGGCGAGCGCGCGCGCGACCCAGGCAGCACCTGCGATCCCGTCGATCGTCGCGTCCCGGTCGGCGAGCAGCGTGCCGCCCATCTCCGCCTGCTCGTCGCACAGGATGACGCGCGCGTTGCTGCGGCCGGCGACCAGGGCAGCCGCGAGACCCGCGGGTCCTGCCCCCACGACCAGCACCTCGCAATGCGCGAAGCGGTTCAGGTAGCGATCGGGATCGGCCTCGCGCGGCGCGCGTCCGAGTCCCGCGGCGCGGCGGATCAGCGGTTCGTAGCCGCGGCGCCAGGCGCCGCGCGGCCACATGAAGGTCTTGTAGTAAAAGCCCGCCGGCAGCAGCGGGGCTACAAGATCGTTGACCGCGCCGACGTCGAAGGCAAGCGAGGGAAAGCGGTTCTGGCTGGTCGCTGCGAGCCCGTCATAGAGCTCGACCTCGGTCGCACGCAGGTTCGGCGTCTGCCGCGCCGCGTCGCGGGCGACGGTGACCAGCGCATTCGGCTCGTCGACGCCCGCCGACACGATGCCGCGCGGACGGTGATACTTGAACGACCGGCCGACCAGGCGGACACCGTTCGCCAACAACGCCGATGCGAGCGTGTCGCCCGGGTGGCCGGTGAGTGCGCGCCCGTCGAAGGTGAAGTGAAGCGTGCGACCACGGTCGATGCGGGCGGCGACGGGCGTACGAAAGGAACCGCTCATGCCGCGCGGTCCGCTTCGGCGGATTCCGTGTCCGGCCGCACCTCACCAACATGATAGGCCGTCAGGATCCGGTCATCCCTGGTGTCACGAAGGAGATTGAAGAACCGTGCACAACCGTGAGCGTGACGCCAGCGCTCGGCATGCACGCCCTTGGGGTTGCGGCGCACGAACAGGTAATCGGCCCAGGCCGCATCGTCGGTGGACGCAGCCTCCGGCGCGCGCACGAGATGCGCCTCGCCGCCATAGCTGAACTCGAGTTCGGGGCGGTTGCCACACCAGGGGCACGTGATCAGCAGCATGGCTTCGCCCTCAATGCGCGACGGCGGCGGCCGCCGCTTCGTCGATCATCCTGTTCTCGCGGAAGCGATCGAGCGCGAACGGCGCGTTGATCGGGTGCGGCTCGTCATGCGCGATCGTCCAGGCCAGCAGATGGCCGGCACCGGGCGTCGCCTTGAAGCCGCCCGTGCCCCAGCCGCAATTGACGTAGAGGCCGGGAACGGGGGTCTTGCTGGTGATCGGCGAACGGTCGGGCGTGGTGTCCACGATGCCGCCCCAGTTGCGGAGCATGCGCAGGCGCCGGAACATCGGAAACAGCTCGCAGATCGCCTCGAGCGTGTGCGACGGCACGTGCAGACCGCCGCGCTGGGTGTAGGAGACGTAGGCGTCGGTGCCGGCGCCGATCACCATCTCGCCCTTGTCGGACTGGCTGATATAGGCGTGGATCGTGTTCGACATGACGATGCACGGCATCGCGGGCTTCACCGGCTCGGACACCAGCGCCTGCAGCGGGAAGCTTTCGAGCGGCAGGCGCACGCCCGCCATGCCGAGCACGACGCTGGAATGTCCGGCCGCCGAGACGCCCACGCGGCGCGTGCGGATCGCGCCTCGCGTCGTCTCCACCGCGGTGACGCGCCCGTCGGGGCCGCGCCCGATGCCGGTCACTTCGCAATTCTCGATGATGTCGACGCCGAGATCGCTGGCGGCGCGGGCGTAGCCCCAGGCAACGGCGTCGTGCCTCGCCGTACCCGCGCGGCGCTGCAGGGCCGCGCCCAGAACGGGGTAGCGCATCGCGGGAGAAATGTTGAGCGGCGGGCAGAACGCGCGCGCCTCCTCCGCCGACAACCACTCATTGTCGACGCCGGCAAGCGCATTCGCATGCACGTGCCGCTTGAACACCTGGACGTCATGGACGGTGTGCGCGAGCATCAGCACACCGCGCGGGCTGAACATCACGTTGTAGTTCAGAGTTTGGGAGAGGCTCTCCCAGAGCTTCAGGGCATGATCGTAGTAGGCGGCACTTTCCGGAAACAGGTAGTTCGACCGGATGATCGTCGTGTTGCGTCCGGTGTTGCCGCCGCCGATCCAGCCCCGTTCGAGCACGGCCACGTTTCGGATGCCATGTTCGCTGGCCAGGTAGTAGGCGCAGGCGAGGCCGTGGCCACCGCCACCCACGATGACCACATCATAGGCTGGCTTCGGCGAGGCCGCACGCCATTGCGGCGTCCAGCCGGTGTGACCGGCGACCGCTTCGCGGAGCAGGGTGAGAGCCGAAAAACGTCGCAAGATCCTGGTTCGCCCGCTTCTGGACCGGGCGCGATCATCTACGCCGCGCGGTCCGCTCCGCCTGTATGCAGTGGACCCGCCAGTTGAACCGCTCCGACACCGTTCCGCCCGGCGGTGTCGCAAACGTGCAAGCAGGCCTGGCCGCCGGAACCGCACTCTCTCGGCGTCGGCGCAGCGCTGCGGAGGTCGATTGGAAGCCAACACGATCTATCCGATCCCGCTCGGCGAACGGCACGGGCGTGTCCGCGACCTCTTTACGGTCTGGTTCGGCTGCAACCTGATGATCCTGACCGTGGCCACCGGCGCGCTCGGCACCACGGTGTATGGCCTGCCGCTGTTGGGGGCGATCGCGGCGAACGCGGCCGGGATGGCGATCGGTGCGATCTTCATGGCGTTGCACGCAGCGCAGGGCCCGCATCTCGGCGTGCCGCAGATGGTGCAGACGCGCGGACAGTTCGGCGCCTGGGGTGCGGTTCCGGTGATCGTCGTGATCGTCGTGATGTATCTCGGTTTCGTTGCGTCCAACTGGGTCCTGGGCGCGCAGACGCTGCAGGTCGTGGTGCCCGCACTCGGCCAGCCTGCGGCCATCATCGCGATGGTCGCCGCAACCCTCGCGCCCGCCTTGCTGGGATATACCGCGATCCACGCCGCGGCGCGCGCTGCGAGTTGGGCGGCCGGGATCGCTCTCGCGCTTTGCCTCGTGTCTGCGTCGCGGGTTCTTCCGCCGTCCGCGCTCGCTGCGGGCCATCTCACCGCAACCGGATTTTTCGGCTGCTTCTCGACCGGCGCGCTGTGGCAGATCGCCTACGCGCCCTACGTGTCGGATGCGTCGCGCTACCTGCCGCCGACCAAAGCCGGCACGCGCTCGGCGTTCTGGGCGAGCTATGGGGGCACCGTGCTCGGCTCGCTCTTGCCGATGGTGCTAGGCGCCGAGCTCGGTCTGATCAGCGTGCATGGCGACATCGCTCGCGCGCTCGCCTCGGTCGCGGGACGCGCGGCGCTGCCAATCATGATCGTGCTGACATTCTCGCTCGCGATCGCGAGTGCGATGAACATCTACTGCGGCACGCTGTCGGCGATCACCGTGTGTCAGACGTTCATACCGCGCTGGCGACCGGCACTCGAATGGCGCCTCGCCGTCAGCGCGACTCTGATGTTCGCATCCGGGTTCATGGCATTCGGGATGCACGCGCACTTCCTCGCTGGCTACATGGCGTTTCTCGACCTGCTGTTGGCCGTTCTGGCGCCCTGGACCGCCGTCAACCTCGTCGACTACTACCTCGTGCGGCGCGGTTCCTACGACGTCGCGTCATTCTTCGCGGCAGATGGCGGCGTCTATGGCAGGCTCAACGTGCCCGCTCTCGCCGCCTACGGGTTTGGGGTCGCGATCCAGGTTCCGTTTCTCGCGACCGGCCTCTACACGGGCCCGCTCGCGCGCGCGCTCGGCCGCGTCGATGTCTCCTGGATCATCGGACTTGCGTTCACGTCGTTGTTCTATCTCACGGCCGCGCGTTCAACTGCGTGGCGTTCGGCGCGAAGGTCCCGGACAGCCGATAGCTCTTCCCCGGATGAACCATCCGGACATCGGTCACGAGCGCATCCCTGAGCCAGGTGCGGCGACGGAGCTCGAGGCAAGCCGTATCGGTCTCGATCCTCAGCAGCCTGGCCAACGGCGCGGGTGGGGTGATCGCACCCACGACATGATGCGCGATCGTCCAGGGCACGTGCTGGAGCAGCCAGGAGCCGGGCGGCACGGTCTCGAACTCCGCGGTCTCCGCCTCCGGAACCGTGGACAGGACGATGAGGCGGTGCTCCCAGGCGACCGGCTCCTCGTCGAGAACGTGCAGGCAGGTGAGGTCGACGATGCGCGACGCCGCGTCGACGGCGAGGACAGCGCTCTCGGCCGTGCTGATCGTCCGGATGCCGCGCGCGAGAAGACGGTAGCGGTAGGATCGCCCCGCGATAGCGGCGACATCGTCGAAACCGCGGATCTCGAGCAACGCATGCTCGGCTGGCGGCTGAGCAACATAGGATCCCGACCGGCGGCGGCGCACGATCAGGCCGCGGTCGCTGATCCCGTCGAGAACCTTGCTCACGGTCATGCGCGAGCATCGATATTGCGCCATGAGCTCGTGCTCGTAGGGGAGCCGCGTCCCGGGCGGCCACGTGCCCGAGAGGATCTTCTCCTCGAGCTCCGACCTGATGCGCGCGGCGATGCCGTGTCCCATCAGAGATCCATCAAGGCGCGAAGTCGTTTGCGATAGCGGGCCCTGATCCCGTCACCATCGCGATGCACGCCGCCGGAGACGAGTTTCTCCCCGGCCACCCAGACCGCATCGACCGCGCGTCCACCGCTTCCGAACAGCCAGCAATCGAAGCGGTTCTCGTCGGTCGCGACGGCGAAGCGCGCGCTCTCGGCGTCGAGTGCCACAATGTCGGCGGGCAGGCCGACGGCAAGCGCGGATGCTGGCGCGGCAAGGGCGGCTGCACCGCCCGCGAGCGCGGCGCGGAACAGTGACTCTCCGGTCGAGCCGCCGATCCGATCGGCCATCAGGTTGCGACCGCGCCGGCCAAGACGCTGCGCGTATTCCAGCTGGCAGAGTTCGGCCGCAGCGCCGATCGCGATGTTCGAGTCGGTTCCAACCCCGAACTTGCCGCCGCCCGCGCGCCAGGCCGGTCCTTCGAAAATGCCGTCGCCCAGAGAGCTTTCCGTCAGCGGGCAGAGGCCGGCGACCGCGCCGGACCGGGCGAGCGAGGTCGTTTCCGCCTCCGTCATATGCGTCGCGTGCACGACGCACCAGCTGGCGTCGACGTCGGTGTTCTCGAGCAGCCACTCGACAGGACGCAGACCGCTCCACGCGACGCAATCCTCGACCTCGCGCACCTGCTCAGCCGCGTGGATATGAACCGGGCGGCGCGCTGCCATGCCGAGGACCGCCTTGAGCTCGTCCGGCGTCACGGCGCGCAGGCTGTGCGGCGCGACACCTAGCGTCGCCTCGGGCAACGAGGCGATGATATCCGCACTCCGGTCGAGCAGGGCGCCAAAGCGATCCGGGTCGTGCAGGAAGCGGATCTGCCCGCGGACGGGCGTCTGGCCACCGAATCCGCCATGCGCATAGAAGCAGGGCAGCAGGGTCAGCCTGATCCCGGTTGCCGCCGCGGCCGCCGCGATTCGTACGGACATCTCGGCAGGATCGGCATACGGAAGGCCGTTGGGCGCGTGATGCAGGTAGTGGAACTCGCCGACACGCGTGAACCCGCCTTCCAGCATCTCGACATAAGCGAGTGCCGCGATGGTCTCGACATCGTCCGGGTCCATTCGGTCGAGGAAGTGGTACATCACCTCCCGCCAGCTCCAGAAATCGTCGTCGGCGCGCGTGCGTCGCTCCGACAACCCCGCCATGCCGCGCTGGAATGCATGGGAATGCAGGTTCGGCACGCCCGGCAGTGCCACGCCGACGCGCTCGTCCGTCGCCTGCCGAAGCACACCGCACTCAATGCGCGTGATAATCCCCGCTTCCATGCCGATCCGAACGTCGGCAGCCCAGCCGGACGGAAGGAAGGCAACTTCGGCGAACAACGATGACACCGCGCAGGCACTCCGCGTGTTTTGTCTAGACATAACCCGGGGGCTTGCATCAGGGTAGTCCGAAAGAGGGAGTGACATGACGCGCGTCGACACGGTCTGGACCCATGCGCGTCTCGCCACGATGGACGATGGCGCGGACGGTCTCGGCGTGGTCGAGGACGGCGTGCTGGCGGCGCGAGACGGGCGCATTGTCTGGTGCGGTCGGCGCGACGCCGCGCCCTCCTTTGACGCTGGCCGGACGACCGATTGCGAAGGGCGCTGGGTCACGCCGGGGTTGATCGACTGCCACACCCATCTCGTGTTCGGCGGCCAGCGCGTCGATGAATTCAAGCTCAAGCTTGCTGGCGCTCGCTACGAGGAGATCGCGGCGGTCGGCGGGATCCGGTCGACGGTGATGCACACTCGGGCGACCGAGGAGGCAACGTTGCGGACTCAATCACTCCGGCGACTGGATGCGCTCATCGCCGAAGGTGTCACCACGGTCGAGATCAAGTCGGGCTACGGCATCGATGCGGACACCGAGATCAAACAACTCGCCGTGGCGCGCACACTCGGCGATGCCCGCGCAATCCGTATCATCCCAACCTATCTGGGCCTGCATGCCTTCGACGGCAGCAGCCCGGAAGACGCGGACGCGCATGTCGAGCGCGTCTGCCGCGAGATCCTGCCGCGGATCGTGGCCGCCGATCTCGCCGAGGCCGTCGATGCGTTCTGCGAGCGGATCGCCTTTACGCCCGCGCAGACCGCGCGCTTCTTTGAGGTGGCGGCGGCGGCCGGGCTCCGCATCAAGCTGCACGCCGACCAGCTCTCGGACAGCGGCGGTGCAGCGCTCGCGGCGCGGTTCGGCGCGCTCTCGGCGGACCACCTGGAATACGCCTCGGAGTTGGGTATTCGCGCGATGGCGGCGTCGGGCACGGTCGCCGTGCTGCTGCCGGGCGCGTTCTTCACGTTGCGCGAAACGCAGGCGCCGCCCGTCGCGGCCATGCGGGACCATGGCGTTCCCATCGCGATCGCGACCGATCTCAATCCCGGAACCTCACCTCTGGTATCTCCGCTTTTGACGATGCGGCTGGCAGCGACGTGCTTCGGCCTGACCGTCGAGGAGTGCATCCGCGGCATGACGATCAATGCCGCGCGCGCCCTCGGCCTCGCCCACGAGATCGGAACACTGGCGCCCGGCAAGGTCTGCGATCTCGCGATCTGGGACGTCGAACAACCGGCCGAGCTCGTCTACTGGCTCGGCGCCAATCCCCTCGCCTCCAGGGTGTTCGCCGGATCATGACAGAGATCGTTCTCACCCCAGGGGCCGCCACGCTCGACACGTGGCGGCAGGTCTACCGGGGCGCGGGGTTCCGGCTCGACCCATCGTGTCGCGAGATCGTGGCCGCCGGCGCCGCCACGGTGCGCAGGCTGATCGCCAGCGGCGAGCCGGTTTACGGCATCAACACCGGATTCGGCCGATTGGCCTCGGTCCGCATCGGCGATGCGGACCTCGCGAAGCTGCAACGGAACATCGTGCTGTCGCATGCGGCCGGCGTCGGCGCCCCAATGCCCGCTGCGGCATGCCGGCTGATGATGGCGCTGAAACTCGGCGCCATGGCGCAGGGTGCGTCCGGCGTGCAGCCGGAGACGCTCGCGCTGCTTGAAGCCATGCTGACGCACGACATCATCCCTGTCATTCCGTCGAAGGGTTCGGTCGGCGCCTCGGGCGATCTGGCACCTCTCGCGCATCTCGCCTCCGCCATGATCGGCGTCGGCCGCGTGATGCAGGACGGGCGCGACCTGCCGGCAACGGAGGCCCTCGCGCGAGCGCATCTGCGACCCGTCGAGCTCGGCCCGAAGGAAGGTCTGGCGCTGCTGAATGGCACGCAGTTCTCGACCGCGATAGCACTCGCCGGATTGTTCGAGACCGAGCGGTTGCTCGAAGGCGCGCTGATCACCGGCGCGCTTTCGACCGATGCAGCGCGCGGCACCGACACGCCGTTCGATGCCCGCATCCACGCGTTGCGCGGCCATCGCGGCCAGCAGGATGTGGCGGCGACACTGCGCGGGCTGATGGCGGGAAGCGAGATCCGCGCATCGCATCGCGAAAACGACGAGCGCGTGCAGGATCCGTATTGTCTGCGCTGCCAGCCGCAGGTGATGGGCGCAGTGCTGGACCTGCTGCGCCAGGCCGCGTTCACGCTCGCCATCGAGGCGAATGGTGTGACGGACAATCCGCTGATCATGATCGACACGGAAGAGGCACTCTCGGGCGGCAATTTCCACGCCGAGCCCGTGGCGTTTGCAGCCGACATGATCGCGCTTGCCATCTGCGAGATCGGCTCGATCGCCGAGCGGCGCGTCGCCATGCTGATGGACCCGGGCCTGTCGGGATTGCCCGCCTTTCTCACGCCGCGGCCGGGGCTGAATTCGGGCTTCATGATCCCGCAGGTGACCGCGGCCGCCCTCGTCTCCGAGAACAAGCAGCGCGCCACACCCGCATCGGTGGACAGCATCCCGACCTCGGCCAACCAGGAAGATCATGTCTCGATGGCGGCGCATGGCGCGCGCAGGCTGCTCGAGATGACTGAGAACGCCGCCAACATCATCGGCATCGAGCTTCTGGTGGCGGCCCAGGGTTGCGATTTCCATGCACCGTTGCGGTCGAGTGCGATGCTCGAGACCGTGCGCGCGCAGCTGCGCCGGATCGTGCCGCCGCTCGCGGATGACCGATACATGGCGCCTGATCTCGAGGCCGCCGCCGAGCTGGTTCGCGGCGGCACATTGACCCACGCGATCGCAGGCCTCTCGCCTGGCCTCTCCATCTCCCACCAGGAGCAGCAGCCATGAGCGACCACCTCCGCACCCGCGACAATGCGCGCCTGGTCCGCAGCCCGCGCGGGACCGAACGCAGCGCGCGATCCTGGCTGACGGAAGCGCCGCTGCGCATGCTGATGAACAACCTCGATCCCGAGGTCGCCGAGCGGCCGGAGGACCTGGTCGTGTATGGCGGCATCGGACGTGCCGCGCGCGACTGGCACTGTTTCGACCGCATCGTCGACAGCCTGCGCCGCCTGGAAGACGACCAGACTTTGCTGATACAGTCGGGAAAACCCGTGGGCATCTTCCGCACCCATGCGGACGCGCCGCGCGTGCTGCTGGCGAACTCGAACCTGGTGCCCCGCTGGGCGACCTGGGAGCACTTCAATGAGCTCGATCGCCAGGGTCTGATGATGTACGGCCAGATGACGGCCGGATCCTGGATCTATATCGGCAGCCAGGGGATCGTGCAGGGCACCTACGAGACCTTTGCCGAGGCCGGGCGCCAGCATTACGGCGGCGAGCTCGCGGGTCGCTGGGTGCTGACGGGGGGCCTGGGCGGCATGGGCGGCGCGCAGCCGCTCGCCGCAGTCATGGCCGGCTTCTCGTGCCTCGCGATCGAATGCCAGGCCTCGCGCATCGAGATGCGGATCGCGAACGGCTATCTCGACCGGCGCGCGGCCAACCTCGACGAGGCGTTCGCGATGCTGGCGGCCGCCAAGAGCGAGGGACGCACGATCTCGATCGGATTGCTCGGTAACGCGGCCGATGTGTTCGTGGAGATCGCCGCGCGCGGCATCCGGCCCGACCTCGTGACCGACCAGACCTCCGCGCATGATCCGCTCAACGGCTACCTGCCGCAGGGCTGGACGCTGGCGGAATGGGAGCAGCGCCGCGCGGCGGATCCGGCCGGCACGACGGCGGCCGCCAAGGCGTCGATGGCGCGGCAGGTCGAAGCCATGCTCGAGTTCCACCGTCGTGGCATCGCGGTGGTCGATTACGGCAACAACATCCGCCAGATGGCCAAGGAGGCCGGCGTCGCCGACGCGTTCGCCTTCCCGGGCTTCGTGCCGGCCTATATCCGTCCGCTGTTCTGCCGCGGCGTGGGCCCGTTCCGCTGGGCCGCACTCTCGGGAGATCCCGAGGACATCTACAAGACCGACGCGAAGGTCCGCGAGCTGCTGCCCGACAACGCGCCCCTCGCACGCTGGCTCGACTTGGCGCGCGAAAAAATCCGGTTCCAGGGACTGCCGGCACGGATCTGCTGGGTGGGCCTGGGCGATCGCCACCGGCTCGGCCTCGCCTTTAACGAGATGGTGGCGAGCGGCGAGCTCAGCGCACCCATCGTGATCGGGCGCGACCATCTCGATTCCGGCTCGGTCGCGAGCCCGAACCGCGAGACCGAATCCATGCGGGACGGCACGGACGCTGTTTCCGACTGGCCTCTTCTGAACGCGCTGCTCAACACCGCCTCGGGCGCCACCTGGGTGTCGCTGCATCACGGCGGCGGCGTGGGCATGGGCTTCTCGCAGCATGCCGGCATGGTGATCGTGGCCGACGGAACCGCGGACGCCGCACGACGCCTCGCACGCGTGTTGTGGAACGATCCTGCGAGCGGCGTCATGCGTCACGCCGATGCGGGCTATCCGGACGCACTCGCCTGCGCCCGCGAACAAGGCCTCGATCTCCCCGCCATCCTCGACGCCTGAGCACCGTGCCGCCATCCAACATCGCGCCCGATCTGGCCCTTGCCGAGCGCCTGTTCCGCCGGATCCACGACGACAGCGTGGATGCGCCCGGCGTCACGCGCGACGCCTACGGGCCGGGCGAGCAACACGCGCACGACCTGGTCGCCGCCATCGGGGGAAGCCTCGGTCTCGAACAACATGTCGATGCCGCCGGCAATCTCGCTCTGACGCTGCCGGGGCGCGACCGCTCCGCACCTCGGTTGATGATGGGAAGCCATCTCGACTCCGTTCGCCACGGCGGCGACTATGACGGCACGGTCGGCGTGCTCGCGGGCCTCGCCTGCCTGTCGGGTCTCGCGGGCGCCGGATGGAGCCCCCGGCAGGACATCACGCTTCTCGTCACGCGTGCCGAGGAGGCCGGCGCCTGGTTTCCCGTGAGCTTCCCCGGGAGCCGGGCCGCACTCGGCAC
>CAXTVZ010000019.1:19640-25355 GCA_964247685.1 uncultured Acetobacteraceae bacterium
ACCGCCGTGCCGGGCTCGCGACGCCATCGCGACGTGCGGATCACCGGTCACACCAACCATTCCGGCGCCACGCCGCGCGCGCACCGCAAGGATGCCGCGATCGCGGCGGCCGAGCTCGCCGTGCGTCTCGACGATGCCTGGGTGGAACTGCTCGAACGCGGTCACGAACTCACCTGCACGGTCTGCGTGCTCGAGACCGGACCCGACGCGGCGTTCACGCAGATCGCCGGCGCAGCGCGAATGGAGATCGACCTGCGCAGCACCGATCCGGAAGCGCTCGATCACATCCACGACCGGCTGGTCGCACTCGCCCATGACATCGCGGAGCGGCGGCACGTGCGCATCGACCTCGGAACGGAGACGGGTGGGCCGGGCAGCATCATGAATCGCGAGATGCTCGCCTCGCTCCGCCAAGCCGCCGACGAGATCGGCATCGGCGTTCACACGATGAATTCGGGCGGCGGCCACGATGCCGTGGCCTTCGCCGCCGCCGGTGTTCCCGCCGGTCTGGTTTTCGTGCGCAACCAGAACGGCAGCCATTGTGCTGAAGAAGCGATGCGCCTCACGGATTTTTCCGCAGCCACCCGTCTCGCGATGCACTGGCTGCTGCTGCGAAGCCGGTAACCCGCGTCACCAGCGGATCAGCGCCAGCACCACCTCGATCACGATCAGCACCACGATCGCTAGCTCCATCGCCGCCGCGCGCCCACCCGACGCCTCGTCGTACAACGCCGCATACGTATCGCGGATGATCGACAGCTTGCGATCCACCGCAGCGCTCACGATCCGCACGCGAAACAGCTCGAGTGCGGCGGTGTAGATCCGCGCAAGATAGACGTCCTCGGTCACCTGCAACGCGTTGTCGACGCGTTCCGTCAGCTCCGTCACCTCGGCCACCAGCGTGTAGAAGCGTCGCGCCAGGCGCGAGAAGCGACGCGAGCCAAACAGCGCATTGCCGCGTCGCGTGGTCTCGACCAGGTCGTACATCCGCGGCAATTCGTCATCGAGCAGCTCGTCGTAGAATCGCATCTCCAGCAGCTGCGCGTTGGCGACTTCCAGCACGTCGAGCACGTCGGTCTCGCCGCGCGGCTCGTGGATGAAGGCGCGGTCCCAGGTGAGCACGGCCAGGTCGTCGTCGTAATAGGAGAACCGCTTGCGGAGCAGATCCTGCCGCGCACTGTCCGACAGCGTGCGTCGCTCGCCCGACAGCAGCGGCACCAGGTCCACCGCGTTCCACAGCGTCACCGCCGTCACCGCCTGGTCGAACGCGGTCACCACCGCAACGAGATAATCCTCCTCGAGCAGCGACGCTTCGGGCCGGATCAGCGCCGGGCCGAGCTCGGCCTTGATCGCGTCGGTCGCCAGGCTCCAGAACGTCGTCTCCGCGCCGGGTCCGAGCAGGGCGTTCACCGCCTCCACCCGGTCCACGAACGCATCCCATTCGAGCTCGGCCGCCGGCACGTGGACGGCGAGTGCCAGCACGCCGAAATCGTAGAGGCGCGCGGTGACCGTGGCCGTGACGGCGTCATCGGGCAGCGCCAGCCGCTCAGGCGCCAGCGTCAGCGACAAGGGGGGCACGTCGTACGCGACCGCCTTGGGCGGCGTCGCCCGCAGGCGCTGGCGCGCACTGCGGGCGCCGGCGCGCGCCTGCCACAGCGCCTCGGCACGACCGAGATCGATCGCATAGGCCAGGTCGAACAAACGATAGGCGATCACCTCGCCCGCGAGCACGCGCATCGTCGCGTCAGGCCTCCAAGCCGTGAGCGCGTCCGATTACCACCGTCCCCATGCCCCTGGCCAAACCCGCGGCCTGGAGCGCGCGCGCCTGCTCCTCAGCGCCGCCTGGTGCGGACGACCCGCTCCTCGGCATCCTCCCCGAGCAGCCGGAGCTGCCCGGGCAGCGGGATCCGCGCGCGGGGATCACCCAGCGGCACCGGCCACAGGCACTCGACCTGACCCTCCTCGCCGCGCAGTGCGAGGAACACCACGCGCTCCACATCGCCCGAGGCCTCCGCCTCGAGTGCGAGGCGGAACACCAGCCCGTCGGCCTGCTCGCGGCCCAGGATCAGTGTCAGCTGCTCCGCCTCGATCACCTGCCGCCGCAGTGTCCGCGCGGTGGGCTCGTCCGCCGCGCCACGGAAGAAGCGCACGGGCACGCCCTCGATCAGGAAGACGAAACGGTGGCTCCCATCGAGCACGTTGAGCCAGTTATAAGTTCGCTGCTCGGCCGTCCGCTGCAGCCGCTGCTTGCCGAACGCGTAGGCGCGACAGCCGATCGACCAGCTGTCATCGCCCAGTTCGGGCGAGGCCATCCGCACCGCGTCCCGCCTTGCGTTGGCCAGCAGACGCGCGCAGATCCGCAACCGGTCCTCGGTCAGCGAGGGGTGGATCTCCCAGGGCAGGGTCTGCGACGCCGCGGGCGGCCGCGCCTCGGCGGGCATGTCGTTCGCGGCGATGGTCCGAAGCGATCCGATGGTCGTTCCTCCCGGGAGAATCCGCCGCAAGGCAGGTGGCGCTGGATTCAGTGATCGCAATATGAATAGGGCGCCTGCGCGAGTCGCACCTAGCGGCTTGGCCTCTGGACCGCCCATGATCGGTCGTTGCTGGCGCGCTCGATGATGGACAGACCGGCGGCGCGGCGCCGGCCGACAAAAGGATGACGTCCTCGCATGGAGTGGTTGGCCAAGGCAGGCGAGATCGGCCGCCTGATCGCGGACCGCGACTGGTCACGAACCACGCTCGGACCGATCGAGACCTGGCCCCAGAGCCTGCGCACGGCGCTCGGCCTGGTGCTGCTGTCGCCCGTTCCCATCGCGATGCTGTGGGGCGAGGACGGCGTCATGCTCTACAACCAGGCCTACTCGGCGTTCGCCGGCAGCCGCCACCCGGGCTTGCTCGGCGCCAAAGTCCGTGAGGGCTGGCCGGAAGTCGCCGACTTCAACGACCACGTGATGCGGATCGGGCTCGCGGGCGGGACGCTCGCCTACAAGAACCAGGAGCTCACCCTGTTCCGGCACGGGCGCCCGGAACAGGTCTGGATGAATCTCGACTACTCGCCGGTGCTCGACGAGCGCGGCGAGCCCGCGGGCGTGATCGCGATCGTCATCGAGACCACCGAGCGCGTCGAGGCCGACCGCCGGGCGGCCACCGAACGCGAGCGGCTGTTCCAGGCGTTCGAGCAGGCGCCCGGCTTCATCATCTCGATGCGCGGACCCGCGCACCAGGTCGAGTTCGTCAACGCCGCCCATCGCCGCGCCTTCGGCAGCCATGACTGGGTCGGCAGGACAATCCGCGAGGCGTTCCCCGACCTCGAAGGCCAGGGCTTCTTCGCCATGCTCGACCGGGTCTTCACCACGGGCGAGCGTGTCGAGGGGATCGCCGCACCCGCGACCTTCCGTCAGCCCGATGGCAGCGTCCAGGAACGCTTCTTCACCTTCGTCTATGACACGATGCGCGATCCGAACGGCGCGATCATCGGCGTGCTGTGCGAAGGCACCGATGTCACCGAGGCGCACCGCGCCCAGGAGGCGGTCCGCCAGAGCGAGGCCCGGTTCCGAACGGCGCTCGAGATCGAGACCGTGGGTGCGATGCAGTTCACCACCGACGGCCTGCTCATTGATGCCAACGACGCCTTCCTGCGCATGAGCGGCTACGACCGCGGCGATCTCGAGCACGGCCGTCTCACCTGGCGGGGGCTGACGCCGCCGGAGTGGCAGGCGCGTCAGGACCGCGCGATGGCGGAGCTCCAGGCCAACGGCGAGACCGGGCCTTACGAGCGGGAATATCTCCGTAGCGACGGCTCGCGCTGGTGGGGGCTGTTCGCGGCGAAGCTCCTGCCGGACGGCACGGGGTTCGAGTTCGTGCTCGACGTCACCGCCCATCGCGAGGCGGAGACCAGCCTGCGCGAGCAGACGCAGGTGCTCGCGACGCTGAACACGATCGGCACCGCGCTCGCGGGGCAGCTCGACCTCGAGCCCCTGATCCAGATGATCACCGATGCGGGCGTCGAACTCACCGGTGCCGCTTTCGGCGCCTACTTCCACAACGAGATGGACGAGAGCGGCGAGCGGCTGCACCTGTTCACGCTCTCGGGCGCCGCGCGCGAGCATTTCGAGAGCCTCGGACGGCCGCGCGCGACCGCCGTGTTCGGCCCGACCTTCCGCAACGAAGGGGCGATCCGGTCCGACGACATCCTGGCCGACCCGCGTTACGGCCAGCACGAGCCGCATCGCGGCATGCCGAGGGGGCACCTGCCGGTGCGGAGCTACCTGGCGGTGCCGGTGGTTGCGCGCTCGGGACGCGTGCTCGGCGGCCTGCTGTTCGGCCACCCCGAGCCATGCCGCTTCACCCCAACGCACGAGCAGCTGATGGTGGGCCTGGCTGCCCAGGCCTCGATCGCGATCGACAATGCGCAGTTGTTCGCCGAGGTGCAGACCGCGCGCGAGACGCTGGAGCAGCGGGTCGCCGAGCGCACCGCCCAGCTCGACCAGGCGCACGAGGCGCTGCGCCAGGCGCAGAAGATGGAAGCGGTGGGCCAGCTCACCGGCGGCATCGCGCACGACTTCAACAACCTGCTCGCGGGGATCAGCGGCAGCCTGGAGATCATCGAGCGCCGGCTCGCCACCGGCCGGCTCACGGGTCTCGA
This sequence comes from uncultured Acetobacteraceae bacterium, assembly GCA_964247685.1. Classification (GTDB taxonomy): domain Bacteria; phylum Pseudomonadota; class Alphaproteobacteria; order Acetobacterales; family Acetobacteraceae; genus CAXTPV01. The sequence continues at coordinate 24,286 of CAXTVZ010000019.1, forward strand.
CCGGTTCATCAACGGTGCGCAGACTTCCGCGCAGCGCGCCGCTTCGCTCACGCAGCGGCTGCTCGCCTTCTCGCGCCGCCAGACGCTCGATCCCAAGCCGATCGACGTCAACCGGATGGTGTTCGGCATGGAGGATCTGATCCGCCGCACGGTGGGGCCGCAGGTCCGGGTGGAGGTGGTGGGCGCCGGCGGGCTGTGGACCGCGAAGGTCGATGCTCCCCAGCTGGAGAGCGCACTCCTGAACCTCGCGATCAACGCGCGCGACGCCATGCCGGAGGGCGGTCGCCTCACCATCGAGACCGCGAACAAATGGCTCGACGACCGCTGGGCGCACGCGCGCGACCTGCCCCCGGGACAGTATCTGTCGATCTGCGTGACCGACACCGGCACCGGCATACCGAAGGACATCGTCGAGCGGATCTTCGACCCGTTCTTCACCACCAAGCCGATCGGCCAGGGCACCGGGCTCGGCCTGTCGATGATCCACGGTTTCGTGCGCCAGTCCGGCGGTCAGATCCGGGTGTACACCGAGGAGGGTCATGGCACGACGATGTGCCTGTACCTGCCCCGCCATGTCGGCGAGATCGGCGAGGACGACGAACAGGAGGCAGCCATCCCCGATGACGGAAACGGACGCACGGTGGTCGTGATCGATGACGAGCCAATCGTGCGAATGCTGATCGTCGAGGTTCTCGTCGAAGCCGGCTACCATGTTCTCGAAGCGGAGGACGGTCCGTCCGGTCTCAGGATCCTCCAGTCGCGAGCGTCGGTTGACCTGCTGATCACCGATGTCGGCCTGCCGGGCGGCATGAACGGCCGCCAGGTGGCCGACGCGGCACGACAAATCCAGGCCGATCTGAAGGTGCTCTTCGTCACCGGCTTTGCCGAAAATGCCGCTGTCGGAAACGGTCTTCTGGAACCTGGCATGGAGGTGATCACGAAGCCTTTCGCAATGGCGGATCTGGGGAACAGGATCGCGGAGATGCTTCAGCGCTGAGATGCGATGGAGTGTGAAGAAGGCCAGGGCTCTGCCCTGGACCCGCCAAGGGACAGTCGTCCCTTGGAACCCT
>CAXTVZ010000020.1:0-25230 GCA_964247685.1 uncultured Acetobacteraceae bacterium
CGTGAATCACACCGCCTCGCGTCGCTCCAAGGACTTTATGGGTCCCGACCCTAGAGGATAGAGGGCTCGACCGATTCAAGCTTCTGGGGTGTGGTGGCGGGTGCTACCTAATACCGGGGAGGCCGGGAGCAGCCGGCCCGGTCCGAAGACGATGAGTGCAGAAGGGGGACGAGCCGCTTCCCGCGGCTGCTACACAGCATCATTCACCGGTGACTTCGCCGGTCAGGGGAGGCCCACTCCACGTAGACCTCGGAAAACGGCCACATTCAATCGCGGTATCGAACAGTCTATGCACCGCTTCAATGAAAGCTTCCGGAGTCCGCAGATTCAGCGAGATCATATGCAGGCCAGCGTAGTCAATCAGCATGACGGGCAATTTCAACACATGAACGAGGTCGAGGACAGGCCTGCTGTTGGCTGATTGGTCGTCATCAAACATCTCTGTCACGACCACCAGCCCTAGCAGCTGCCGCTTGTTTACCGGCACCATCGTTGGACCGTCCGCCGTTTGGACCGTCAAAGCACCTTCACGCTTCGCATATCTAAGCCCGCCCGGAGTTGCTTTGTGGCTTTCTCGATGTGATTCTGCACTGACTGTCGTTTTCGACGTAGTGTTCGCTCGAACGAGGTGGAAGTGTTTGGGCTGTCCTTGGCCTCGACGAATAGAATCACTCGGTCGGTGACAACCATGACGTCGGTGAGTCCCTTGCCCGTGTCAGTGCGGGTCGGATTAAGATAGATGCTCCCCGCGGCGAAGGCCCGGCTAAACATTACAGCAATGTCTCGCTCATGAGGCAATCCAGGCTTTTCACGGATCAACTGAACTACAGCTGGTCGCGATTTAGCTTCGCGAAACTGATACGCCTCCAGCCGAAAGTCGAACATCATGAAATCTCGTGGGTAAAGCCGCGCGCCTAGAATTAAGGTGAACGCCGAACGATCATCGGTCCCGCCGCGGTCAGCAAAACGGTCATCCAGGCGACTCGCCAGCGCGGGATAAGTGGCTATGTTGAACGGCGTGAAGGTCGCGGTTGCAAACTCGTTTTGACACCGCTCCACGTCCGGATTGATGGCTCTTACGCCAATCCATTCCCGATCCTGTTCGTCGAAGAAGTAGAGGTCGAACTCGGGCTCGCTTAGGATCGAAACGAGGTCCGGTAGGAGACCGTCCCCGCTGCATAGTGGTGTGGTAATCGTCGGTGGTTCGTCGATTTCATCGAAGAACGCGGTCACCACACCCAGGTGACTGGCTACCGCCTCTTCCGACGGGAGAAGGTAGACTTTCACCTCGTTCTTCAGCCGAGCCGCTAGGATGGCCTCTTTAGAAACCTTAAGCACAAGGACTCCGATGCCCTCCGAGCCGACAAAGACCGGCATAAGGCCATACCGACACCGGCGCAGGGCTAAAAGGATCGACGGATGCTTGATGGAAAGCATGGTCTACGTAGCGCGCCTGTTGGATAGGCCTAGTTTACAACCGCAAGTTAATTAGATCTAGCGATGTCTGATGGCTGACGTAATCGACAAGCTGTGTCTCTGTGGATGGCTCGCGCGTCACGCCCAGTTTGGGACGTGTGCCAATCGATGCCAGCCGGCTTGTCATTCTTTCGCAGTCGGGAAATACTTTCTGCTTAGGGGCAATTACAATAACGGCCGCGTCAAGGTATCGCCTCTAGTTGCCAGCGCAGCGTCCTTTGATGTGCACGCATTTATTTCGAGGATAATGATGGCGGTCGTGGAGTTCGGCTCATCGATGAGTTAGGCCGATCCTGAGGAACGAATCGGACGCCGCGGCCTGACTACTCGGAAGGTGACTAAAGGGAGCAAGGCCGCTGTTGGTGGTGGCGAAGGTCATACAGCAAACAGGATGCGAGCTCGCCCGGAGGGTGCGTAACGTTGCTTGGCATAATACGGGATATGACGCCTAGCCGCGGACGCGCGGAGCCGTGGTTACGCAGGAGGGGCGCGTCAGAGACTATCTGTCATGTTCGAGACATGAGCCGCCACGATGCGCCATCCCTCGGGCAGTAGCGCCCACGATTGCATCTGCCGTCCGACGTAGCCGCCTGTCGCGGAGACATACTCGATGCAGGTGGTCCCAAAATTCTGGTCAAACGTGCAGATTGCCACCCGCGTCATATCGCGCGCAGGCGCGCCGCCGACGCGTGCGCGGCGGAACGCCGCGATCTCCTCTGCACCGTAAAGGTTCTCGCGCGTGCCGTACCTTACGACATGCGCCGAGTTCCAGGAGAACGCGTCAAGCATTGGCAGGTCATTTACCATCAACGCACGTTCGTAGGCCTCGAACGCCGCTGTCACTTCGGCAACCGTCGCCGGGTCGTTGATGATCATGCGCCGGATCTTCTCTGATAAGGTAACGCAAGCCGTTGCAGCTTAGGAGCTCGCCCGCTTCCCCCGACATCGCTCCTCACGGCGCATCCCTCCAAGCCACGTAGCCACGCCACCGCCGTGTGAGGTGATGTCGGTCGCACCGACGGTCGCAATTGCCTCGCACATGAACCCAGGGACCGTTGAGCCATCCGACAGCGCGATGCGGCCGATCCCCATTAGCTGCGGGAGGGCGGCGACGAAGCGGCCGAACGCCGCCTCCGACAGGCGCCACAGCTCGACCTCGATGCCGGGCCCGCCATGACCGGGCGTGCGCACCAGGCCCGGCTTCGGCGGCGTGGTGTCGAGCGCCAGCAGCCGGTAGTCGGCTGCGGTGCGGGCGAGTCCAACCAGCGTAGCGCCGAGGGCAGTCAGCTCGTGGTTGAGCGCCATCCCGCTCAAATGCGCGCCGGCGACAGCGAGCACGATCTCCGCCGTTTGCGCGCGCGACGTTTCGGCGCTCGCCGGCTTTGCCTCGACCGATGCGCCGCGATCGACGCCGGAGCCGCACGCGGCCGCCGCGTGCAGCGCGCCGCCGAGGCGCGCCAGGGCGGCATCGGTGTGTGCCGGTGCCACCAGCGTCACTCCGAACGGCAGCCCGTCGCTGCGGAAGCCGGCGGGCACTGCAATCGCCGCGCAGTCGAGCAGGTTGACGAAGTTGGTGTAGAGCCCCAAACGGCTGTTAAGCCACACCGGCTGGCGCTGCACCGCGGCCACTGTGTAGATGGTGGGTGCCGTTGGTAGCAGCAGCACGTCCATCAGCCGCCATTGCGCCTCCGCCCGCCGCGCGAGTGTGCGCAAACGGTATTCGGCCTCATAGGCATCGACGGCGGAGAAGCGTGCTGCACCCGCGACGATGCCGCGCACCACCGGGTCGACATCCTGTGCGTTGGTCGCGAGGAACGGTCCGAGGGCTGCCAACCGCTCGGCGACGCGCGGGCCGTCGTAGAGAAGCGACGCAGCCTCGCGGAACGGCGCAAAGTCGATCGTGACCGGCGTGCAGCCGAGTGCGGCCAGGTTGCCGATTGCCTGTTCGTAGAGGGCAGCCGCCTCGCCGTCGCCGTCGAAGTCGCGATCAGAGGCGGCCAGGATGCCGAAGCGCAGCCCCTCACGCGGCAGCGCGCGGGGTGCAGCTGTCCGCGAGTAAGGATCGGCCGGGTCTTCGCCCACGGCGACTTGCAGCACCGCCTGCGCATCGTTGGCGGTGCGCGCGAGGATGCTGATGCAATCGAGCGAGCGGCAGGCGGGGACGACGCCCGCGATGCTGATGAGGCCGCGGCTCGGCTTCAGCCCGACAATGTTGTTGAACGCTGCCGGCACCCGCCCCGAGCCGGCGGTGTCGGTGCCCAACGCGAAGGACACGAGCCCGGCGGCGACGGCCACCGCCGAGCCGGAGGAGGAGCCGCCCGACACGTAGGCCGGGTCGAAAACCGAGCGCGGCGCGCCGTAGGGCGAGCGGGTGCCGACCAGGCCGGTCGCGAACTGGTCGAGATTGGTCTTGCCAACCAGGATGGCGCCGGCCGCGCGCAGGCGCCCGACGGAGGTCGCGTCCGTCTCGGGGACGCGGGAAAAGGCAGGGCAGCCCGCCGTCGTGGGCAAGCCCGCCGCGTCGATGTTGTCCTTAATCGCGAACGGGACACCGTAGAGCGGCAGCGCCCGCGCCGCCGGGTCTGCAGAGAGCACTGCCGCCTGGTGCAGGAGCGGCCCGGGGTCACAGCGATGGATCCAGACCGCCGGGTCGGGCCAGGCATCGATCCGAGCGAGCACCTGGCGCACCACGTCCACCGGCGTGACGCTATCGTCGCGGTAGGCTTCGCGCAGCGCGTCGATGCCGAGCGACAGCGGAGTCACGGCCCCGCGCTCGCGATGATCGCGATCGGACCGCCGCCATCCGGGCCCTGGTGCTCGGCGCCGCCGGAGACGAACAGGTCGGTCCGGCCGAGCAGGCCCGCGATCACGCCGCCCACCAGGGCGCGCGCGTGCCGTGTCGCGTTGATGTCGCTGTCGTCCCACATGATGTGCCGGCTGCCGCGGATCAGCCCGCTGCGCGAGGGCTCGGCCTTCGCCAGCACCGCGCGCACGCGGACGGCATCCGCGGGGCTGAGCGGACGAGCGGCGGGGACGTCGAGCGCCTGCAGGACCGCCTGCACGGCGCCCAGATCGATCGCATCGCGCATCACCGCGTGCGCGATGCGCAGGTCGCCGCCCCATGCCGCGCTGTTGCCCAGCACGACGATCTCGTTGCGCATCAGTTCGATGCCGGCCGAGGTGCCGGCGCGCCCGGACCACAGCGACAGGTCGTGGCCGATCGCGCCGGCGTCGAGCGTTCTTGCGTCCACCTCGCCCAGCGCGCAGGCGACGCCGAGCGCGGAAGCGCCGCGCGAATAGCCCATCGACGCGTAGGTGTCCTCAGTCACCACGGTGGCACCGCGGGCCGCTGCCTCTGCCACCCGCACGCTGGTGAGCAGCGGGCATTTCACCTGCACGTAGTGGACGTCTGCGGCGTCGGAGATGCGCGCCTGCGCCATCGCGGCGCGCACCGCCTGCGCGGTCTCCTCGACCTGCGCCGGCCGGCCGATCTCCTCGGGCGCGAAGGCGCGGGTAAAGGCGATGCCAACGGCGAGAGCCGATTGTGCTTCGGTCGGGCGCTCGGCAGGCGTCACCGAGAAGATCAGGAAATGCGGTGAGAGCCCGCCCTCAGTGCCGCCGGACATGATGATGGCGATCCGTTCCACGACCGCATCTGGAGAGCAGCCGAGCCGTGCCGAGAGCAGTGCCTGCAGCACGGTGACCGCGTATGGACGGGTAAAGTCATTGACGCATCCATTGCCTTCAGTCTTACCGAAGATGGCGACGATCCGCTCCGCCTCCACGAGGCCGTCGTCGAGCAACCGGCGCAGACGGGACAGGTCGCCGGGATGATCCATCGCCACGCGGTCGACCCGGCACTGCGATCGGGCAGCGGCGCTCATCGCGGCGCGTGCTCGCCTGCGTCGCTCAGCGCATTCGAGGACGCCGGCCGGCCGGCTCGGGGCTCGTTCTCTTGGCAGAACATCAACAACGCACCTTCAGGAATGCGCCCGACGCTACTGGCGTTGCTGGCCCCGCATAGCGCTCAAAAGCGTGCGCACCGGCCCTCTTTTTGCATCGCAGGATCTGTCGTGGAGGAGAGATGCCGGATGCTTCGGGAAAGGACGCTTCGGCAGGGCTATCAATCCCGTTCGCGTTCCTTCGCCTATTTTGAGGCCGTCGCGCAGCACGGCTCCATGCGCAAGGCAGCGGCGGCGCTGAATGTCGCCTCCTCGGCGCTGAACCGGAAGATCCTCGACCTGGAGGCCGATCTCGGCGTCCGGCTGTTCGAGCGCCTGCCACGCGGCGTGCGGCTGACGAGCTCGGGCGAGATGCTGCTCGGCCATGTGCGGCGCACGGCGCGCGACCTGGAGGCGACGTGCGGGCAGATCGAGGATCTGCGCGGGCTCCGCCGCGGTCATGTGCGCATAGCGGTCATCGAGGCGATGGCGCAGGTGGTCGCCAAGCTGATCATTCAGTCGCTGCGGACGCACCCGCAGGTGACCTTCGACTACCGTGTGATGGGCAGCCAGGAAGTGGTTTCGGCGGTCGCCCGCGAAGAGGTCGACATCGGCTACGCGTTCAACCCGCCGCCGGGCGATCATGGCTTCCTCGCGATCGCCGAGCGGGTCAAAGGCCTGCACGCGTTCGTCGCGCGCGACCACCCGCTCGCCGCCGCCACGTCGCTGCGGCTGAGCGATTGCGGCGCCTACCCGGTGCTCTACGGCAACACCACGCTGGGCGGCCGCCACCTGCTGGATGCCGTGGCGGAGAGCGCCTCGCTTTCGATGCGTCCGGCGGTCATCGCGAGCTCGATCGAAGTGCTGAAGACGATCGCGATGCGCGGCGAAGGCGTGTGCTTCCAGCTCAACATCGACCCCGACGACGAGCCGGACCTGGTGCCGATCCCGCTCAAGGATCCGGGCCTGCGTGGACGACTGGTGATAGGCGTCAAGAAGAACCGGCAGCTGCCCGGCGCCGCCGCGGTGTTCCTGGAGCGGCTAAAGGCCGATCTCACCGAGCGCAACGACGCGTAGCGCATTTCGAGCGGTGCCGAAAAGCGGACGCCGCTGCCGCTTTTCGCTGCTTGCTGGCGCGCGCTCCGCCGCGCTCCACTCGCGGTCGTGCTCGCCCAGGATGGTCGGGCAGGGGAACAGGGATGAGCGATCCTGCCGAAGATGCAGTGCGGCTGGCGGCTCGCCTCGGTCTTGCGGTGCCGGCCGCCGACCATGCGGAGTTCCACGGCGCGTTGGCGCGCCTGCTGGACCAGGCCGGGCTGGTGCTCGCACTGGCGCTGACGCTGCCCGACGAGGGGACGAGGCCCGCTGCCTCGTTCGAACCATGAGCGCCACCGCCGACGCGTTGCTGGACGGCGCGGCGACCGCGCTCGCGCACGCCGTCCGCACCCGACGGATCGACGCCGCATCGATCACCGAGACCGCGCTCGCGCGCATCGAGGCGCGCGACCCGGCGCTGAACAGTTTCACCACCGTGCTGGCTGCCGAGGCGCGGGCAGCGGCCGCCTCGGTCGACCGGGCGATCGCGCATGGCATCGACCCCGGCCCGCTCGCCGGCGTGCCGTTCGCGGCGAAGAACCTGTTCGACATCGCCGGCGTCACCACCGTCGCTGGCTCGAGGATACTGCGCGATGCGCCCCCGGCCGCAGACGACGCGACGGCGGTGGCGCGGCTGCGCCAGGCGGGCGCGGTGCTGCTCGGCGCCACCAACATGGACGAGTTCGCCTACGGCTTCACCACCGAGAACGAGCATCACGGCCCGACCCGCAACCCGCACGACCTCCGCCGCTCGGCGGGCGGCTCGTCCGGCGGGTCGGCGGCGAGCGTCGCCAGCGGACTGGTTCCAGTCAGCCTCGGCACGGACACCAACGGCTCGATCCGCGTGCCGGCCTCGTTGTGCGGCATCTTCGGGCTCAAGCCGACGCTGGGTCGGCTGTCACGCGCCGGCGTCTACCCGTTCGTGGATGCGCTCGACCATGTGGGGCCGTTCGCCCGCTCGGCGCGCGATCTCGCCGCCATCTACGACGTGCTGCAGGGCGCGGACGTGGCCGACCCGGCCTGCCGGCCGCCCGGCTTCGAGCCGGCGCTGTCCGCGCCCGACCAGAAGCTGCCTTCGATGCGCGTCGGCCTGCTGGGCGGCTGGTTCCGCGACACGGCGTCGGCCGAAGCGATCGAGGCGACCGACCGCGTCGCCTCGGCACTCGGCGCGACGGGGACGCTGGTGCTGGACGGCGTCGGCGAGGCGCGCGCCGCGGCCTTCTGCCTCACCGCGGCCAGCGCCGCCGCGCTGCACTTGCGCGAACTGCGCCGGCGCCCGGACGCATTCGACGTTGCGACGCGGGCACGCCTGCTGGCCGGCGCGATGCTGCCGGCGAGCGTGCTGCACCAGGTGGAGCGGGTGCGCGCCTGGTTCCGCGACCAGCTGCGCGCGGTCTTCGCGCACCACGAGCTGCTGCTGGCGCCCGCCACACCTTGCGTGGCACCACTGCTGGGGCAGGCGACCCTGCGCCTGGGCGAGCACGACGTGCCGCTGCGGCCCAACCTCGGCGTCTACACGCAGCCGATCAGTTTCATCGGACTGCCCGTGGTCACCGTCCCGGTGCGAGTAAGAGGTGCGTTGCCGATCGGCGTGCAGCTGATTGCGCCCGCCTGGGGCGAGGCGCGTGCGCTCCGCGTCGCGGTCGAACTCGAGCGCCAGGGTGTGGCCGCGTGCGTCCCGCCCCCCGTCTCGTGAGGAAGGCCGGCCGCCTGGTCTCGCGCCGAGTGTCGCCGCAGCGGCGCTGCTGCCCGCCACGCCGCACCCGCCGGCAAGCTGTTCTTCGTCTCGCCGCTGCCGTTCTTCGTCGACGTAGACCTTGAGATGGTGCGCGCCGGCGCTGAGCAGGCGGGACGCGCGCTGCGCATGTCAACCCGGGTGTTCGAGAGCACCGACCCGGAGACCCGCGCCGAGGACATCCGCGCCGCGATCCGCGGCGGCGCCAAGATCGTTGTCGTCACCGGCTTGGAGTTCGCATCCTGCCCGACGCTGAAGACAACCCAGGAATCCGCTTCCTGATGGTCGACGAGTGCGCGACCGAGCCGGCCCCCAACGTCTATTGGGTGGTGTTCAAAGAACAGGAGGCCAACTACCTGGCCGGCTACGAGGCGGCGCTGTCTTCGGCCACGGGAAAGGTCGGCACGATCGCCTCCTCCGACATCCCCTACATGCACCGCTACAGCGACAGCTTCGCGCAAGGGACGCGCCTGGCGCGCGCGGTCATCGCCGTCGCATCCCCGCGGCGACCAGCCCTTTTCCGACCCGGTGCGCGCCGAGAGCCAGGCCGCGACGATGCTGGGCGAGGACGCCGATCGCATCCTCGCTGCGATCGTCGACGCCGAGCTCGCAGCGTCGGAGGTCGACGAGGCTGGGATGGGAGCTGCTGATGGCGGGCGCACAGGCAAGCCCGCGCGCCGTTGCCGCATGAACGCCGTCATCGCAGCCCCGGGCAGGAGGTTCAGCCTCGCGCTCCGCGCGCGGGCGCTGGCGCCGACCCTGCTGGCGGTGGCGGCCGGGTTCCTCGCCAGCGGCCTGATCGCCGCCGCCGCCCTTCGTGGCGGGCAGCGCGCTCCTCGCCGGTGCTTTCGACGGGCCGCAGGTGGCCGAAACGGTGAGCCGCGCGGCGCCGCTGGTGGGCATGGGCGCTTGCGGCGGCATTCCCGTTCCGCGGCGGCATGATGAATCTGGGCGGCGACGGGCAAGTGGCGAAGGGTGGCTTGGCAAGTGACGCTTATCGCGCTCGCGCTGCCGGGATCGGACCTCCTGCGCACCGCAGCCGCAATCTGCGGCGGCATTCCGGTGGGCGCCGACTACGCCGCGCCGATGAGATCGCTTCCGCCATTCCGGCGATGATCATCCTGTTCCTGTCGATAGACGGTCGGCTGCGAGCGAGGCCCGCGTGACCGGCGGCTTCCTGGACGCGGCCTTCTTCGACCAGGCTGTGCAAGGTATCGCGCCAGTGCTGCTCGCGGCCCGCGGTGGCACGCTGTGCGAGCGGGTCGGCCTGTTCAACATCGCACTCGAAGGCCAGATGATGGCAGGCGCGTTCGGTGACGCGATCATCATCGGCATCAGCCTCAATCTCCTTGCCTCCGGCCTCACCTCCTTCCTGCTGCGCGTCGTGCTCGGCAGCGGCGGCACCTATAGCGATCCGTCGATGGCGGGCCTAGCGCGTCTGCGCCTTCCGGGCATCGCCGACCTGCCGCTGGTGGGGGAGGCGCTCGGCCACCAAAATGCGGTCGTGTTCCTGTGCCCGCTGCTGGTGGTGCTCGTGGCGGTCTTCCTTGCGCGCACGCCCTGGGGCCTGCGTCTGCGCGGCATCGGCGAGAACCCCGTCGCGGCGGTGACGCTGAGGGTGAATGCGCGGCGCACCATGCTGCTGGTGACACTGGTCTCGGGCAAGTTGAGCGGGCTCGCCGGCCTGCAGGTCGCACTCGGCAACGTCACGCTCTTCGCGGAGAACATGAGCGCCGGTGCGGCTGGATCGCGGTGGCCGCGGTGATGCTCGGACGGGCGCGTCCGGTGCCGGTCGCCGCCGCTTGCGTCCTGTTCCGCCTGACCGACGCCGCGGGATTGCGGCTGCAGGGTGCATCGGTGCCGAGCCAGCTCACCGACGTCGCGCCCGATGTCCTGACGCTCGCGGCCCTGCTGGTCTCGCGGATCAGGGTCCGCCGCCGCACCGCCCTCCCGCTTGCCTCCTGAGCCAACCGTATAGGCCCGCTGCCATGATCGATCCGACAGAGATGTCTCCGCCGCCGCTGCGCACCGTCGAGGCGATCGTCGCCGAAGGGCTCTGCATGGGATGCGGCCTCTGCCAGAGCATCGCCGGGCCGGACGCCATCCGCATCGTCATGTCGGGCGAGGGCGGCGAGCGGCCGGCCGTGCTGCGGCCGCTTGACGAACCCGTGCTGCGCACGATCAACGCCGTCTGCCCCGGCGTCACAGTGGAAGGCTACCGGGCTGGCACCGAGCCCTCCGTGCCGGAGATCCACCCGATCTGGGGGCCGACCCGGCAGATGGCGATCGGCCATGCCGGCGACGCGTTCGTGCGCTTCCACGCCTCGTCCGGCGGTGCGCTCACGGCGCTCGGCCTGCATCTGCTGGCGGAGCGGAAGGTCGACTTCATTCTGCACGTGGCGGGCTCGCGCGAGCAGCCGCTGCGCACGGTGCGCCATCTCAGCTTCGATGCGGCGCAGGTGATCGAGGCGTCCGGCTCACGCTACGGTCCTGCCGCTCCGCTGGTCGATTTCCGCGAGATCCTCGACCGCGACCAGCCCTTCGCCTTCATCGGCAAGGCCTGCGACATCTCCGCGATCCGCAACTACGCGCGCATCGATCCGCGCGTCGACCGCCTCCTGCGCTATACCTTGAACTTCTATTGCGGCGGCGTGTCCGAGTTCGGCAAAACCGTCGACTACGTGCGCCGGATCGGCCGCGCCGAGGCGGACGTCGCGAGCCTGCGCTACCGGGGCGACGGCTGCCCCGGCGCGATGGTGATCACCACGCATGACGGCGCCGAACATCGTTTCAGCTACAACGAGATGTGGAACGACGAGCGCCGCTGGCAGCTGCAATTCCGCTGCAAGATCTGCCCCGACGCGCTTGGCGACCTCGCCGACCTGTCAGTCGCCGATGTGTGGCCGGGCGGCAAGCCGATCACCGACGAGATCGGGTTCAACGGCTTCATCGCCCGCACCGAGCGCGGCGTGGAGCTGCTCGAGGGCGCGGTGCGCGCCGGGGCGATCGTGCTGACCGAGGACCTGACCTATGACGGGCTCGAGCTCGCGCAAGGCAGCCAGATGCGCAAGAAGCAGGGACTGTCCGCGCGCTACGCTGCGATGCGCGACGCGGGGATCACGCCGCCGGCGGCGCACGGGCTGCGCCTTGATGAGGCCGCCGCCATGCTGAGCGAGGGCGAGCGCCGCCAGAACTACGACGGTATGCGCGAGCGGCTGGCTCAGGGCGACAATCGCGAGTCGGTGCCGACGGGCTGACCGCCGCGGGGGCGCCGGTCCTTTCCGTCAATAGGCAGCGAGCGTGTCGAAGACGTGCGCGACCGCGGCGAGACCGTCGGTCTCCATACCGACCTCGATGGTCGCGGCATCCGGTGTGCTGCCCGCCGCCTCCGTTTGGAAGCCGCGCAGGTCGAACGCGGTCATGCCGCGCAGCCGACCCTCGCGCTGCACCACAACCTCGTGTCTCTGGTAGGTGACGAGCTCCGGACGGACCAGCGCCAGCACAGCGGTCGGGTCGTGCATCGGTGCCGCGGCGATGCCGTTCCGCCGTTCGTAGCGGCCGATATAGAAATCGAGCATGCCGGCGACCACGGTCGCGACGCGGCCGCCGCTCTCGCGCAGCCGCGCGGCGGTGGCGCGGTCGATCCGCGTCTGGCGGGTGAGGTTCAGGCCGGCCATGCGGATCTCGACGCCGGCGCGGAACACGATGTCGGCCGCTTCCGGGTCGCGGAAGATGTTAGTCTCGGCGTGCGGCGTCTCGTTGCCGATGTCGGTGCTGCCCCCCATGATCGAGATGCAGCGCAGCCACTGCACGAGGCGCGGCTCGAGGCGGAGCGCCAGCGCCACGTTGGTGAGCGGTCCGGTCGCCACGAGCGCTACCTGGCCCGGCTCGGCGCGCGCGGTCTCGATGATCACCTGCGCGGCGTGGCGATCGACCGGCTGGCGCGCCGGGTCCGGCAGGTCGGCCGCGCCGTCGAGCCCGCCGCCGCCGTGGAAGCCCGAGATCGCGTACTTGCCCAGCAACGGCTTGCCGCTTCCTGGGGCGACGGGCACGTCGATGTTGCCGAGCTCGCAGATGCGCAGCGCGTTGCGCGTGGTGTCCTCGACCGACGCGTTGCCGAACACCGTCGTGACGGCACGCAGCCGCGTGTGGCGCGCGGCATACAGGATCGCGACCGCGTCGTCGTGGCCGGGGTCGCAGTCGATAATAACCGGTAGCATGTTCTAGTCCGCGGCGATCGCGTCGATCTCGACCAGCCAGTCCGGATCCATCAGCGCGGGCACGAAGATCATGGTCGATGCCGGCCGGTGCGTGCCGAGGAAGTCCGTGCGGATGGTGTTGAACTCGGCCCGCAGCGCTTCGGTCATCACCACCTCCCGCGACACGAAGATGCCCGTCCTGAGGAGATTGGCGGACGACATCCCTGCATCGCGCAGGACGCGGCCGACATTGGCCCAGGTCAACCGGCTCTGCGCGATGAAGCCGTCCGCGATGCGCCCGTCGGCATCGGCGCCGACTTGGCCGGACACAACGATGAGCCGGCCTGGTGCTGCAAGCGAAATCCCCCAGCTCAGCGGGCCTGGCACCGGCGGGCAGTCGACGGGATTGTGCGGCGTGAACATCGGCATCTTCCATCAGGCTTGATCGCAGACGCCATCCTGCAATGCGCGCGTCCGGAAAGCACGCGCCCTCACTTGGCACAGCGCTGCAGAAACACGCACACCCTAAGCGGAAATCGATGCTAGTAGGGAACGGTGCCGCGACTACTAGGATCGCCGGTCGGCTGGCCGAGCTTCGTCTTCGACGCTTGCGTGCTGCGGCTCTGAAAGGATTTCGCCATGACGTCGCACGGACGCCGAACTCCGCTGATGCTCCTGGTCGGATCGGCCATGGTGCTGGGCCTACCGGATCCGCACGCGGCCTTCGCCCAAAGCGCATCGGCGCGGGCAAAGTCGGGCGGCTCCTCCACCTCCGACACGGGCAACACCGCGTCGCCAGCGCCTCCGCCCGGCGGGATGGAGCAGGTGGTGGTGACGTCGGCAAAACGCTCGCAGCTGATCAACAAGGTGCCCGAGAGCATCTCGGTGTTGTCCGGCAAGACGCTGCTGCAGGAACACATACAGAGCTACGAGGACATCACCCGGCAGACGCCGGGCCTGTCGTTCGCCGCCGGTAACACCGTCTCTGGCGGCATCGTCGGGCCGAACACGCAGAACCTCGTGATCCGCGGTATCAGCTCGACCGCTGGATCGGCAACGGTGGCGCTCTATCTAGACGACACCTCGATCACGCAGAGCAACCTTTATGTCGGCGCCGAACTGCCGCGCTTCGTCGACATGGACCGCGTCGAGGTGCTGCGCGGGCCACAGGGCACGCTGTTCGGCGCGAGCTCGATGGGCGGCACCATCCGCCTGATCACCAACCAGCCCAAGTTCAACAGCTTCGGCGTCGACCTGACCACCGACGGTTCTGGCACCGTGCACGGCGGCGCCAACTGGGAGGAGCAGGGCGCGGTCAACATCCCGCTCATCACCGACAAGCTCGCGCTGCGAATTGCGGGCGATTTCGGCTCCAACAGCGGCTACATCAACCGGCTGAACCCGGACGGCAGCGTCGCCAAGGCCGGCGTCAACGACGAGCATTGGGATTTCGTCCGCAGCACGCTAAAATATCGGCCGCTCGACGATCTCGACGTAACGGCGCAGGTCCTCTATCAGACCGACCGCACCGGCGACACGCCGGTCTTCTACCCGGCGCTTGGCACCTACAACGAGGACAAGGCGGTCACCGAGCCGAGCCACGACTATTTCTTCGTGCCCAGCCTGACGCTGCGGAAATACTTTCCCGATTTCAGTGTCACCTCGGTCAGCAGCTACCTGCAGCGCACCTTCCAGTTCCAGAGCGATGGCACGGTGTTCAACAGCCAGGTGATCGCCGACGCCCTGCTCGATCCGGCCTTTCCGGCGGAGGCCGCGCAGGCGGACTCGGAGATCGGCACGCTGCCCTCGCAGGTGCACCGCGACGACCGCACCTACCAGGCGTCCGAAGAGCTCCGGGCTGCCTCGGCGCATGCGCGGCTGTTCGGGCGCAGCCTCAACTGGATCAGCGGCGTGTATGTCGAATGGCAGCGCCAGGTGCGCGACGACATCGAGCCGGCGTCGGGCATTTCGTCGGCGTTCGACAACATCTACGGCTTCCCCATCACGCAGTCGCAATTTGGGGGCGCCGCCCTTGGCAACCTGCCCTACGCGAACTACCAGAACGACGTCGTCTATTCCGACAACCAGTCCATCATTCAGAAGCAATACGCCGGCTTCGCACAGGCGGACTACGCGATCCTACCGCGCCTGAAGGTGACGGCAGGGATCCGCTATTCCTACGCGACACAGAACTACTTCCGCAGCAGCGGTGGCGTGCTCGCTTTCGGCAATGCCTTTCCCTTCACCTCGTCCACGTCGAACTACGCCGCGACGCCGAAATTCTCGCTCGCCTACGACCTCGATCCGGAATCGCTCGTCTACGCGACAATCGCCAAGGGCTTCCGCCTCGGCGGTCCCACGGGCCCGGTATCGGGGACCACCTGCCAGGGTGACCTCGCCGCCGTCGGCATCAGCAAGCCGCCGACCACGTACGGCCCCGACCGGCTCTGGAGCTACGAGACTGGGCTCAAGGAATTGTTGCTGCACGACAGGCTCAGCGTCAATGTCGGGCTCTACTATATCGACTGGCAGAACATTCAGCAGACCATCAACCTGCCGACCTGCGGCGCCTCGATCACTCAGAATTTCGGCGCCGCGAAGAGCTACGGCACCGAAATCGAAGTGCGGGCGAAGGTGGCGCCTGGTTTGACGCTGAGCTCGGTGGGCGGCATCACCCGCGCTATCATCACGCAAAGCCCAAACGACCTCGCCGCCGCGCCTGGCCAAGACGTGCTGAACGTGCCGAAGTGGACCGGCACCTTTGCGGCCGACTACGCCGCCAAGCTGAGCCGCAAGCTCGGCTTTTTCGCCCGGTCCGATTTCGATGTCATAGGATCCTCGCACGGTGCCTTCAACGACCAGGACCCGGCCTTCCACCAGCCGCGTTACGGCGTGCTGAACGGCAACATGGGACTCGATGTTGGGCGCTGGGTTTTTACAGTGTACGCCAAGAACCTGACCAACAACAAGCAGATCATTCAGCGTCCGTCTATCAACTTTGTCGAGGAAGGATACCTTCTGCGGCCGTTGACCGCCGGACTGATGATCTCCACGTCTTTCTGAGTGGTGTGTTGAGCAACAGCAGGTTCTGCTCCGCCCCCCCCCGTCAGCCATACGGGTCTGGAGTCAGGCCTCCAGACCCGCCTCGATCGTGGCCTGGGTTGGAGAGGGGACCGAAGAGGAGGTTGTCCCGCACCGCAGCTAAGCCCTCTTCGAGCGTCTCAAGTACGCCCAGCATGGTGCGCACATAGGCGAAGCGCGCTGTCGGCATCATCTTGGACAGCGATGTGCGCCCCGGGGGCGAAGGAGCGCAGCAACACGTCGCAAATCAGGGTCGTCCTCATGATCGGAGCTCCTCGGCGAACCAGCACGACACGCGCGAGCCCGCTGCCAACGCACGCGGCCGCGGCGACGCTGCGCGTCAGACCGCGCGGGCGGGAGTGATGCGGCGCGCGGGGGGCAGGCGTGTCGGCGGAAAGTGCCGGCCGGCAGCGTCCCGCATTCGGCGGGGCGGCCAACCGGGGCGGGCGCGCCATCAGGTCCAGGACGGGCTCTGCAACGAGATGTCCGGGGCGGAGAGCGGCTCGTTGGCGACCACCATCGCGGGCTCCAGCATCTGCGCGCGACTCGCGATCCGCGGCCTGCCCGAGTTCAAGTAGCTGGAGGAACGCATCGCTCTAAGCCGCAACTTGCTCGTCAACGAGATCATCATGCAGCAGCTGATCATCATTACGGTAACGGAAGCGCACACGCTTCAGCCTAGCGATCGGCCCCGAAGTGACAAAGGAGTTCTGACGAGTGGATGCAATCGAAACAACAGCGGGGATTGAGCGTCATTCGATCGACGTGGTGTCCCACGATGCGCGGCATGGCAAAGTCACGCTGCAGCTTCCCTTCTGGTTTCTCAGCAACTTTCAGTTTTTTACGATCGCGGTCGGCTTCATTGGGCCGTCGATGGGGCTCGGGATCGGCTACACCGCGCTCGCGGGTACGCTCGGGGTCCTGTTTGGGACCATCTTCATGGCGCTGCATGCGAGCCAGGGGCCGCGCCTTGGCCTGCCGCAGATGGTGCAGAGCCGCGCCCAGTTCGGCTACCGCGGGGTCCTGGTGCCGCTGGTCGGCACGCTGGTGACGTTCCTGGGCTACAACGTCGTGCAGACCAAGCTAGTCGCCGACGGGCTCGCTTCACTGCTCGGCTGGCCGCGCCTGCCGGTCGCAATCGCACTCGGCCTTGCCTCCTTTGTGCTCGCCGCCTGGGGTCACGACTGGCTGCACCGTGTCTTCCGCGTGGCCTTCGCAGTCGGCGTCGTCGTCGTGGGCGCGCTGACGCTTGCCGCCATCGCCGGTATCGTCCCGGCACCGCCGCATGCACCCACTGCGGCGCTCGGCTGGACCCGGGTAGGCTTCGCAGCCCAGCTCACAGCGTCGGCCAGTTACAATCTGAGCCTCGCGCCGCAGGTTTCCGATTACACCCGCTACCTTCCCGCGCGGACTCGGACGGCGAGCGTGTTTGCGGCCGTTTTCGCGGGAGCTGCCGGCTCGTCGATCTGGCTGATCGCACTTGGTGCCTGGATCGCCGGCCATCTTGGTGCCACCGACGCGCTGGTGGGCCTGCGCGACGCGGGGCGGGGAACGGTGCCCGGCTTCGGCATCGTGCTCGTCATTGACAGCGTCGTCACGATCACCGCGGTGATGGGAACGGGTGCGTATTCGGGCGCGCTGACCTTAATGACCGCCGAGTGCAGCCTTCGCCGGCGCCCCAAGGTCTCGCCCGGTCGCCGCGTCTTTTGGACGGCGGTGATCGCTGTGGTGAGCACGGCAGTCGCCCTGATGCTGCCGGGCAGTGCCGTAACCGCGGTGAACGCCGTGCTGACGATCATGCTCTACCTGCTGGTGCCCTGGACCGCTGTGAACCTCCTCGACTACTTTCTGCTGCACAAGGGAAATTACAGCATCGAGGACCTGTTCGACCCGGCCGGCATCTACGGGATGTGGAACGCACGCGGTCTTCTATCCTACGCGACCGGATTACTCGCCAGCGTGCCGTTCATGCTGGTCAGCCCGATCTTCACCGGGCCGCTTGCCGCCGCCCTCGGGGGCATCGACGTGGCATGGTTCGTGGGCCTGCTTGTCTCCGGAGCGTGCTACCTTTCGACTTGGTGGCTTGGAAATTGGACGGGTTCGCTGCGATGACGGAGGCGACGCGGACCGGGCTGATCGGCGGCGCCCACCTCGCCGGACGCGTAGGCGGCGGCCTGGATGCGTGATTAGGGCCTTGCAACACGGTTCGATGCGATTGGCATCCCGGCAGGCACATGGCCGAGGTGTCGAGACGCTGCTGATCCTGCGCGAGCGCCTGGTCGTCGGCATCGAGCGCAACGGGCAGATGGCTGACGGCGCCGCGGTCTTCCTCGAACGCTTGAAGACCGATCTGGCGGGCTGGGCCGACGCCTGATGGACCGGCAGCGGAGCGGGACGCCGGACCAGACGCAGCGCCGTCAGTGGTGCAAAAAGGCGGACGGTGCTGACGCTTTTCGCTGCTTGCCGGCCCGCGATCGGCAGCCGCACTGTCAAACCGGCATAAGCGTGCTGGGTGCCGCTCGATCGGGGGTGCCACGTGACTACCCTTTTGGCAGCCGAATACCGCCGGTGCGGGCGGTGGTTGGTGGCCGGAACGGCGCCGCTGCTGCTCGCCGCGATGGGACCGAACCAGGCCCTGGCTCAGGAAATCGTCGCAGGAACCCGCGGCGCGGTTCCGTCCGCCCTACGCGACGAGATCGACCGCATGCGCGCCCGGCTCGCCAGCCACAGCCTGACCATCACCCCGACCGCCGCAGACGCCAGTGCCGGAAGCTGACTCGGGCCCCAACTCTGGACTCAACGCCGACCATGGGGCCACCGGCACCGTAAGCGCGACCCTGGAACGGCGCGGGATCACCAAGCGGTGCGGCGCGGTGCTCGCCAGTGACGGCATCGATCTCGACGTCGCGCCGGCAGAGGTCGCAGCGACGGCTGCCCGGGCGCGATGGTGATGAAGACGCTTGACGGTGCCGAGCACCAGTCCAGCTATAACCAAGAAGCAGGGGTGACGGCGCGCTACGCAGCGATGCCGCAGGCCGGCATCGCGCCGCCCGTCGCTACCGGCCTGGGCCTCGACGAGGCCGCCGGCATGATCGATCCGGCGGAACGCCAAGCCTTTCACGAGAGCATGATGCAGCGGCTCGCGACCAGAGAGATTTGGGGGATCAGCCGCTGACGCTCAAGGAGGCGGTCAGTCCGGAGGCTCCGCTCGTGCAGGTGGTCGGCACTTGACCTCCCGGCACCCCCGGCCTGGCCCCGATTTTGCCCAGGGTATTCGGATGCATGACGCGATGAGAACACGGATGAACGGTTGGCTGGCATGGCGCCGTGGCGCGGCGGCGATGCTTGCCGTGGCCTGGTTGATCGCTCTGCGGCCCGGCGTCGTCGCCGCACAGACGCCGCCATCCGCCCTCTCGCGCATCCGCGCCGCCGGCGTGCTGGCGGATGGTGTCGAGGCCGCCTCGCCGCCCTACGAATTCGACGATCACGGCAAGATCAACGGTTTCGACATCGAACTGGCACAGCTGTTCGCGGGATCGATCGGTGTCAAGTTGTCGGTGATCGACACCGCCTGGGCAGGTGTCATCGCGTCGCTTTACGCCGACAAGTTCGACCTGATCTGGTCGGCGATGCCGATCACCCCCACGCGCAAGAAGGCGGTGCTATTCTCCAGGGTGTACGCGGTCGACCAGCCGGTGCTGATCGCCCGCGCCAACGACAGCCGCGAGATCAAGGCCGCCGACCTGAAGGGAATGGTCCTAGGCTCGCAGCTCAACTCCTCGGTCGAGGAGCAGGCGAAGAAGATGTCCGACGACAACGGTCTCGGGCTCGACATCCGCCTCTACGATCACATGGACGCCGCCTATCTCGACCTCGCCAATCATAACGTCGATGTCGTGATGACGTCGCGCAGCAGCTTCTCCCAGTTGATACGCCAGCGCCCCGGCCTCTACCGCATCGTCCTCTCGCTGCCGCCTGATCTCTTCATGGCGGTCGCCGCTCGCAAGGGCGAGCCCGAGCTGATCGACGCCGTGAACCACTTCCTGAGCGGCCTGCAATCGTCCGGCCAGCTCGCCGCGCTCTACCTGAAGTGGTTCGGCGCCGCCTCGCTGCCGGTGCCGGACACTCAATGATGGGCATCAACTTCACCCCGCTGATCCCCTACATCCCGGAGTTCCTCAGGGGCATCCGGGCGACGATCCTCTATGCGTCCGCCTCGCTCTGCCTCGCCTGCATCGTTGGGCTGATCGTCGCCTTGGCGCGCCGTTCCGCCGCGGCGCCGGTGCGTTGGATCGCCCACGGCTATGTCGACCTGATACGCGGCACCCCAGCGCTGGTGCAGATTTTCTTCATCTATTTCGGCCTGCCGGCGGTCGGCATCTACATCGCCGCACCGCTCGCCGGAATCATCGCGATCGGCCTGAACAGCGCCGGCTACCTAGCCGAGATCTTCCGCGCCGGCATCGCCGGCGTCGATGCCGGCCAGATCGAAGCCGGCCGCTCGATCGGCATGAGCCGCAACCAGACCTTCCGGCGCGTCGTGCTGCCGCAGGCAATGCGGCTCGCTGTGCCCGCCGCGGCCGGCGAGTTCACCAGCCTGGTCAAGGGCACCTCCCTGCTGTCGACGATCTCGATCACCGAGCTCACCCGCGTCGCCCAACAAGTCGTGTCGGTCACCTTCCGTCCGATCGAGGCGTACCTCGCGGTCGGCCTCGTCTACCTGGTCTTGAACACCGCGATCTCGCAGGGCAGCGGCTGGCTCGAGCGTACCCTGCGTCGCGCCGAAGGTCTGCCGTGATGCCGCAGCCCGCCATCGCCGCCATCACAGCCAGCGCGCCAGGTCATCCGGTGCTGCGCCTGCGCGGCCTGCTCAAGACGTTCAAGACCCATCCCGTGCTGTGCGGTATCGACCTGGATGTCGCGCGCGGCAGCACCGTCGCGATCATCGGCCCGAGCGGCTCCGGAAAATCCACCCTGCTCCGCTGCATCAACCATCTCGAGAAGCCGACCGCCGGAGTGGTCGAGATCGACGGCAAGCCCACCGAGGCGCATGTCGCCGACAGCCGGCGCGAACGCGAGCGCGACCTGAACACCATGCGCGCGACCGTCGGCATGGTGTTCCAGCGCTTCAATCTGTTCTCGCACCGAACCGCTCTGGCCAACGTCATGGAGGGCCTTCTGATCGTCAAGCGGATGCCGCGCGCCCAGGCACGCGAGGCTGCGCTGGCGATGCTGGAGCGCGTCAACATGGCACATAAGGCCGATGCCCATCCGGCGCAGCTTTCCGGCGGCCAGCAGCAGCGCGTGGCAATCGCGCGCGCGCTCGTCATGCAGCCGAAACTGATGCTGTTCGACGAGGCGACGTCGGCACTCGATCCCGAAATGGTCCAGGAAGTGCTGAACGTCATGCGCTCGCTCTCGGAAGAGGGTTTGACGATGCTGATCGTCACCCATGAGATGGGCTTCGCCCGCGAGGTCGCTGACCGGGCGATCTTCATGGACGCTGGGCTCATCGTCGAGGACGATGTTCCCGAGCGTCTGTTCACCCGGCCACAGCGAGAACGCACGCAGACGTTTCTTCGCAACGTGCGCCGATGATGCCTGCCCCGCCCGCCGAGACATTCACCCACTCTCCGACCACAAGGAACTCTACCGTGAGCAGCAGCACAACAACTTCCAAAGATGGCCAGCGCGGCGCCTTCGACACCATCCCGGTGATTGATTTCGCCGCCATGGCGAACGGCAAAGTGGTCGAAAAGGCACGCGTCGCCGCCGAGATCCGCCAGGCCTGCATCCGGTCCGGCTTTTTCTACATCGTCAATCATGGCATCGACGACGCTACGATCGACGAGTTGTTTGTCCAGGCGAAACGGTTCTTCGCGCTGCCGATCGAGAGCAAGCTGAAGCTGCGCGCCAAGGACGTGGAGCATCTGATCGGCTACGTCTCGATGTACGAGGAAGGTAAGGATCCGACGCGTGGCGACCTGCACGAAGCTTATGATTTCGTCACCGAAGCCAGCAGCACGCCTGAGATGACGGTGCTTCCCGACTTCCGTGCCCCGAGCAATCGCTGGCCCGCTGAATTGCCCGGCTTTCGCGAGGCGCTGAGCGCCTATTCCGTGCGCATCCGTATCCTCACCCGGCAGATCTTCCATGCCTTCGCCTTGGCACTCGGCCTCGAGGAGACGCATTTCGACGCCATCACCGATCGCCCGCTCTCGCTCGGCCGGATCCTGCACTACCCGCATCAGCCGAACCTGGACGACAACCAGATCGGCAACGGCGCCCACACCGACCACGAGTGCTTCACCATCCTGCGCCAGGATCCCGAGGTGCAGGCGCTGCAGGTGTGTAATCGCGGGGGCGAGTGGATCGACGCGCCACCGCTCGCCGGCAGCTTCGTCGTCAACATTGGCGACCTGATGGCGCGCTGGACCAACGATTTGTTCAGGTCGACGCCGCATCGGGTAATCAACCGCTCCGGCCGCGCGCGCTACTCGCTGCCGTTCTTCATCGGCGCCAACCCGGATTCGGTGATCGACGTGCTGCCGAGTTGCGTCGCGCCCGACAACCCGCCGCGCTACACCCCGATCGTCACCTCCGACTACGTGCAGGGGCTTATCGCCGGTGGCTTTCGCGACATCACCGCCGAACTCGAGGGCGTCGGCTAGTCCTCGTCCGGCGAACGGCCGCCTCACTACCCTGGCGGCGGTCGCGCCGGCTCGGCTCGTCCGCCGGGCAGACCTGGCTATTCGCTGTGGCCTGACTGGTCGCGGCAATGCTGCCGCCGCTGGTGGTGGCCTCGGCTTGTCATTGATACCTCAGCGTGGCCTGCACATAAGCTGGCGCCGGTCGCTGAACACCTATCGCCACCTGATCGAGACCTATCGCATCGAGGTGGTGCTGCGCACCGCGAGCGCCGCCGCCGCGGTCAGCGTGATCTGCCTGTTCGGCGGCTTACCGCTCGCTGTGGCTGGCCAAGACCGCCCGCTCCGCTCGGAGTGAAAATCCTGGTCTGACAGCCGCCGCGTCGAGATGATCGCCGTGTCTGATGCTCCGGGAGGCAAACATGCAGTGTGGGTGGTGAAGCTCGAGGCGAAGAGCGGCTGCGGAGAGGTCGCGACCATCGAGCTCGGCAGGATCGAGCGACGAATGGTCGGGCCCACGGCGGACGAGGTCGGCCTCACCCGGCGGATGAGAAGGAGCTCCTCGGCGAACTTGCTCGGTTGGTCCTGCACAGCCAGATGGAAGAGTTCACCACCTGTGCGAGGGTCTGTCACGACTGCATGAAGCTTCGACGCTGTCGCGACGGCCGAACCCGGACGATCCAGACCCTGTTCGGCACCATCACGGTGGACGCACATTGGCTAGCCGAGCGTTTAATTGGCTTTCAGAATCTCGACCGGAAGGGAGTCACGCCTGTGGGAATGGGTTGGTAGAGGCCTCAAAGTATGCCCGTATTTTTTACGTCGGTGAGACCATCGGCTCAGTTGTTGGCCCCTTGTGATGAGGTGTGCAATTAAAGGCTTGTTCAGCGCGGCGCATTTCGCACGTCCCTCTATGATCGTAGATTCAAGGAAAGCCATAGCCCGCGCGACGAAGCCAGCGACCACTCGACGTTCCGCACCCGCAGCGGAACCCAAGAAGAAGATCGGCCGACCAGCCGGCTCTAAAAATCGCGTCGCCTCCGGTCCGAAGTCGAAGAGCGCTGCAGCGCCGAAGAAGCCTGCGATGTCTCGCGCGTCGGCGACACCTGCTCCGGTCCGCATGAACAAGGCGGAGCTCGAAGCAGAGGTCATCAAGCTCGAGCGCGGCCTCGCTCGTGCGAAGGCCCAGAACATCGAATTGAAGAAGGCGATCAAGGAAGCACAGCAGCCGACCCAGTCGGCAGTAGCTCCGCCGGCAGCTGAGGCGAAAACAACTCGGAAGAAAGCCAGCAGCACGCCGGCCAAGCGCACGCGGCGGACGAAAGCAGAGATCGCCGCAGCCGCGCAGGCACAAGAGCCCGAGGCGAAATCATCCGACGAGTAGCCGACTTCGTCATGCGCTGCGTATCGGCCAACGGCGGCCATGCGCAGTGCAGAACAGGCCGAGCGTGTTGGAACACGCGCAGGCGGACCTCGGGTGGGCACCCACCGAGCACGACGGACGCAAGCTCAGTCGTGGCTCACGGGGTCAGTCGCATCGTTGAGGAAGCTGTAGCGGGCGGCCGGGTTGATGGTGATCCCCGCCCCCTCGAGCGACTCCGGAGCACCGTCCGATCGAGCCGCAGGTAGCGGACCAGCAGGTCGACATAGACGCCCACGAAGAGCGGCCCGCGTCCGTCGCTCACGCCGTCATGCGTGCTCGTCATCGCATGCGCCAGCTCGTGCAGCAGGATCCAGGAGGGGACCTGCTCTGCTCGGGCAGGCGGAGGGAGAGACGGGTCGCGTCCGCCTGCCGCGCTGTCGCCTGCTTCGTAAGCCGTTCGACTTTGGGCGGGTAGAGCAGCCGCTTCTCGCTCCAGATCGCGTCGACCATGCCTTGCGCCCGGGCGAACGGGATGAGGCTCCGGCCGCGCGGCGCGACCACGACGTCCTCCCAGGCGTAGAGCCGAGACCATTGACCGTCGCGCCCGCTCATCCCTCGAGCTGCGCATACCCGCCACGCGTGACGGGTCTGTCTAGGTTGACCCGCTCGCCTGAGTCCCCGCCAGCCCGGGAAGCTTGATCCCGACGAAAGGTCAGGCCCGAAATCGTCCGCAGCTTGGGGGCGCTCACGCGGAAGGCGTCTCCGACCACCTGATGGCGAAGGAGGACGAGCGCCGGTCGGTCGCTGCGCCGCGACGCTCGCCTCGCGCTCGGCATGTATCCCCGTCAGGCGCTCGGCGACGCGGGCTGCCATGCCGATTTGGAAGTTGCTGCTCTCCTGTCGCAACCGCGTGCCTGCGGGCTCCGGCCGCTGCATCCGGAAGCCCTCGAGCTCCGACCGGATCGTCCGGTCGATCACCGCGAACAGGTAGGAGCTCAACGCGGCGTCGGTCTCGAAGCCGAAGAAGACGTAGTTCGGCGGTGCGGGCTCCCGCGCCAGCCACACCTTGCAGTCGCAGAAGCGCGCGATGGCCGGCACGCAGGTGTCGATCGGGAGTGCCGCAAGCCGCCGGCGGGCACCCTCGCCTCGACGCACCACGCCTGCCACACGTCGATCTCGTCCATGGTCAGCGCGTAGCGCTCGAGCAGCCGGACCACCATCTCGGCTGCGGCATGGCCTCCGCTTCGGTGTAGCCCCGCTCCACCGTCCGCTCCGCCAGCGCCTTGATCCGCGCCTTTACGCGCGTGACCTCGTCATCCTGGCTCATGGTGCCCTGCCCGGCTCCAGCACCTGGCGACTGCTCAGCAACGCGGATGGATCGCGGAGCAGAGGTTCTCCCCGGCGGTAGGCGTACTCAGGTCCTCCGCCGCGCGATGCGGACGACGCGGGCCTCCGCGTCCTCGCCGAGCAGCATGAGCCGCATAGGCATCACCGCCGCCTCCTGCGGATCGCTCAGCGGCACCCGACAGAGACATTCGACCTGGCCATCTTCGCCTCGGAGCGCGAGGAACACCTCCCATGACCTTGAATTCGCGACCGCCCCCCGCCCCGCGCGGGGATCAGTTATGAGTCGGTAACCTAGAGGGTGTTCAAGAGGTGCACACCCGAGGCCGTTGAAGGGCCAGCCGCGTTG
>CAXTVZ010000021.1:0-25056 GCA_964247685.1 uncultured Acetobacteraceae bacterium
CAGCTTGTTCGGCGTATCGGGGTCGGCGATCAGCTGACGCGCAAGGCCGATCAGGTCCGCTTCTCCCCCTGCCAGCATGTCTTCCGCGAGCTGCGCCGGGCTGATTCGTCCGAACGCAACGACAGGTATGCGGCTCTGGGCCTTCAGCGCGGCGTTGAGCCCGCGGAACGTGCCGGCAGCGACTGCCGCCGGCGGTATCTCCATCCAGTAAGAGGAGAACGAACCTGCATCGGCATTGAAGTAGTCGACCAAGCCGGTCGCCTCGAGCAGGTCCGCAAGTTGCAGGCCGTATTCGAGGCCGTATCCGAACGGAGTGAACTCGTGCAGGCAAATGCGCACGCCCACCGGGAAATCGGGCGATGTCGCCGCCTTGATCGCCTCTAGAACCTCGATGGAGAGACGTGCGCGGTTCGCGAGCGAGCCACCGTACCGATCCGTGCGGTGATTGAAGAATGGCGAGGCAAACGATCGCAGCAGCCCGTCATGCGCAACCTTGATCTCGACGCCATCGAATCCACCCTCCAGCGCATGACGCGCGCTGTCGGCAAAACCCCGAACGGTGGCGTCAATGTCGTCCTGGTCCATGGCTTTGGTCGAGTGATAACTGGACGGTTCGGGCATTTGCGTAGGCGCCCAAAGGATCGGCGGCGGCACTTGGAGCGAGGTGTGACCGCCATGGGTAAGTTGCCCGACGATCGCTGTTCCATGCGCATGCACAGCATCGGTGATCCGCCGATACATGGGGACCACTTTGGGATCCCAGGCGTCGACGAACAGTCGCGACATCTTGCCCGACGGATGCACCGCCTGACTCTCAAACACGATCATGCCCGCGCCCCCGCGCGCGCGCGCCTCGTGGTAAGCAAGATGCGCGTCCGAAGGCGTGCCGTCCGCGTTGCCCAACGCCGTAAAATGCGGCTGGAAGACAATCCGGTTGGACAGCTTCATCCTGCCGATGTTGAACGGGCTGAACAGATGGGAGAGCCGTGGTGCGACGATGTCAACGCCTTCCGCTCGCCACCAAGGATCAGCAACACGGGTGCTAAGGCTCATTGTCAGTCTCCTCGGAGTAAGTGACTAGGGGCCTCGAGCACTCCGTGAAGCTGAGGAGCATCAGGGTCAGCCATGGGCCGCGTTGCCCCAAAGCGCTGGGTTGGCTGCGTTCTGCTTTGTGACCAGGATCGGCTCGACCAGCTGAGATTTCTGGAACGGCTGCTTGGTCGCCCAGGCAACCATATCGGCGAGGATGACAGATCCGAAGGCCGCCGGGTTCTGCCCGACAGAGGCGTCCTGGATGCCGTCTCGGATGCGTTTGAGTGCGAGCGGCGTGCCGTCCAGACCCACGATCGGGATATGGCCGGCCTCGCCGACCGGCTTGAGCCTCCTGATTTGACGCAACGCCGACACGATGCCGCGCACCATTTCGTCGTTGTGCGACCAGATGCCGGCTATCTGCGGGTTGCGCGTGAAGGCGTCGACCACCATCGTGTCTGCCTTATCGGCGGTCCATTCCGTGTTGAGCGAGTCCACGGTGATGTCATGGTATTTTGCCGCCATTTGCTCGTTGAAGCCCTTCAAGCGTGCTTGTGCCTGCGGAGACCCGACGCCGCCCCGGCACTGGATGACCGTTCCCTTGCCGCCGACCAGTCTCGCCAGCTCGTCAGCGCCCATGCGGCCGCCGGCTACGTTGTCGAAGTCGACCACGCCGAGCCAATCGCCCTCCGGAGGCGCGTTCTCGAGCACAAAAATCGGAATGTTCGCGCTATTGGCTCGTTTCACCGCGCCGATCAATAGCTTCGGATCGACGGGATCGATCAGGAGGATGTCGGGCTGCTTGCTAATGGCGTCGAGGACCTGCGTCGTTTGCAGATTGGGATCGCCCTTGCCATCGATAACCTGCAGCCTAATGCCAAGGTTCGCTGCCTGTTTGCGGACGCTTGCGACCAGCGCGACCTGAAACTCGAATTGAAGCCCGAACGCGACATAGGCGACCCTCTTGCCCGCCAGCGCACTCTCAGCGTGTGCGAGCCGCGGCACAGCGCTGCCGAGCGCCACCGCGCCAGCTGCGAAGGCAGTGCAGCGTAGCACAGCTCGCCGTGACAGCCCCGGATAAGCGGCAGTGACTTCAGTCTGAGATTCGTGCCGGGTCATAAACGAGTTCCTCTCTTGTTGTAGGCCCGCTTAAGCAGGTCCGTTTGGCCAAGCGGACGGGCATCCGTTCCCCTCGACACCCCACCGGATGGCGATGTCGTGCGCGATCAATGTTCGGTGACCTTCCTGCGGAGCGTCGAGGGCGCTGCCTGGCCGACCCGCGCGATGGTGCGGCGACGCAATCCTGCCTCGACGTAGCGGCGGCGGTAGACGTCGAGAGCTGCCGCGATGGCGATTACGCACCCGCTCAGGACGGAGTCGTAGTTCGGGGGTACGTTAAGCAAATCCACCGCGTTCTGGACCAGGCCGAGCAGCAACACTCCCAGGAGCACGCCGCCGATGTTTCCCTCGCCACCGAACAGGCTGGTGCCCCCGATCACCACTGCGGCGATCACGGTGAGTTCGGCGCCCTGCGCTGCCGTCGCAGCACCAGCCTCCAACCGCGCCGTGATCATCAGGCCACCAAGCGCCGCGAGCAGGCCAGACAACATGTAGCAGCCAACAATCACTCGATCAGTACGGATACCCGAAAGCTTGGCCGCGACAGGATTGCCCCCCGTGGCGTAGATCGATCGTCCGAACCGCGTACGGATGAGGACCAGGTGGGCAGCGAGCGCGAGCGCGAGCGTGAAAATAATCACGACCGGAACCCCGCCGACGGCTGCGTTCTCGACATTAACGAAGAAGTCGGGGACAGGTGCGATGTTCTCGCCGCCGGAATAGATGAAGGCTAACCCTCGGGCGATACTAAGGGTGGCGAGCGTGGCGATGAGTGGCGGAATGCGCAGCTTGGTGATTGCAAGGCCATTGATGAGGCCGAATCCAATGCCTGCCAGCAAGGCGCTGACGACCGAGAGCAGCGGGGGCCATCCCTGATTTACCGTCAGGCCGACGGACAATACGGAAGACAGAGCGAGGACCGATGCCACCGACAGATCGATGCCTGCGATAAGGATGACGCAGGTTTCACCGATCGCCACGACGGCGATCACCGTCGCTGACGTCAAGACGTTCTCGATGTTCGTCATGCTGAGAAAGACAGGTGACGCGACCGCTAGCAAAGCCGCGCCCACGACAATGATCGCGAGCAGTCCTAGGCTCTGGATCAGATCGAGCACACGCGTGTCCCCCGCACGTGGCGAGGCTGGTGCTTCGGTCGCCACCGTGATGACGCTCGGCTCAGACGGCATCGACAGTCTCCTTCTGCCCCACGGTGGCTAGGCTCATCACGGCTTCCGCTGACATCGCGTCACGGGTGAGTTCTCCCACCAGGCGGCCGGACCGCATCACCAGCACGCGGTCGCCCAACGAGAGAACCTCCGGTAACTCGGAACTGATCAGCAGAACCGCGACACCGCGCTCAGCGAGCTTCACGATCAAATTGGTGATCTCTGCCTTGGCGCCGACGTCAATGCCCTTCGTAGGTTCGTCAAGGATCAACACCCGAGGCTTGCGTGCGAGCCAGCGGCCGATGACCACCTTCTGCTGGTTCCCCCCGGACAGGGTCGAAATACGTACGGCTGGAGAGGCCATCTTGACGCCCAGCGCCCGCGATTGTTCGGCGACGATCTCACGTTCACGACTGAGCGAAAGCCACCCGAATGACGCGAGGCGGTCGAGAACGGCAAGCGAGAGATTAGTGGCCACGCTGAGCTGGGGCACCAACGCCTGTGCTCGCCGATCCTCCGGCACGTAGCCGATTCCGGCCCGAATGGACGCACTCGGGCTCGCTCGCGTGATAGATTTGCCCTCGACGGTTACCTCGCCACTTTCATAAGTGTCGACCCCGAAGATGCAGTTCGCGAGCTCGCTGCGCCCGGCGCCCACCAGCCCCGCGATAGCCACGATTTCGCCGGCGCGCACTTCGAACGAAGCGTTCTCCACCTGTCCGCGGCGCGTCAAGCCCCGGACGCACAGCACGGTGTCACCTACGGGACGCGGCGCCGCACGCTGGTCGCGGACCTCTCGCCCCACCATCATCCGGATCACCCCATCATGGTCGAGCGACCCTGCTGGCCTGGTGCCGACGAGCCTGCCGTCGCGGAGCACGGTGATACGGTCCGCGATGCGGAACACCTCGTCGAGCCAATGAGACACGAACACGATGCCGACGTTGTTTGCCTTGAGCTCGGCGACGATCTCGAACAGCCTGTCGATTTCAGGTGGCGAGAGAGATGTCGTCGGTTCGTCCATGATCAGGACCCGCAAGTCCTGCGAGATGGCGCGAGCGATCTCGACAAGCTGTCCGTCCGCAGGCGAAAGACGTCTGGCCAAAGTAGACGGCTGGATCTCCGGTGCCACCCGAGACAGCGCGCTCAGAGCGCGCCGACGCTGCTCCGTACGCGAGATCACGCCGTGGCGGGTCGGCCACCGACCGAGTAGGATATTCTCGGCGACCGTCATGCTCGGCACCAGGTGGTGCTCTTGATGGATCGTCGCGACACCTGCCAAGTGTGCCGCTGCCGGGTTAGCGACCAAGGGGATTCGATTGACCGTGATGGTCCCGCGATCCGGCACGTAAATCCCGGACATTATCTTGATCAGCGTCGACTTTCCGGCGCCGTTCTCGCCGAGTAACGCGTTGACCTCGCCCCCTCTGACTTCAAGATCGACATCTGCCAGCGCGAGCACGCCGGGAAACGACTTGGAAACGCGGCGAACGACCAGGAGCGGTTCGGCGCTGTCCGACACTGACCGCTCCGAGGTGGTCACGACATCCCCATTGATTCTGCAGTCCAGCACCCTTTGGTCACTAGACCCACCCCGTGCGGACGGACGCCGCGGCCCGTGTGGTCGCATCTCGCATGAGCAGGTCGATCACTGTCTCCGCAGGAGAACAGGGCAGCGGCGAGTGGGAGTAGACGATAGCCGCAGCCTCCTCCACCATCAGACAATCCTGATCGGGGTGCGAAGGCTCCTTCGCACCGGCTACTGTCGACGTCAGAGATACTGACGGCACGTTCCTGAGGCATATGCCTCGACATTGCCCCGCCTGCTGTCATCTGGAGCGGCTTCTCACAGAACACAGCGGCGTTGCTGTGCTGGCGGCCGATCGCATCGGCCGCCTGACTCGCACGGAACGCGTGGAACCGCGCCCGGATCGACGAGCAACGCTCTACAGAATAATCCAGTTGATGCCGGGCGTCTCCGCCGACGGATGACTTCGACCCGGGCGCCGGCAACGCCGAGCGCTCCCCACCGGAGCTGATCGGACATTCTTTCCATCCCCTCAGCGCCGTTTACTGCCGGAACGTCCGACGGGCACCTGATTCTGACGTAATCGATTACGTAAAGCATTCGCTCACGTCTTGCCACATGTCAAGAGCTGTTTTGAGTGGCGGGCCGGGCTGTTGACGACTGCCAATAGGACGGCGAGATTTGCAGTGGCGACTACTTGCCCACGAGTGGTATTCGATCAGCCCGTCTCGGCCACGTGCCGTCGATACCAAGGTTAGGGGAAGCAAGGCGCCATTATGCCAACGATCCGCGACGTGGCACGGGCGGCGGGAGTCTCGTCCGCCACCGTGTCCCACGTGATGAACGGTTCTCGCCAGGTTTCGGTTGAGACCCGCGCGAAAGTCCTTCAAGCGATTCAGGACCTTCGCTATCGCAGGGATGGCATAGCGCGGAGCCTGCGGCGAACAAGCACGGGAACAATCGGCCTGATCGTGTCCGATATCACCAACCCGTTCTTTGCTGACCTTGTCCGCGGTCTTGAGGATCGAGTGTATGCGCAAGGTGCTCACTACACAGTTGTCCTATGTAACACCGACGAGGATCTCGCGAAGGAGAAGCGCTACCTTGACGTGCTGAGCGAGCGCCGAGTCGACGGGCTGGTGATGGTGCCGGTCGGTGGCAACGAGGACCACCTAAACGAGTTGCGCGCGAGCGGCGTCCCAATTGTATTCGCCGACCGCTTGCTTCCCGGCGTTGATGTCGACGCCGTGACGGTTAATAATCGAGCGGCAGCTCGGCAGCTGGTGGACATCCTAATCGCGAATGGGCACCGGCGAGTGGCAGCGCTCGAGGCACGGCTGCCGGTAAGTTCCATTTCAGACCGAATGGGCGGCTATTATGATGCACTCGAGCATGTCGGCGTCACGCCAGCAGCAGGCACGATAGTGGTTAGCCGCTCGACGCTCGATGATGCGGTGCTAGCCGGCAACCAGTTGCTCAGCCTGCCAACGCGCCCAAGCGCCGTGTTCTGCTCGAACAACTTCATGACTTTGGGCGTCATCCAGGCGTTGCAAGGACGGGGACTACGTTGCCCCGAGGACGTGGCGGTAGTGGGCGTCGACGATTTCCCCTGGGCGGCATCGTTCCGCCCTCGCCTGACCGTAGCCGCGCAGCCTGCCTACAAGATGGGACAGATGGCAGCGTCGCTTCTGTTCAAACGTATCAACCGAGGTGCAGACTCTCCATCAGATTACCGAGTCCTTCCAAGCACGCTCTTCGTGCGGGAATCCTGTGGTAGCCGGGCAAAGCCATGACAGGAGCAGGTCCATCTGCTCTTCGGATCGCTTGAGGTGCGGATCGCCTTGGCGCTGGACACACGAGGTGGCAGTTTACAAGGCGTCCCACAGCGACATTCCCGGGTCGGGCCTCAGATCCGCGTCTGATAGCCCGTATTAAGCCAATCGCCGTCGCGGGACCTCTAGGTCTCCAATGCGGCCCTGATTGCAGTGACTTTGCGCGGTCGTATCTTCGTAGGAAGCATGGATAAGCCATTTTGTTGAGCAAGGATGGGCTGCCAACCGGAGATCGAAATCTGCTTTCAGCTCGGAGGTCTCTCACCTCCTCGCTCGCACTGCCATCTCAAATCCTAGCTTGGCCAGAAGCGTCGAGGCTCCGCAGGCGATAATGAATGCGGGTAGCAGGTTTCCGGCAACAAACCTTCTCGACAAAGAGTTGTAGCCGCCACAATGCCCAGAAGTCCCTTGCACTGAAGAAGAGAACCAACAGCCAGCCGTTCCCGAATGGTCAAACTCAGCGTCGGCGGCATCAGAACAACGGAGCCCGCTTTGCAGAACGCCGTCACTGCAAACAGAACCAGCACAAAGGCCAGGGCCGAAACATCGAAGCCGCCACCACGGGGAACGAGATAGGAGCTGTGCCCTAGCATGAGAGGTGCGAGGCCGAAGGCCACGAACGTCTCCATCGCACCCGGGTAGAGGTGCTTCATCAAGGTCCTCGGGAACAAGAGGCCGGTAAGATATGCGCCTATCAGGATATGAAGTCCCATCCCATTAGATGCATAGCAGCCCAGGAACAACATAACCGTGGCCGCTGGTATACCGATCAGCCTCGACAATGATGTCCATCGCGACGCGAGAAGCCGCATAACGAGTGCGGTCAGAAGTAGGGCAAACGTCGCTAGGATAGGCCCGGCGCCGATCGACCCCATCCCCGCCCCGCCCGCTTCTCAATGAAGAACGGCCAGCCCGAGCCACAACGCCGAATCGTCGATGGCCGCCACAGTGATCGCCAAGCCGCCCAGGGATCGCAGCGGGCCGAACTCTCGAACCAAGCGCACCAGAATTGCCAGCGCGCTGACGGTCCCGCACAGGCCGATAGCGAGAGCGGTCAGCGTAAACGACGAGCGCGTTCCTCGAAACGCGGGCCAGTAATGGAGCGCTCCGTAGGCCATGGCCGTGATCACGAGGAACGGCAGAGCCACGGCTAGCGCCGAGCAACACATCAGACGCGTAAGCGGTGGAGGACTATGCTGACCAGTCGGGCCAGCATCGGACGATCGAGCGCGCGGCATTACGAGGCCAGATAGAAACGCCGTCGTAACGGTTCCGAACCAGCCGACTCCGGTTCCAAACGGTGAAGGCGCACCCAGTTCAGTCGGATCATCCTGCAGAAGCCGGAACCCAAACTCCACCAAATGGCGATGACAGCGATCGGCAGAACGCCTCGCGACAGCCTCCAGAAGCCAAGTGGACCAAGCACGAAGACAAATGCATCGCCCAGGATGTGGATGATTGTGCTCATAGGCCGGGCAACGCTTCTATGATCCTTGTCGTCCGCGGGTCAGACGCCGCTTTGGAACACCCGCTCAACCCTCGAGCTTTGTCGCTAGATAGGCGCGGAACATGCCGTAATCGGTGCGGCATTGCGCATCGGAGAAGCCGCTTGTTTGGAGCTGGTGCAAAATCTCCTCGGGCGCGGCGCACTGCTCGATCGTGTCCCAGTAATAACGCATCAGCGTGCGCGTCTCTTCGGCGGACGTCGTCCAGCGCGTCAAGAAGGGGACAACATGTCCGAGATAGGCGCGCGCCAGCGCAAGTGCCGCCGGGTGGCGCGGACGCCCAATCTCCAGAACGAGCGCTCGTCCGCCGGGCTTGAGCACGCGCAGGAACTCGCGGAAGGTGGTCCCCAGGTCCGAGACGTGGCGCAATGCGTAGCCCATCGTCAGGAAGTCCATGCTGCCGTCGCCGATCGGTAACGTCTGGGCATCACCCTGGATCAGGGGGATCGACAGCGCGCGCCTCGCCTCGCGCAGCATTCCGGAGCTGATATCAAGGCCGATGACGCTCTCGCTGCCGATGATGCTCACGGCCTCCCGCGCGACAAGCCCGGTTCCGATTGCGACATCGAGCATGCGCATGCCGGGGCGCAGACCCGCGCGCAGTAGCATCTGGCGACGGAAACGGACGCCCGAGCCGAGTGAAAAGATGGTGTTGATCCGGTCGTAATGGGTCGATGTGCGATCGAACAGAGCGCGCACGAAAGCCGGGCGGTCCTCGGCCCGCGAGTAGTAGTTGACGAGTGGTGGATGCGGTGGCGCGGGGGTCATGGGGACGGGACCATTCGGATCTCGGATCGTAACTGGACGCAACATCGAGGGGACCATAGATTGCGGCGCATGCCGAGCCCAGGGATCGCACCGCGTTTCGGAGATCCGCATGCGCGGCCACTCCGTTCTATGGCAGCCCGGCCGACACTGAGGCGACCCGCCGCGTGACGACCGACGACCGTCACCTCGTCCTGATCCCTGCCTACGACGCCGGTTCGCAGCTCCTCGCGACGGTCCGCGCAGCGGCCACGCACTGGCCGCATGTCTGGGTGGTCAGCGACGGCTCGCGCGACGGCAGCGATCGTCTGCTTGAGGCGCATCTGCCCGCTCTGCGGGGCGTGCGGCTGCTTCGTCTGGCGCAAAATCGCGGCAAGGGCGGCGCCATCGAGCACGGCCTGGCCGAAGCGGCGCAGGCGGGCTTCAGCCACGTGCTGACCATGGATGCGGACGGGCAGCATCCCGCCGAAGCGATCCCCGCCTTCATGACGGCCTCCGCGGCGTCGCCTGAGGCGATGATCCTGGGCAGGCCGATCTTTGCCGCGGACGCGCCGCTGCTGCGCGTCTACGGCCGGCGTCTCTCGAATTGGTGCGCACGGGTCGAGACCCCTGGCTGCGGCATCGGTGACTCGCTCTTCGGCTTCCGCGTCTATCCCATCGCCGAGCTACGCGCGGTCTTCGGCGAGACGAGCTGGATGCGCCGTTTCGACTTCGACCCGGAAGCGGCCGTGCGCATGTGTTGGCACGG
Source organism: uncultured Acetobacteraceae bacterium (assembly GCA_964247685.1). Lineage (GTDB taxonomy): Bacteria > Pseudomonadota > Alphaproteobacteria > Acetobacterales > Acetobacteraceae > CAXTPV01. The sequence continues at coordinate 9,699 of CAXTVZ010000021.1, forward strand.
TGTGCGCTGTATCAACCGTCCGGTTCCGGTCCGCTACCTGGCCCGCGCGGAGGGCGGCGTTTCGCATTTCCACTATGTGCGTGACAACCTGCTGCTGACCTGGATGCACGCACGCCTGGTGGTCACGGCGTATCTGCGACGCCGGCCCGGAAGGTCCGGATCGCGGTCAGGAAGGCGACATGCTCGAAGTCGCGTATGAGCCGGCGCCGCAGCGCGTATTCGATCACGAACAGGCCGATCGTCAGCGGCAGGCAGGGCTCGGCCACCAGCCGCCACCACCATGCGCCGCTCAGCCTGCCGGTCAGTACCAGCAGGACGATCACGGCCGAGGCGGACAGCTCGGACGCGAAGAAACCGCTCCAGGCGATCGTCACCTGCCGCGTGTAGAGCGCCACGTCGGCCCGCAACCGGCCGCCATGCACCCGCCGGGCGATCGCGGCGACAAGCGGTTCTCTCCCGGGCCGGAGCGAGAACACAAACCACGCGAGCAGACGACCTTGAAGTGCCGCGTGCAGCAGAACGGCGTCGGCCAGCAACACGGCGGCCGGAGCGATCCGGGCTTCGGATACAAGCAGGACCGCCGCCGGCAGGAGCAAAAGACGCCAGCGACCGCGGAGCAGGCAGGCGGCGGCCAGAAACTGCAGGCCCGTCGCGGCAAGGCCTGCCGCCCGCAGGTGGCCGGCGAGGCCCAACGGTTCGGCGACGACCATGGCCGCGAGCAGCGCTGCGGCACCCGCCTGGTTGCGTCTCCGGCGCGCGACCTCCGGCCTCTCCTGCGATGGCGCATCGGGAGGTTGGATGTTAGGAGTTCGGGGATCTGGGAACCACACGAGACCAATTTGAACACCGACGCCGCGACCGACAAGCAAAGCCCGCTGGAGCACGAGGTCGCAGTCCTGGCCGCGGAGGCGCTCCAGCTCGAAATCGCGCCGGGGGACATCCCGCCGCAGGCGCGTCTGTTCGGAGATGGCCTCGGACTCGACTCGATCGACGCGCTGGAGCTGTCACTCGCCCTGTCACGCCGCTACGGCATCGAATTAAAGTCGGACGACGACCGGAACGGTGACATCTTCGCATCGCTCCGGGCGCTGAGCGCGCATGTCGCCGCCCACCGTACGCGCTGACGGTTCTCCTCTTGTTGCCGCGCCGGAGGCATCGCTGCTGGTCGCCCCGACCGGCAGCCTCACCGGTGAGCAGGTCCTTCATGCCGCTCACCGTATCGCCGACACCCTGCCAGACGCGCCGGTCGTCAATCTGTGCCGCGACCGGGGACGCTTCATCGCAGTCCTGCTCGCGACGATCCTGCGCGGGCAACACTCGCCGCTGCTGAGCGACCGCTCGACCGACAACCTGCGCCGCACCATGGCCACACTGCCTGACGCCGTGCTCGTGACCGATGACGGCGCCAGCCTCGGCGAACTGCCCCATCGCACCATCCCGGCGCTCGACCCCGCGCCTCACCCCGGCACCACGAACCCGTGGATCGCAGACGATCGCCACATCGTCACCGTGTTCACCTCGGGCAGCACCGGCGTGCCGGCGGCGCACGAGAAGCGCTGGGGCGCCCTGCGTCGGCGCAGCCTGGCGGGCGCCGACCAGTTCGGGCTTCCGGTCGACGCGACGATCGTCGGCATGGTGCCGCCGCAGCACATGTACGGCCTCGAGACGACCGTCCTCATCCCGCTGCATTGCGGACGAGGGACCACGACCGCGGAGATCTTCTTCCCTGCCGATCTCCGCAGCGCTCTGGCGATCGCTGCCGCGCCGCGCATCCTGGTCACGACGCCATTGCAGATACGCAACCTGCTGGAGGCTGAGATCGAGCTGCCGGTGATGGAGACCGTGATCTCGGCCACCGCGCCGCTCGAGACCGCGTTCGCGGCGCGGGCCGAAGCGGCCTGGGACACGACCGTGCACGAGATCTACGGGGCGACCGAGGTGGGCTCGATCGCAAGCCGCCACACGGTAGCCGACACGCTCTGGACGCTCTACCCGGACGTGACGTTGCTGAGCGCAGGCGAGGACCGGTTTGAGGCCGTCGCACCACCGGCGCCGAGCCATGCGATCGCCGACATGCTGGAGCTGGCGGACGCAAGGCGCTTTCGCCTGCTCGGCCGCGCCTCGGACATGCTCAAGCGCGGCGGCAAGCGTGCCTCGCTGGCCGGCCTCACCGCGGCGCTCAACGGTATCCCGGGCGTCCGGGACGGCGTCTTTTTCGCGCCAGACGCCGACGGTGCCGCCCACCGCGTGCACGTCTTCGCGGTGGCACCTGCACGCACTGCGGACGACCTGCTGGCCGAGCTCCGCGCGCGCATCGATCCCGCCTTTCTGCCCCGCCGTGTGATCCTGGTGGATCACTTGCCGCGCAATTCGCTCGGTAAGATCACGCGCGAGGCGCTGGAGGCGCTGGAGCGAGCAGCAGCCTCCGCACCCGCATGAGCGGCGCTGCCCCTGCGGGGTCGTTCACCGTCGGGCACGACCACCCTTGCCTGCCCGGCCACTTCCCCGGCGCGCCGCTCGTCCCCGGCGTCGTTCTGCTCGATGAGGCCTTCGCCCGTATCGGCGAGGCGCTCGCCCTCGCCGGTGGGTGGCGCGTCGAGCGCATCCTGTCGGCCAAGTTCCGCTCCCCCGTGCTGCCCGGCCAGGAAGTCCACGTCTTCTACGAGCTTGCCGGCGGCGGCAGCCTCGCCTTTGCGTGCCGCGTGGGGGACGACCAAGTGTTCGACGGCCGCGCGCTCCTCCGGACCGCCGGATGAGCAGCACGGCGGGCTGGGTTCGCGCCGAGCGCGGCAACGCGCTCTGGACGCGCCTGATGATCGGTCTCGCCCTCCGGGGCGGGTGGCCGGTCGGGCGCGCCGTGCTGCCGCTGGTCACCCTCTACTTCCTGCTCACCGGAACGGCCGCGAGAAGGGCCTCGCGCCGCTATCTCGGCCGGGCGCTCGGTCGCCCCGCAAGCACACGCGACGTGGCGCGCCACTTCCATTGCTTCGCCCACGCGACGCTCGACCGCATCTTCCTGCTTGCGGGTGCGACGCGGCATTACCGGATCGAGACGAGCGGGCTTGACGTTCTGGACGCCACGCTGGCGCAGGGGCGCGGCTGCATCCTCCTAGGCGCGCATCTCGGCTCGTTCGAGGCGCTCCGGACACTGGGGCGGCGCGCACCCTGGACCGTGCGGCCGCTGATGTATCGCCGCAACCTCGGCGCGCCGAGCCGGCTGCTTGAGGCGCTCGATCTCGGGATGTCGGCGCGAGTGATCGAGATCGGCAAGCCGGACACCATGCTGCGCGTGCGCGAAAGCCTGGCGGCCGGCGAGATCGTCGGCATGCTCGGCGACCGGGCACCGCAGGGCGAGAAGACGACGCGGGTCGATTTCCTCGGCAGCAGCGCCGCGTTTCCCACCGGGCCGCTGCTGGTCGCCTCGATCCTAGGTGCGCCCGTGGTGTTGTTTCACGGTGTGCGCGTCGGCGCGCGACACTACCGGATCGGCTTGGAGGCGTTCGCCGACAGCATCGCACTTCGACGGCCAAGCCGCGCCGAGGACCTGCGGAGTTGGGTGCAGCTCTACGCCACCCGCCTGGAGACGTTATGCCGGAACCATCCCACCAATTGGTTCAACTTCTACGACTTCTGGGAAGGCTCGTGCTGACCGCCACCGTACTCAATCCATTCGTCGCCCACGCGGACGGGCTCGCAACGCAGGTCCTGCACGGGCTCGCGCAGGTGCGTGCCGGCCGCGCGAGCTTCCACGAGGAGCGCCACATCGCGGCGTTGACCACCGTGCTTAAAGCCTCCGGCGTCGTCTCCTTCACGCGAGAGCCCGACCGGCTCGAAAAGATCACCAACGCGCCGCGGAGCGAACGGCTGACGATCGAGGGCACGACGCTCACGATCGTCGGCGCCGACGGACGGCCGCACGGCATGGACATCGACGAGCGCCCGGGTCTGCGCGAGTTCGTCGAGACCCTGCGCGCGCCCCTCACCGGCGACGAGGCCGCCTTGCGCGAGAGCTACAACATCGCGGCCGAGGGCGACCTGACTGCTTGGCGGCTCACGCTGCAGCCACGCATGCCGATGCTCGCCCGCTTCGTGCGGCGCGTCACTGTGAAAGGCACCAACAATGCGGTCCGTGAGATCGACATCGTGCAGCCGAACGGCGACAGCCAGGCGATGACGCTCGACCCGCTGCCGTGACACGGCAGCACTCCGGCCGGTCGGCGGTCCCGCTCCTGCTGGCACTCGCAGCCTCGGTGCTCGTAACGGTGGTCGTATTGCGCGCGATCCCGCTACGCAACGACATGAGCGACATGCTGCCCGCAGGCCAGACACCGGCGGGACGCCTGCTGCTCGCCCAGGTTCGCGACGGCGCAGCCTCCAGCCTAATCCTCGTCGGCCTCGAGGGGGCCGCGCCGGAAACGCTTGCTCGCGTCTCGCGCGCCATGACCGCCAAGCTCCGGGACGACAAGCTCTTCACCCTGGTGGCAAACGGCCCGGACTCGTTCTCAGGCGCAGACGAGGCACTGCTGACGCGGAACCGCTACCTGCTGTCCCCCGCCACAACTCCCGACGCCTTCACCCCCGACGCGCTGCACCACGACCTTGCGGGGCTCCTGGACGCGCTGAACTCGTCGGCCTCGCCTTTGGTAGCCACCATGGGGTTCACCGACCCGACTGGCGCGCTGCTGCCGGTGCTCGCGGGCTGGGAGATCCCGGACGGCCCAGCGACGCGGCTTGGAGTGTGGTTTGCCGCCAGCGGGCCGCCGGGTGCGTCGCGTGCCCTGATGCTGGTGCGCACCCGGGCTTCGGGGATGGACATCCCGGCGCAGAACGCCGCTGACCGGGCCATCCGAAGCGCCTTCGCAGCCTCACGGCCGGACGGCGCGCGACTGCTGCTCTCGGGACCAGCAGTGTTCGCACGCGCCGCCGCCGCCGCCATCCGCGGCGATGTCGAGCTGCTCTCGATCGTCTCCCTCCTGTTGGTAATGGTGGTGCTGCTCTGGCGCTTCCGCTCGCCTGCCGTGCTGGCGACGCTCGCCATCCCGGTGCTGCTGTCAATCGATGCCGCTGTGATCGTGGTGCACGCGGCGTTCGGCACGGTGCAGGGTGTCGCCTTCGGTTTCGGCATGACGATGCTCGGCGTGACGCTCGATTACCCGGTGCTACTGATCGGGCATCGCGAACGCGGCGAGCCCGCGGCGGCGACCCTGCTGCGGATCGGCCGCACCCTGCGTCTAGCGGTGCTGGCGGCAGCGCTCGGCCTGAGCGGCATGACCGCCTCGCGCTTTCCGGGGTTGGCACAGCTCGGCCTGTTCTCCGTGGTGGGCGTGCTAGCCGCGGCCGCGGTCACGCTGTGGCTACTGCCGCGCCTCGCCGTGCGCGCCGACCTCGCGCCCCTGCCGACCGCCGATCCGGCTCGGCTGCTGCGCGTGGAGGCCCTGCGCCGCGGCCGGTCCTGGTGCCTGCTGCCCGCCGCCGCGTCCCTGCTGGTGCTGGCAGCGCACCCTTTGCGCCAGCAGACGGATCTCTCCGCGCTGAGCCCGGTGCCCGAGCAGGCGCGCCGGCAGGATGCCGCGCTCCGCCAGGCGCTCGGCGCGCCGGACACCGATCGGATCGCGGTCGTCGCCGGCGCCGGCGAGGAGGACGTGCTGGCGCGCGAGGACGCGTTGCGGCCGATCCTGCTTGCGCTCGTGGCGCGCGGCGCAATCGGGGGCGCCAGCATGGCAAGCGACATCGTGCCGAGCCTTGCGGTTCAGCGTGTGCGCCGGGCGGCGTTGCCCGCGCCCGCGCCGCTTCGGGCGGCGCTGGCACAGGCCCAGCAGGGCCTGCCCTTCCGCACGGACGCGTTCGCGGGCTTCCTGCGGGAGGTGGAGGCCGTCCGAAACGGTCCGATGCTGCGTCCCGTCGACGTCACGAGCCCGATGCTAGCCTCGCGCCTCAAGCCGCTGCTCTTCGCCGCGGACGGGCAGTTCTACGGGCTCGTCATCCCCGAACGCGTGCGCAACCCGGCGGCGTTCGAGGCAGCGCTGGCCGGTCGCCCCGGCGTGATGCCGATCGACATCAAGCGCGAGACCGATCGCCTGCTCGCCGACGACACGCGGCAGGCCTGGCACTGGCTGCTGGTCGGGGGCACGGCAGCCGCGCTCGCGCTGCTGGCCGGCCTGCGCGATCTCCGCCGCCTCGGCCGCGTGGTTCTGGCCCTCGGACTCGCCCTGGTCGCGACGCTGGCCATTCTGGCCGCGCTCAATGTGCGGATCTCCTTGGTCCATATCATGGCGCTGCAGTTCGTGGCGGGGATCGGGCTCGACTACGCGCTGTTCTTCGCCCGCCCGCAGCTCGACCGCTACGAGCGGGCGCGCACGCTCCGCACCCTGGTGACCTGCAACCTGCTGACAATGCTGACCTTCGGGCTGCTTGCCCTTTGCCGAACGCCGGTGCTGCATGATATCGGCACGACCGTTGCCGTGGGCGCGGTCCTCGCCATGTTGTCGGGCTTCATGCTCGCTGCCCCTCCGTCTCCGGACCAAAGGCTCGCCTGATGCGCCCGCTCGCCGTCACCGCCCTTACCGCGACCAGCGCCATGGGCCGCGGTGCGGCCGCGACCCTCGTGTCGCTCCGTGAACGGCGGACGGGTCTTCGCCCAGACGACTTCACGGTGCCCGTGGAGGCGAAGCTTGCCGGCCATATCGGACGGGTGGCGGGGCTGGAGCGTCATGCGCTGCCGGCAACGCTGCAGGCGTTCGACTGCCGCAACAACCGTCTCGCCGACATGGCGCTGCGCACGGACGGGTTCTACGAGGCGGCGGAGGCAGCCCGCGCGCGCCATGGTGCTGCGCGTATTGCCGTGGTCCTGGGCACGAGCACGTCGGGGATCCTATCCGGCGAGGAGGCCTACCGCGCGCGCGGTCCCGTGACCGGCGCGCTGCCGCCGGCGTTCGACCATGCGCACACACAGGACATGGCGTCGCTCGCGCATTTCGTACGCGCTGCCCTCGGCCTGCGCGGCCCGGCGCTCTGCGTGTCGACCGCCTGCGCTTCGGCCTCACGAAGCTTCGTCGACGCCTACCACCTGATCGAGGCTGGGATCTCGGATGCCGCGATCGTGGGCGGCGTAGACAGCCTATGCCGCATGACGCTGCGAGGCTTCGCAGCACTTGACCTGATCTCGCCCGTGCCCTGCCGCCCTTGCGATGCCGCCCGCTCCGGCATCTCGATCGGCGAAGCGGGCGGCTTCGCGCTGCTGGAACGCCGCGACGCGGCACCGGACGCGCCGCTGCTGTTCTGCGGCTACGGCGCGAGCAGCGACGGGCACCACATGTCCGCGCCCCATCCCGAAGGCGCAGGCGCCATCCTGGCAATGCGTACTGCGCTGCAGAGCGCCGCCCTGTCGCCCGCGGAGGTCGACTACATCAACCTGCACGGCACCGGCACCCCGGCCAACGATGCGGCCGAGGACCGCGCGGTGGCCCACCTGTTCGGAACCGGGACTGCCTGCTCATCGACCAAGGGGTGGTCAGGCCATACACTGGGGGCCTCCGGCATCCTGGCGACGATGGTCGCCGCACTGTGCATCCGCCACGATCTGCGGCCGGGCTGCCTGAGCGTCGAGCATCTCGACCCTGCCTTGCGCGCGTGCATCCTGACCGACAATCAGAACGCACCGACGCGGCGCGTCATGACCAACAGCTTCGGCTTCGGCGGAAGCAATTGCAGCCTGCTCTTCGCGGAAGCCGGCTGATGCGCGTCTTCGTATCGGGCGTTTCGGTCTGGGGACCTGGTTTGGCGGGCTGGGCGGCGGCGCGCCCGGTGCTGGAAGGGTGCCAAGTGTGGCAGAACGAGGAACACGCGCCGCCCACGCCGCCGTTCCTCTCGGCCAACGAACGCCGCCGCACGAGCGCTGTGATGCGGCTGGCACTTGCTGTGGCACAGGAGGCCACGATCGGCGCCGGGCTTGAGCCCGAGTCACTGCGTTGCGTGTTCGGGAGCTCGAACGGCGACGGCGCCATCTTGCACGAGATCTTGGAGGCACTGAGTGACGCCGACCGCGACGTCTCGCCCACGCAGTTTCACAACTCCGTCCACAACGCACCCGCGGGCTACTGGACGATTGGCAATGCAAGCCGGCTGCCCGCCGCCAGTCTCGCTGGACACGATTCTACCTGGGGTCTGTCATTGCTGAAGGCCGCGGCCGAAGTGCAGGTCGAACAGGCGCCAACGCTACTCTGCGTCTATGACCGGCCGATTCCGGGTCCGATCGGCGTCCTGCGCCCGACCGAGGGCGCCTTCGCCGCGGCTTTCGTGCTGACACCGGATCCGACGCCCGCCAGCCTCGCGGCCCTGACGTTGTGCCATCTAGCGCGCCCGGCCGATCCGGCGCGTGCGGCTCCGCGCACCCGGGCACTCGGCACGCTCGCCATCGGCAATCCGGCCGCACAAAGCCTGCGGCTGCTGGAAGCCTTGGCGGCCAGTCGGAATGACGAAATTGAAGCCGTCTGCCAGGACGGCACCATCGCGATGGAGCTGCACCCATGCTCGACCGCGACCAGATCCTGACCCGCGTGCCACATGCCGGGCAGAGCTGCCTGCTCGAGCGCATGACTCATGTCTCAGATACCGACATCCGCTGCACGGTGGTGGCGCACCTAGATCCCGCCAACCCGCTGCGCAGCCGGGGTCGGCTCTCTGCAGTGTGCGGCGTGGAGATGGGGCTGCAGGCCGCCGCTCTTCACGCTGCGGTCCGCGGCGCCAAGGGGGGCGCCCGCCCCGGCTATCTCGCCTCGTTGCGAGATGTGTCCCTGCATATGCCGTATCTGGATAAGCCAGCTTTTGGCGATCTCGAGGCATGTGCCACGATGATGGCGCACGATCCTTCCGCTCTTTTCTACAGTTTCTCGATAAGGTGCGCGGCAGGAACGGTCTTGCTTGAAGGGCGCGCCACGGTCGTGCTGGCCGCGGTCGCATGAAGCGCGCCCTCGTCACCGGCGGCGCCAGTCCGATCGGAGCCGCGATTTGTCAGCGCCTCGCGGCAGACGGATTTCATGTCCTGATCCATGCCCATCGCGGCATGGAGAACGCGAGCCGGATCGAGGCTGCGATCCGCGGGGACGGGGGCTCCGCCGAGACGTGGCGCTGCGACCTGACCGACATCGCCGGCACCGCGACAAGCCTCCGTCCCATCATCGAAGCGGGCGCGCCTCAGGTGGTCGTGCACAATGCCGGCACGCATGACGACGTGCCGATGGCCGGGATGTCGGCGGAGCAATGGCGTTCGGTCATAGCGGTCTCGTTGGGCGGGTTCTTCGCCGTCGTGCAGCCGCTGCTGCTGCCGATGATGGCGACGCGTTGGGGGCGAGTTGTGGCGATCTCCTCGGTCTCGGCGATCATGGGTAATCGCGGTCAGACGAATTACGCGGCGGCCAAGGCCGGGCTCGCGGGCGCGGTTAGATCGCTCGCGCGCGAGGTCGCGAGCCGCGGCGTGACCGCCAACGTCGTTGCACCCGGGATCATCGCCTCGCCTGCGACCGACGCGGTGCTCGACACGAAGCAGATCGCCGCGATCGTGCCGATGAAGCGCGCCGGGCGGCCGGAGGAGGTGGCGGACCTTGTGGCCTTCCTCGCCTCCGAGCGCGCCGCCTACGTCACCGGCCAAGTGATCTCGATCAATGGCGGGATGGCGTAGCGGGCAGTGCATCCTTATCCTCAGCTCGCCCAGCCGCCACACAGATCAAGGACGGGTTATGCAGGCTGACAGCAACACCGCTCCGCCCGAGACCTGCGACGTGCTGGTGATCGGCGGCGGGCCGGCAGGCTCTACGGCCGCAGCCCTGCTGGCGAAAAGTGGCAGGCGGGTGGTGCTGCTGGAGAAGTCGGAGCATCCGCGGTTCCATATCGGCGAATCCCTGCTGCCGAGGAACGTCCCTATCCTTGAACGGCTGGGTGTTGCGGACGCGGTGCACCGTATCGGCGTATACAAGCTCGGCGCGGAGTTCGTCTCCGACACTTGCGACCGGAGCGTTGCCTTTCCCTTCTCGCTCGGGCTGAACAAGCGCTATGTACATAGCTATCAGGTCAAGCGAGCGGAATTTGACGCAATCCTGTTTTGCCGTGCGGCCGAGATGGGGGCGACAGTTCATGAGAATACGCGCGTCACTGAGGTGAGCCTTGCGGACGCGGGAGGCCGGACGCATGTGCGCGCATCCGGCCCAGATGGCCCGCGGGCTTTTTCAGCGGGCTTCGTGCTGGACGCGTCAGGACGCGACACCTTCATGGCAGGTCGCCTGGGAACCAAGCGCAGCGACAAGCAGAATTCGACCGCGGCGGTATTCGCGCATTTTCGCGGCGTCGAGGCGAGGACTGGCGAGACTAAAGGCTTTATCAGTGTTCATCTTGTCGACGATGGCTGGTTCTGGCTCATTCCCCTTCCGGAAGGGGTGATGAGCGTTGGCTTCGTCGGTAACCAGAGCGCGTTCCGGGATCGCGCCGGAAGCCCGGGGAACATGCTGATGAGCCGGATCTCAGCCAGCCCCAGCGTGCGTGCACGCATGCTTGATGCCGAGCGCATCTCAGACGTCACAACCACGGGCAACTACTCCTATCGGGCCGAGCGCGCTTGGGGCGAGGGTTACTTCATGATCGGCGATGCATTTGCCTTCTTGGATCCGGTGTTCTCTTCGGGGGTCCTTCTCGCCATGACGGCTGCTGAGCGCGGCGCAGAGGTGGCGAACGCTTGGCTGGAGGATCCATCACGAGGACGAGCTGCCGCGCGCAAGGCGGAGCGGCTGCTACGTCGGGAGATGAGTAGCATCGGCTGGCTAATTTATAGGATCAACACGCCGGTCATGCGCGACATGTTCATGAACCCGAGCAACAGGCTGCGCATGCGCGACGGGCTCGTTTCGATGCTCGGAGGCAATCTCGACGGCGGCCTCAAGATAAAGCTGCCAATTACGGCCTTCAAGAGTGCGTTCTACCTGCTGACGCTCAGGGCCAGGTTCAGCGGCGCGCCGGCGGCGACCGCACCTCTTCCGGCCGCTGCGGAATAGGGCGTGGACGGCTCGCGTTGAAGATTGCGTAGCCCGGCCTCGACCCGGGTGCGCTGGGACGCGACATAGGCATAGAAGCGCATGTAGAACGCTGGGAAATCGTCCGGCGAGCGCGCGAGCGACGGGTGCGTCTGCTGCCACCACGACAGCGGACGGCGCTCAGCTTGGATGCGACCATAGAGCGCGTCGAAATACACGAGGTTTGCGGTCAGGTTGTGGTAGCGCGGCTCGCGGCGATACCGGTCGTAATGCGGCTGATAGCTGCCGAACACGGGATCGTCGTAAAAGATTAACTTTAGTTTCGTGTTGTAGATGTCGTTGCCTTCGGCGGGCCCTTCCGATTCGTCGAGCACTCCCGGCTCCGCGGGAAGCCAATTCGCTTGTATCAGCTGCCGTCGCAAGGTCGCGTTACGAAAAACACGCGCGGGATCGACCAGCAGCGCTGGTTCGGCGCGCCGCATCAGGTTGACGAATTCGTTCTTCGGGACCGGGAAGTCAAAAGCCGAGATCAGAGTCGGGCGGTCGGTCGGCCACGCAGGCCAGAAGCCGGCGGCCGCCAGTGCGTTGTGGGTGAGGTGGGCGCAATTGTCGCGAAGAACGCTCCACTGGAACGTGGAACGAGCGCTGCGGTAGACCGCATTTTTCGCATTGAGAAAGCCAATGATGTCGCTCATCTGCTCGCGCGTAACTGGGACACGAGAACATATGCGACCCCGGCCGAAATCGACCGCGTAATCGGTCGAGACGGACATCTCATACATCCAGTCGACGCGCGAGATTGCGGCCGGCTTGCCTTTGAAGACGTAGTCGTGGAACTTAATGCCGTCGAAAATGCCGCGCCTCTCCGCCTCCCGCTGCGTCTCGTCGTAGATCGGTCGCGACAGCCGCTCGTCAGGCTGGCGAGTACCATTAAAGAAGAACCCGCTTCCTTCAGTGCCGATCCAGTTCGCGTTGCTGTAATGCGCATTGACGCTAAGACCAACACCGTCAGGCGGGTTGCTGCGGCCGTCACAGAGGCTCAGCACGGGATAATGCTGACCCTGTGCGAGGCATGTTCCCCTCAGGAACATCACCGAGTGCCCACCAGGCCCCCCACTGATAAAGGGTGGAAGAGCAGGTTTCTTGTCGATCTGGGAGACTGCGCAGAGCTCGACGGAATAGGGAAAGAGAGCATTGTAGGCGGTGGGCTGCGACAGAGGGCCGGGCTTAGTGAAGTCTGCCGCGGAGCAGGATGCGGCTCCCAGGAGGGCCAAAACCGACAATCGCCGCCACACCGCGCGTTCTCCCTCGAGGATCCCTGCCGACCAGGTTTCTCCAACGGTGGAGGTAGAGCAGACTGAGGTAGTCGAGAAGGGGCGATCGATCGCCGCGGCCTTTTCAAAGCTCTTGCCTACTATGCGGCGCGTCGCTCGATTGGTTCCGAGTGCCTTGTCGGCTCCCCTCCACGTTATTTCGAGCGGTGCTGACATTTGCCGGCCAGCTAAACGGACTACAACTCGCGCTCTGCAGCTGGGGGCCGTCGGTTCAAAGCTCGAGCCACGCCGCTCGACCGAGCTCACTATCCCTCTTATGATCGGCTCATCGGCAAAATCGAAGCCGCAGATGAAGCGTTGAAGGGCGCTGCGCTACGTTGGTTGCGCGCTGAATACTCGTTGAAGACCGAAGCCAGGGATGTAATGGGCGTACGCACGATCGTCGATGACATCGGGGTGTAGGACCATCTGAAGGCTATCTCCAGGCTTGTTCGCCTAGCCGGATACGGTGAGCCGTCCTTCGATCGTGCCGCTGTTGGTGAGGCGCTGAAAGACGGGACCGTATTCGATGCGGGCAACCCGCAGCCACGTCTCGAGCGCGCGCACCGGGCAGGTGGTGATCCGCGATCCGCGTGGAATGCCGATCTCGGCCCCCTTCCCTTCCTGGTCGGTCTTCGACGAGCGGATCGTCAGCCGCAGCCCTTCCGGGGTGAAGCGCAGATCCTCGCGGTCGATCGCCACGAGCTCGGAGCGGCGCAGCGCACCGGCCAGCCCGATCAGTAGCAGCGCCCGGTCGCGTGTGCCCGCAAGGCCGTCGTCGAGCCGGAGCAGCAGCGGGCGCAGCTCGGCCGAGGTGAGCGCGGCGGCGGGACGCACCGGCCGCTTCTGTTGACGGAGGTTGCCGCGCATGACGCTGCTGATCACCGGGTCACCGGAGGTCCAGAGATGTCCGGCGCGGCGGTGGGTGTGGGCGATCGCCGCCAGGATCTGCCGCAGCCCGCTTTCGCCGCGGGTGGCGGCTCGCTCGGCCAGGTAGGCCGCGACGACGGCCGCGGGTGCGGGCAGATACGGCTCGCCATGCGCCTCGCACCAGGTGTAGCGCGTCGATCTGGATGAGATTCTGACGTCAATCAGGATGAGAGTTGATTGTCGCGGCGTTTGGAGAGTTGTCGTTTCTGATTGATGCTGGCAAGGGGGGAGTGGAAAGACTGTGGTCGGTCAGGCGGCCATAGCCAAGCCGGTGGGTGGCCCCTGAAGACGCCCATCTAGAACCGCAGCACGGACGACAGCGACGCGGTGAGCACCTTGCGGCGACCATCTCATCCGCTGCTTCTTGGCCATGCGGGCGTTTGCAATCTCGTCGACACATCCCTCCGCGCGCGATGTCGAGATGGGGAGTTTCGAACGATAACGCTCACCGTAGTTGATAAGAGAACCCGTGTTGTTCACCAGATAGCGACGCAGGTCGTCGCAGTTCCACAGCAGTTGCGCGACCGGGCGGCGGAATGATTCACCGTTGAGGTGGGCGATCTCCGCCGTGAGACGCCGCACCCTCGTCAGCTCGCCGTGTGCTTTCCCATGGTAGCCATTCCAGATCAGGTGGCGAAGCCGTTCAGCATGCTTGTCGACGATCTCGAGCGCGGCGATGTGTCGAGGACCAAGCGCGTAGATCCCACGTAGCGACTGCTGAATATGCTGCACCCGCATGGAGATGTGCCACCAGTCCAGGATACAGGTGACTGGCTCACGCACCGCCGCCCGCACCAAGCCCGGAAGTGCTGCCTCACCGTCACTGAGAACTGTCACCGAGGCGCCCGGCCGCCATCCCTGGTCCATGAGCGCCTTGCGGATGCTCAGCAGCGGCGTTTCTGCCCCTCTTGGCGCCAGAGCAAACCGGCGCGGCGGCTTTCCCGCCACTTCGACCTTGCCGACCGTCACGTCGATGTGTCGCGATTGGTATCCGTGTGCTGCCCGGACATGCGCACCGTCAATCAGGACAATCATCTCCGGCGGGGGCCTGACTTCAGGTTCGGCTGACCGCGAGACTGCCGGCACCTGCTCGATGTCGGCCGCGACGCGATGTGTCCTACTGCGCATCGTCGCGTGGCTCATCGCTTCGCAAGGCAGGAGGGTCGTCAGCAGCCGTGCCGCTTCCCTGTAGGAGTGTCTGGCGCTCAACTCGGCTTGGAGACGCCGCAGCTCGGGCGTGCAGCGGTCCGGGAGGAGCTCGGCCAAAGGCGACGACGACACGTCCACAAGGCCCCAGTGGTTTCTACATGGGCAAGCGCTGATCCGATGTGCGTCGACCGTGATGGTGCCAAACAGGGTCTGGATCGTCCGGGTTCGGCTGTCGCGCCGGCGTCGAAGCTTCATGCAGTCGTGACAGACCCTGGCGCACTAAGTCTGAAGGATCAACCGGGCGAGCTCGCCGAGGAGCTCCTTGCCCTCCGCCAGGGTCAGGCCGACCTCGTCAGCCGTGAGCCCGACCACTCGCCGCTCGATCCTGCCGACCTCGATGGTCTCGACCTATCCCCAGCCGCTCTTGGCCTCGAGCTTCACCACCCATTCCATGTCTGCCTCCCAGGGCATCGGAGGCGTCGATCATCCTGACGTGGTGGCTGTCAGACCAGCATTTTTCCACTCCCCACGATCTGAGCCATCCCAAGACGCGCCCCACAGAGGTGTCGTTTTCTTTTAATGAGGCTCTACCTCACTGTCGGTGCACGAGCGATTAGTCATAGTGGCAGCGCGCGAGCGCGCAGGAGTTCCACGCCTGCTCGGCCATACATCGAGCGCTTGAGCGTTTTCAAGCGGCTGATCTGTCCCTCAGTCTGGCCGTTGCTCCATGACAGCGTGAGTGCATTCCTCACCGCGTCCAGGTCGCTCTGCAACATGCGGGCGAAACGCTGCATCGCATAGATGCCGCTGTCGTGTGCATCCTTGAGCCAGTTTCCGAGAGCCTCGATGTTGCGGCCATGCAGCACCCCGCGGAAGCGCATGGCAAGTTGGCGGGCATTGTCACGTTAACTGGCGGTCGACGAGGGCCTGGGCCAGGATGGCGGGATG
>CAXTVZ010000022.1:0-24638 GCA_964247685.1 uncultured Acetobacteraceae bacterium
TGCGGCACCAGGCGCGGCACGTTCGAGCAGATGATCGGCTCGCGGAAGATGGTGCCGTCGAGCACGTTGCGGATGGTGCCGTTCGGGCTGCGATACATGCGCTTGAGGCCGAACTCCTCGACGCGCGCCTCGTCGGGGGTGATGGTCGCGCATTTCACGCCCACGCCGTATGTCTTGACGGCGGCGGCCGCGTCGAGCGTCACCTGGTCGTCGGTCTGGTCCCGATACTCGATGCCGAGATCGTAGTACAGCAGGTCGACGTCGAGATAGGGCAGGATCAGCTTGTTCTTGATGAAGCTCCAGATGATCCGCGTCATCTCGTCGCCGTCCATCTCGACGAGCGGGGTTCTGACCTTGATCTTGGGCATGGCGGATCCTGTTTCTTGCGGCTGGACGTTGTCTGACGCCTAGCCTCGCGGCGCCGCACCGGCAAGATCTATCGGGTCATCGACGATAGGGCGCGGGCAGAAGTGCGCGCAGCGGAACCCGCACGAGCGCCTCGGGCGGCCCGGTGATGATCTCGGCGGCAGGGTCGAAGTCGAGCAGCATCTCGCGGCAGGCGCCGCAGGGGGAGACCACGGCGAGGTGCTGGTCGGGCTCGTCGGGCTTCGGATGGCGCACGGCCACGGCCACGGCCACGGTCCCGTCCCCGTCGAGGATCGCGCGCCCCAGCGCCACCGCCTCGGCACACACAGACAGGCGGCCGACGGTGGCGCCGAGATGCACGCCGGTCCAGATGCGGCCGTCACGCGAGCGTAGAGCAGCACCGACCATGTGCCAGTGGGGTCGGTAGTGGCGGCGCAGGACATCGCGCGCCGCCTCGATCAGCTCGGCATCGGCGGCCTCGATGGGCGCGCCGCCGGGCGTGCCGGACATGCTCAGTCGGCGGCGTCCGCCTCATCCTCGGCGGCATCGGGTCCGCCCACCATCAGGGCCTCGGCGACCACGCCCGACTGCTCGCGGATGCGCTTCTCGATCGCGACTGCCATCTGCGGGTGGTCGCGCAGGAACTGCTTGGAGTTCTCGCGGCCCTGGCCGATGCGCGTGCTGTCATAGGAGAACCAGGCGCCCGATTTCTCGACGATGCCGGCCTTGACGCCGAGATCGATGAGCTCGCCGACCTTGCTGATGCCCTCGCCATAGATGATGTCGAACTCGACCTGGCGGAACGGGGGGGCCAGCTTGTTCTTGACCACCTTCACGCGGGTCTGGTTGCCGATGACCTCGTCCTTCTCCTTGATCTGGCCGATGCGGCGGATGTCCATGCGGACCGAGGCGTAGAACTTCAGCGCGTTGCCGCCGGTGGTGGTCTCGGGGTTGCCGAACATCACACCGATCTTCAACCGGATCTGGTTGAGGAAGATCAGCATGGTTTTCGAGCGCGATACGGAGCCCGTGAGCTTGCGCAGCGCCTGGCTCATCAGGCGGGCGTGCAGGCCGACATGGCTGTCGCCCATGTCACCTTCGAGCTCGGCCTTGGGCACGAGGGCGGCGACACTGTCGACCACCAGCACGTCGATCGCCCCCGAGCGGACCAGCGTGTCGGCGATCTCGAGCGCCTGCTCGCCGCCGTCGGGCTGGCTGATCAGGAGGTTGTCGACGTCGACACCGAGCTTGCGGGCATAGGAGGGATCGAGCGCGTGCTCGGCGTCGATGAAGGCGCAGGTGCCGCCGAGCTTCTGCGCTTCCGCGATCGAGTGCAGGGCCAGCGTGGTCTTGCCGGAGCTCTCCGGGCCGTAGATCTCGATGATCCGGCCACGCGCGAGGCCGCCGATGCCGAGCGCCATGTCGAGGCCGAGGGAGCCCGTGGAGACGACCTCGATCTGGTCGTCCGGGCGCTGGCCCATCCGCATGATGGAACCCTTGCCGAACGCCCGCTCGATCTGGCTCAGCGCGCCCTCGAGTGCCTTGATCTTGTCCATTGCTGTCCTCTGCCGATGCTCGGCGCGCGAGTTGGAGGCGTCTGAACGGAGTTTCCCACGGAGGCGAAGCCCGCTGCAACACGGCGCTTTGCCAAAGAATCAGACTCGCCACCGAACTTCGATGTTCGTTAAATGTTCCTGTGCTTGAGGGCAAGAACATTTCCAGAAGATGTTGGGCTCTGCCGCACGCCCCGCTGGGGGCAGCGCCCCCAGACCCGCATCAATCAGGCAGGTCCAGGATCGCTGATCCTGGCGGGGATCCAAGGGCAGAGCCCCTTGGGCCTAGCGCAGCGGCGCCCGCTGCTTCTCGGCCAGCTTCCACACATACGCGATCACCGACGCCACCGCCCGAAAGTGCTCGTTCGGCACCTCGCCATCGAGCGGCACCTGGTAGAGCGCACGCGCCAGCGGCGGGTTGGCGACCACCGGCACGCGGTTCTCGCGTGCGAGCGTCCGGATGCGGGCGGCCACCTCGTCGGTCCCCTTGGCCACCACCTTCGGGGCCGCGCGGCTGCCCTTCTCGTAGGTCAGGGCCACCGCGTAGTGGGTGGGGTTTGTGAGCACGACCGTCGCCTTCGGCACCGCGTTCATCATCCGCTGTCGCGCCCGCCGGCGGCGCAGCGCACGGACGCGCGCGCGGATGATCGGATCGCCCTCCTGCTCCTTGTGCTCGTCCTTGAGGTCCTGCCGGCTCATCCGCAGCGAGCGGTTGAAACTCGAGCGCACCCAGAGCACGTCGAGGGCCGCGATCACGAACTGGATCCCGAGCATCCAGACGACGCCGTGGACCAGCAGCCGCGCCATCAGGCGAAGCAGGGCCACGTCGCTCTGCTCGATCGCGCGCGCGACATCGCCGATCGAGCCGGAGATCACCCGGTAGCCGGCAAAGGCGAACAGCGCGAGCTTGATGACCGCCTTGACCTGCTCGAACAGGTGGGTGGGCGAGAGCAGCCGGGCGATCCCCTTCTGCGGGTTGAGCCGATCGAATTTCGGCATCAACCCTGCCGGGTGGAACAGGAACCCGCTCTGCCCGACGCTCGCGAGCACGGAGCCTGCCGCCGCCGCCGCCAGCACCGGCAGAAGAAGCCGTCCCATGTGGGCGAAGACGTCGTGGACCACGACGACCATCGAGTGCTGGTCGGGCGAGATGTCGCCAGCCTGCCCGAGCAGGTTTCCGGCGAGGCTGAAACCCCGCATCCCGGCGGTCGGCCACATGCCCACGAGCACGCCGCCTGCCAGCATCAGCGACAGCAATGCCGAGACCTCGCGGGAGACCGCGACGCGGCCGTCCTCGCGGGCACGCAGCAGCCGCCGCGCACTCGGGGCTTCCGTCTTGTCGCCCGTGCCCTCCTCAGCCACCGTCGGGCATCCCGAGCGAGGCGGCGAAGGTCTCCCGGAACCCCGTCTCCCAGCCGTACATGATGGAGGCGCCGAAGATCGCCAGCAGGACGAGACCGCCCAGGATCTGCCCGGGGATCACCACCGCCTGCGCCTGCATGGTCGGCACGAAGCGCCCGATCAGGCCGATCGTGACGTGCCAGAGCATGCCGGCGGCCAGGAACGGGGCGGCGAGACGGAGCGAGAGCGCGAAGCTCGCCGTCACCACGGCCACTGCCGCGTGCATCGTGTCGGGCACGGCGAAATGGCCGCCGAAGCCCACGATGTTGTAGCTGCCCACCAGGGCGTAGAGCGGAAGCGCGAACAGACCGCTCGAGAGCAGGGCCACGGGCACGGCGAGGTTGAAGATCCGTCCGAGCGCGCTCGCCTGCGCGCCGAGCTCGGGGTCGGGGTTGATCACGCTGGTGAGCCCCGTCACCACCGAGATGATCTGCGCCGCGATGGGCAGCGCCAGCGCCGCGATCCGTGCGGTCCAGCCGAGGAACAGTCCGGTGCCGATCTCGAACACGACCATCACCACGGTCTCGGCGCCGCTGCCGGGGAGTGCCGGCGCGCGGGCGAGCACCAGTGGAACGACGACCCAGGTCAGCACGACCGCCACGGCCGCGCGGACGGTCATCGGCATCGTGTCCTCGCCGAGGGCCGGCATGACGGAGATCGCGGCGCTGATGCGGCAGAGCACGAGCAGGGCTGCGAACACCTCACGCGGGACGTCGCCGTGGGTGGCTGACAAGAGCGGGTCCACGCCTCAGCCGCCGGCCGCGACGATCCGGTCGAAATCAAGCACCGTGAACTCGGACAGCGACGCGAAGAGGTAGTGGCCGGTCAGCGTCAACACGAGCAGCAGCGCCATGACCTTCGGCACGAAGGCGAGCGTCTGCTCGTTGATCTGGGTCACCGCCTGGATGATCGACACGATCAGGCCGGTGCCGAGCACCGTCAGCATCGGGATTGCCCCGATCTTGACGATCAGCAGGAAGGCGCTGCGCAGGATGACCGCGACCTGATCCTCGCCCATCGGCGCGGCCTCGACGTCTCAGCCCTGCCTGCTCAAATCGTCATCTTCATGACGTCCTGATAGGCCTGGACGACCTTGTCGCGGACGGCGACGACTTCCTGCAGCGCCAGCTGTGCCTGCGACACGGCCGCCACCACATGCGTCACGTCGCCGCCGTTGACCACGGCGTTGGTCGCACTCGCATCCGCGTCCTGCCCGGTCGCGACGGCGCCCGACAGCGTGTGTTCGAGCATCGAGCCGAAGCTGTCGCCCGCGGAGCCGCCGCCCCCCGTGATGCCGGCCGTCTGCTGATAGGCGCTGATCGCCTGATCGGGACGGACGACGATGCTGTTGATCGCGGTCATTTCAGGATCTCGCCCCTTACTTCAGTATGTCGAGCGTGCGCGTGAACATGGTGCGTGCGGCCTGCATGGTCTTGAGATCGGCGGCGTACGAGCGCTCCGCCTCGCGCATGTCCATCAGCTCCACGAAGCTGCTGACGTTGGGCATCTTGACGTAGCCCGCGCTGTTGGCCGCCGGATTGGACGGATCGTAGCGCGTCTCGAACTGCGACTGGTCCTGGCCGACCTGGTCGACACCAACGCCCGACTCCCCTTCCTCGCCCACGACCTCGTGGAAGGTGATGGTCTTGCGGCGATAGGGATCGGCCCCTGGCGTCGAGCCGGTGCTGTCCTGGTTGGCGAGGTTCTCGGCGATCACGCGCAGGCGCGCGCTCTGCGCGTCCATGCCGGTCTCGGAGATGTTGAAGGCGGTGCCGACGACGCCTTCGTTGTTCGAGCCGTCCATCATCGTCAGTCACCGCCGCCGACGCCGAGTGCGGTCTGCACCAGCGACGTGTAGCGCTTGTAGAGCGTGGTCACCTCGCCCTGCTGGTCCTGCGTCTGGGCGAGATTGGTGAGCTCGTGGTCGAGCGAGACGCCGTTCTTGTCGGGGCTGTGCTCGCGCTCGGTTTCTGCCGACGCCTCAGCGCTGCCGCCGGACGGCCCGAGATCCACCCCTTCGTTGGTGCGCGCCAAGCCGACGGTGGCACCCGACAGCGTGGTCTGAAAGGGCGAGAGGTCCTTCGCCGTGTAGCCGGGCGTGTTGCTGTTGGCGATGTTGCCCGCGATCACCGTGTCACGCTGCTGCAGCCAGTCGAGCTTGCGCTCCGCCAGGCTGAAGAAATCGCCGTCGCCGATCGTGCCACTCATCGCTTGCTCCGCCAGTGGGTGACCACCGCCACCTCGTGCCTCTACCGCACGAGGTTTGACCGAAGATAAATGCGATCGGTTCACGTCCGATTAATTCTGCCGAGGGAATATCGGGGCATCGAAGTCCGCCGGCAAAAGGCCGCATCATGATGTTTCCTCGTCACCGCGCGGTTGGTTTCGCCGCCGTGGCCCTGCTGACCGCCTGCTGTCTCGCGGGCAGCGCGCACGCGCAGTCCTTCAGTCTCGACCTCGGCGGCAACAACACGCCGGGGGCTGCCGGCGGCATGACCAGCCGCATCGTCCAGCTGACCGCGCTGATGACGCTGCTGTCGGTGGCACCCGGCATTCTGGTCACCTTCACCGCCTTCACGCGCATCGTCATCGTGCTGAGCATCCTGCGCAGCGCGCTGGGCGCGCAGGGCACGCCGCCCAACCCCGTGCTGATCGGGCTGGCGCTCTTCCTCACCTATTTCGTCATGGAACCCACCCTCACCCATGCCTGGACCGAGGGGCTGCTGCCGATGATGCACGGGCAGATCAGCGACATGGACGGGCTGCAGCGCACCGCCGCCCCCTTCCACCGCTTCATGGCGACCAACACGCAGCCAACCGACGTCAAGCTGTTCGTCGACCTCGCGCGCGCGCCGACGCCCGCCACGCCGGATGCCACGCCGTGGCGCGTGCTGGCGCCCGCCTTCATGATCGGCGAGCTGCGCCGCGCCTTCGAGATGGGCTTCCTGATCTACCTGCCGTTTCTCGTGATCGACATCGTGATCTCGAGCGTGCTGATGAGCCTGGGCATGATGATGCTGCAGCCCAGCGCCATCTCGCTGCCGTTCAAGCTGATCTTCTTCGTGCTGGTGGATGGCTGGCACCTGGTGGCAGGCAGCCTGGTGCGCAGTTTCGGGCCCACCTGAAACCGCCCGACGCTGCCGCGTTGACGGAGCTCCATCCTGGGAGAGCCGACATGAAGCAGGCGCACACCGAAGAGAGCATCCGCCACACGGATGGCGAGCAGAATACCGGCAACCACAAGAAGCCCGGGACCCCGGACGAGAAAGGCGCCGACAAGGTCGGCGGCACGCGCGCCGGTGCCGAAAACGTCGAGAAGCCGAAATAGCCGCTCAGCGCGGCAGGCAGTCCGCGATGTAGGGCGGCAACGCGAATGACGCCGCGTGGACGGCGGGCGACCAGTATCGCGTGCGACCAAGGACGCCGGACTCTTCCGCACGCGTGGCGGCAAGCCCGGCATCCGCCATGATCACGTCGCCCTTCACCGCCACGCCGAGCGTCATGAAGCCGCCGACATAGGTCGGAACCGCCGCCACGTAGGCGGACACGGTCGGGAAGAACTTCCGCCGTCGCAGGCTCGTGGTGCGGAGTTCGTCGGCCTGCATCGCCGGCACGCCGCACTGGTTGACCACCAGTCCGCCCGGACGCAGCACACGGGCGGCGTTCTCGTAGAACTCGTCCGTGAACAGGATCTCGCCCACACCGATCGGATCGGTGCTGTCGACGATGATCACATCGAAGCTCTCGGCCGGCGCGCGACGGACATGGTCGATGCCGTCACCCACGATCACCTCGGCGCGCGGATCGTCCCAGGCCGTGCCGGCGATCGCCGGCAGGAACTCCCTGGACAACCGGATGACCTCGCCGTCGATCTCGACCATGACGGCCCGCGCGACGCCTTTGTGCTCGAGCACGCGCCGCAGCACGCCGCCATCGCCGGCGCCGATGATCAGCACGTCGCGCGCCGCACCGTGCGCGATCAGCGGCACATGCGCGATCATCTCCTGGTAGACGAACTCGTCGGCCTCGGTGATCTGGACCACCCCGTCCAGCATCAGCACGACGCCATGCGAGAACGTGTCGAGCACCACGATCTCCTGGAACGCACTCGTCGTGCGCGCCAGTTCCTTTCGTACGAGAAAACGCTGTCCCCACTCGGGATACAGGCTCTCGGCGATCCAGCGATCGTCGGTCATGGCATCCTCGCAAGAACGACGCGCATGACAGCGTCTGGGCTGGCATGCGCGCACAGCAGGATGGCGGCTCGTGGACCGCCGATGCTCGGGACGACGCGGTCCCTGAGACTACGCCGCCGCCGCGAGGTGCTTAGAAGACGCGGCCGCGCCGCTGCTCGTCCACGTCGATGCGCTCGGGCGAGAATGCACTCTGCAGGACGGGGATCGCCAGGTGCGGATCACAGGCACCGCACATGAAAACGTCGATCGCCGCGTAATCACGTTCCGGCCACGTATGGATCGAGATGTGGCTCTCGGCGAGCACGACCACGCCGGAGACGCCGCCATTCGGCGTGAAGTGGTGGAAATGGCTGTGCAGGATCGTCGCACCCGCGCGCACCGCCGCCTCGCGCAACGCGACGTCGATGCCATCAGGGTCATCGAGGCGGGTCGCCCCCCACAGATCGATCAGAAGATGCGTTCCGGCAAACTTCATCCCGTCGCGTTCGACGAAATAATCCTTTCTCTCCTCCTCGGCCGAAACCGGAGAGAATTGCGACATCTGGATCTCGCTCGGAAGCTCCGAGACCATCCCCAGCTGAGCAAGTGCGTTCATCACGTACCCCCAAACCAGCAGACGGCCTGTTGGGTGCTGAGCACCCCCTTGGGCCAAGGGGGCGTGACATATGGCCTAGCCCCCCCCCATGCAAGGCGAAACTGCCCCTCGGGGCGATATTCGTCAGATTCCGCTCGTGGAACCGAGCGGCCGGCGGTCAGCCGCACCGGTCAGCGGCGCCATCAGTACATCGAGGCTGCGGCGCTCGCTCTGGTCGGCCAGGCGCGGTTCGATCGCCTTTGCCGCCGCGGACGACGAGGGTGCGCCGTCGCGGACGCTGGCGGCCACGAGTTGCAGGGCCACGGCTCCCTGCGTCGCGTCGAGCGATCCATGCGCCGGCAAGCGGTGGAACAACTCGGTGAGCGGGGCGAGCGCACCATGCCAATCCTGCCGCTCCATCAGCAGCTTCGCCTTGAGCCGGAGCGCCTCCTCGTCCGGCATGTCGGCCAGGAGCGCCAGCGCGTCGGCGGATCTCCCTTCGGCGTCGAGGAGGCGCGCGCGCACGACGCGACGGCGGTTGACCAGCGGGGGAGCCAGGCTGGCCTCGTCGTCTCGCGAAAGCACGTCGGTCGCCTCGGTCTGACGTCCTTGTCCCACGTCGAGAAGGGCGAGCTGCGTGTCGATGGTCGCCCGCGCGACGCCGGACGGCATCACCCTGACCAGTGGCTCCAAGGTCGCGGCTTCATGGTCATCCAGGCCGAGAGCTGCGAACTTGTCCGCCAGGATCATGCCCAGCCGGGCTGCGAGATCGCTCCCGTCGGGCACCGCATCGGCGTTTTCGGCGATGATCGAGGCGTAATCCGACGCGCTCACCTTGGCGGCGACATCCGGCTCGGCGAGCTGATGAAGCGCTGCGAGGCGGCGTGTCGCGATCTGCTCACGAAGAGAAGGCTCGACCGCGACCGTGTCCTGCCAGAGCCCGAAGGCCGCACGCAGATCGGGAACACGCATCCGATCATCGGCCTCCTCAAGGAGGGCCGGCACCTCCTGCCCGGTCAGGCGCCAGTCAAAGCGATGGGCGTCGAGCAGGTCGCCGGCGGCCGCCGGCGTGAGTTGGCCCGCTGCGAGCCGCAGCCGGATCACCTCGCGCAGGCTGTCGGCCATGATCCCGAGATCCCGGCTGCGGCCCAGCCTGTCCAGGGCCGCGATTGCCTCCGCGCGATGGCCGAGCCTGGCCGCCGCTCGGGCGCGCGCGAGGCGGATGGCATCGTTGTCGGGCAGAAGGTCGATCGCGCGAAGCGCATCGGGGTCGTCTCCGGCCAGCAGCACGCGCGCAGCCTGGATCGCGGCGGCGTCCCGCAGCCTGGCCGGGTATGAGAGCAGCAACGGCATGCCGCGCCGGATCGTTGCGACCTGCGGCGCGAGCGGCGCCGGCGGTGCCCAGACGAGCGCTCGCCAGAGCTTCCCCTCTTCGGTGTCCGGGAAGTCGGGCGCCGCGAAGGCATCCGAGCCGCCGCGTCGCTTCTCCAGGATCGACGCGATCGCAGTAAGCAGTGCCGCTCGGGGCGAGGCCGCTTCAGCTGGATCGTCGCTCGCCGCGGTGGCGACAACGGACCGGGCCTCCGATCCGAGACCGAGTGCCACCATGGCTTCCGCCAGATCCAGGCGACGGTCGGTGCGCGCGCGCAGTGGTGCCATCGCTGCGGCAAGCGCGCGCTGATGCATCCGGCGCATGAGGGCGTCGATCGGCTCGTCGAACAGCGACAGGGTTCGTGTGAGGCCGTCGACCGAGGCGATCGCCGTGTCGGCGAAGCCGGACGGCACATGGATCGAGGCCGCCCCGTCCATGGTCAGATCGAACCCGTCGCTGCTGCGATGCAGGGCAAGCCGATCGGACAACGGCTCCACCACCATGCCGGCGAGCGTCTCGTCGATAGCGAACAGTGCGGAACGACGCGCCGGCCGCAATGGACCCGCACTGCCGCCATCCGTGCCCACCAGCAGCAACGCTCGGGTCACCGGATCGGTGACCGTCAGCGTTCGACCGGGATGCGCGAGGATGAACGACACCGAGGCAATGTGAGACTGATACGCGATGGTGGTGTCGGACGCCGGTATGCCGCGCGTGCCGGTGAGGCAGAGGCCGTTGATCTGCCGCTCGATGCGGATGCCCTCGCCATGCGGGGTCGGCACGCGAAGCGCTGTCCATTCCGCGGTCTGGGTTACCTGCGGCCTGTGCGCCTGCCACCAGCTTCCATTGCCATCGGACGGAATCGCCAGACCTCGATCGATGATCACGACCGTGTCGGAGCCCCGCCGATACATCGCGATGCCAACCGCACGGCCGGTCGGCAGCAACAGGCAGCCGGGCGTCGGCGGCGCCGCGGCCAGGAGGTTAGTCGCCGCGACCGTCGGCACCGCGCCGGCGTTGGCAGGTGAGGATGCCGTCCGTGCGGAGGATGGATCGGGCGCCTTGACGCCCGGCACGGGCATGAGGGGCGGCAGCTTGACCGGTGTTCGAAGGCCGACGACGGACGCCACCATGCCGTCGGGAAGTCCGGGAATGAGCGCGTCGCCGGCAGCAGTTGACTTCTTGGCGCCGACAGCCCGCTGAACCGCGGGTGCAGCCACTCTCGCCGGCGCGTCGGACACGTCGATCACGAGCGCACCACCGACGGTAGAGATGTGAGCAAGCGCGCCGGGCTTGATCTCGATCGCGATCGCACCTGGCTTGCGGATCACGTGCAGAACATTGCGGGCAGGCGCACGAGGCACGACGACATGCACGGTGCGTTTGCCGACCGGCAGCACCAGGGTCTCCCCCGACTGCTTCAGACCGGCGCGCAGGTTCGCGGCGCCCTCGATCACGATCTTCCCGGGGGTGCTGGCCGCCTGCGCCGCTCCTGGACGCGTGACGATAACAGCGACGCCGACGAACAGAAGCCAGGCGAGGAGCCGCCACATCAGCTGGGATTTGGCGCGGCGGGGCTTGGGCCGACGGCTTTCTCGATCCGGTAGCGGGCCAGCGCCTGCGTGGCAAAGCGGGCGCGTTCCGGCTGCATGACGCCCATGATGGCGGCCGCCTTGCGCTCGTTCATCATGTCGAGAAGCGGCAGAAGAACGTGCAGGTCGAGCGCGTCGAAGATCGCCGCGGCCTCGGAGGGGCGCATGTCTTCGTAGAGCTTGACGAGCCCCTGCATGCCCGTCTGCTCCTGCGCCTTCCGATCGGATTCGAGCGAGGCGAGCTCGGCCTGCCGATGCTCGATCTCCTGCAAGCGCTTCTCGATCGCCTGCTGAGCGGCATCAAGCGCCGTCTGACGCGCATCAAGCTCTGCGCTGCGCCTGTCGAGCGCGTCCTTGCGGCTGCGCAGGTCCTGCAGAAGTTTCCAATCGGGCGGCAGCGCCGGTGCGGCTGGAGCGCGGATCGTCTCGATCGACGGGAGCGCCGCAGCGGTCACCGAGCCTCCTGCCGGGGGCGCCTTGTCCTTGTCTGAAGCTGGAGCTTTGTCTGCAGTGGATACCGGGGTTGCGACTGCGGCGGCGGGGCCGCTCGGGGTCGGGGCCGGTTGAGCGACGGGCGCTGCTTCGGCGGAAGCCACAGGTCCAGTCGTTCCCGCCGCCCACGCGATCTGCGCCAGCGTCGCGATCTTGCAGGCCAGAACAGCCGCCATGACCCAGGCGGTGACAGGTAGAAGAAGGTTGGACAGCCGCGAAGACATGTCAGCGGCTCATCTGCAGAGCGCGCAGGAGATCACGTTCGGCCTTGCTTCGGACGCGCGGCTCGCTCGCCTGTGTCTTGTCCGCCGGCCGCGGCGCCTGCGGAGCTCGAACGAAAGACCGGCTGTGGTCGGCCTCGGGCACGGATATTCTCGTGTCGCCTTCGATCGCCCGCCGCTCGCGGAGACTGCGCTCGAGAACGTCGGCCGACTTGTCGGCTCGCTCGGTCAGCAGATTGAGATCCTCGCGCAGGACCGAGGCGCGCTCGATCTGGCGTGTCAGGTGACGGCCGGCGCCCTCTGCCGCGAGCCGAAGGCGTTCGATCCCTTCCTCCGCCAGGCGTGTGCTGTCGTTGAACCCCTCCAGCAGAGCTTCAAGCCGCGCCCGGTCGCGGCGCAACGCCGTCAACGCGCGTGCGAGCCGCAGCGCGTGAAACAGCGATGCCGCGAGCAGAACAACGAGGAGAGCTTCGAGGAGCCATTCGGCGGGGGTCACTGGACGATAAGCTCCTGGAACAGGATGTCGTTGAGCCGGGCGGAGGGCACGACGATCGTCGCCCGGGCGAGAAAGGCTTCCTTGAGCCTGTAAAGGCCCGCGCCGGTTTTCAGCTCCTCCGGCCGCATGGCACGCAGATACGTCTGGAGCATGTCGACGATCTGGGAGCTCGCCTTGGTCACCAGGGCGCCGTCGGCGGCGGACGCGGCCTCGACCCGGCACTGCACCTTCGCGAAGGTCTCGCGGCGAGGACCGGCGTCCAGGTTCACAACCATCTCGGGAAGATCGATGAGCACCGGCTCGTGCGACACGGCGGACGCAACCTCTACCTTCTTCTTGGGCGACGGCGCGTGATGGAGGAACGGGAGCATGCCCGTGGCACCGAGGCCGCCCACGACCACGAGCAGCGCCACCACGACGCCGACGATCAGGAACAGCTTCTTTTTGCTTTTCGGCTTCGGCGCGTCCGCCTCAGCGGCGGAGTCCTTCGTGCCGATCTTGTCCTCGCCCCCGCTCATATTCGGATCCCGGATCTTCTTCGGTTGCAGGCTGCCCGAAGATCCTTAGCCGAACGTAAAGGTGGCTCGTTTACAGGTTGGCAACGTTCAGCCGGCATTCTCCGGCCGAAGCAGTGTGTGGCTCGAAGACGGATGGAAAACCCAACCTACATCGCCCTTTCGCGCCTGATGTCGCAGCAGCGTGCCATGGATGTCGTCGCGAACAACATCGCAAACGCCGACACGCCGGGATACAAGACGCAGCACGTGCAGTTCAGCGACTGGCTGCTCCGCACCGAGGAGCAGCCCTCGCAAGGCGGCGAGAGCACGGTTGCCTTCACCCAGGATCGCGCGACGTGGCGCGACAGTTCACCTGGCGCCCTGACGCATACAGGCGAGCCGCTCGACCTGGCACTCGGCGGCGAAGGCTATTTCCAGGTGCAGACCAGCAACGGCATCCGGCTCACCCGCGCCGGGCGCTTCGCCATCCAGTCGGACGGCACTGTGGGCGATTCCGCAGGCAACCCGCTGCTCGATGACGGCGGCAGCCCGATCCATATCGGTGCCAACGACCGACAGATCACCGTCTCGGCCAACGGCACGATCGAGACCGAGAATGGTCGTTTGGGCAAGATCGGGATCGTTACCCCGAACGACGAGAACCACCTCGTCTCGGAAGGCTCTCATCTGTTCCGCGCCGACACGCCCACGAACCCGATGGCGCAGCCCCAGATCGTTCAAGGCGCACTCGAGTCGAGCAACGTTCAGCCCATCACCGAAATGACACGCATGATGCAGATGGAGCGCGAATTCCAGTTCATGACGCAATTCGTCCAGAGCGAGAGCGACCGCCAGCAATCGGCCATCGACACGCTGACAACGACGCCGCAGTCGTGACGCGAGCAGCAAGCCGCGTGGTGGGCTCCACCCGATCGTCCAACCCTCTTTCGCCCTTCCCGGCTTGCACCAGCGAGCGGCGTCCGCCGGGCGCCCACCATCTGACCTGAGGTGATATCATGCGTTCTCTCGACATCGCCGGCACAGGTATGCAGGCGCAGCAGACCAACGTCGAAGTGATCTCCAACAACATCGCCAACATGACCACGACCGGCTTCAAGCGTCGCCGTGCCGAATTTCAGGACCTGATGTATCAGAGCCTCCGGCGGGTGGGCTCCACCAGCTCGGACGCCGGAACGATCGTTCCTGCCGGCGCGCAGGTGGGTCTGGGCGTGAAGACTGCCGCCATCTACCGCATCAGCGAGCAGGGCAATCTCACCCAGACCAGCAACACGCTGGACATGGCGATTCAGGGCAGCGGCTACTTCCAGGTTCAGCTGCCGTCCGGACAGACGGCCTACACGCGCGACGGAACGTTCGGCCTGTCCGCCTCGGGCGAGATCGTCACGGCCGACGGATACGTGGTAGCCCCCGGCATCACCATTCCTTCCAACGCCACCAGCATTACTGTCAGCGGTTCGGGCCAGGTACAGGCGACGATCTCCGGCCAGACCGCAACGCAGACGGTCGGCCAGCTGCAGCTCGCCACGTTCCCCAACGAGGCCGGCCTCGATGCGCAGGGCGACAACCTGTTCCTGCAGACCGAAGCTTCGGGCAATCCGGTGACCGGAAATCCGACGGCCACCGGCTTCGGCAGCGTCATGCAGGGCTACGTCGAGAGCTCGAACGTGAACGTCGTCTCGGAAATAACCAACCTCATCACGGCCCAGCGCGCCTATGAGATGAACAGCAAGGTGATTACCGCTTCCGACGAGATGTTGCAGACCTTGACCAATCTGAAATGAAACGACCGAGCCGCAATTATGGCGGGAACGCAATTGCGTTCGCCGTCGCAGCACTTGCGTGCGCCATTGCGGCGAGTTCGGCGTCGGCGGCCCGGCTGCGGCCCTATGTCGAGATTGTGGGACCAGTCGTCCATCTGTCCGATCTCTTCTCCGGCCTCGATCCTGGTCAGGACGTGCAGCTCGGAGAAGCGCCCCCACCGGGCAGCCAGCTCGTGATCCGGTCCGCCCAGCTCGGCGCGATTGCCGACCAGTTTGGAGTGAGCTGGGACGGATTGCGGGAGGGGGTGTCGACGACGCTCCTGCGCAAGGGACATCCGGTCGATATCGGCACCGTCATGTCGAAGCTGCACGAGACCCTCTCGGCCGCCAGGATTGATGGCAAGAGCATCGTCACTCTCGACCGGTTCGCGAGCCCGATGGTGGATGACGGCGCGACCGTCACGATTGGGCCACCCGAGCTCGACGCGATGCGGCGGCGCTTCAGGGCCGTCCTCCGGGCGACCAGCGGCGGAGACGAGGTGCTTGCCATGGATCTGACGGGCGCGATCGAGACCGCCATTCCTGTCGTGGTGCCCGTTCACGCCATCAAGATGGGCGAGGTGATCACGGCCGACGATCTCACGGTCGCGTCCGTCGCCGAAAGCAAAGTGCCGGCGAACGCGGTCATGCGCATCGAGGAGGCTTCGGGCCAGGAGGCGCGAATGCCGCTGGCGAGTGCGGCGCCGATCGCAGCCTCCATGCTTCGGCGCGCCAACCTGGTTCACAAGGGCACGACGGTGGCCATTCATCTCGCCGAGAGCGGCATCGACATCGCAGCCCAGGGCACAGCGCTCGGATCCGGCGCTCTCGACGACCGGGTTCCGGTGCTTAATCCCTCGTCGCACGCGGTGCTGTTCGGCTGGGTGATCGGTGACTCGGAAGTGCGGGTCGATCCCGATACGCGGCCGACCATCTCACAGGCCAACATGATGAACTTCGGATCGCTCTCACAATGAGGGAGTCTCGAGCCGTCATGCCGGTCGTCCTCGCCATTCTGCTGTCGGGCTGCGGCTCGCTCGATCGGCTGTCCAGTGTCGGTCGGCCGCCGCCGATGACGAAGAGCTCGGACCCGACACAGGCGGCGGACTACCGGCCGCTCACGCTACCTATGCCCGCCCGCCAGGCGCCCCCCACGGACGATTCAAGTCTCTGGCGTTCAGGCAGCCGCGCCTTCTTCAAGGATCAGCGGGCTGCCAACGTGGGCGACATCATAACGGTGCTCGTCAACATCACCGATGCGGCCGACGTCGAGGACGGCACGACCTCCGAGCGCGAGGGCAAGGAGGGGCTGGGGGTGCCTTCCCTCTTCGGCCTCACCACCAAACTGAAGGTGCTCGCGGCCGCCACTGGAGGATCCCTGGTCAGCACCGACAGCACAAACTCCAACGACTCGACCGGCGTCATCAAACGCAACGAAACCGTCACGCTGAGGCTCGCCGGCGTCATCACCCAGGTTCTGCCGAACGGCAACCTGGTGGTCGCCGCCCGACAGGAGGTTCGCGTCAACAGTGAGCTGCGCGTGCTGCAGGTGACCGGCGTCGCGCGCCCGCAGGATATCGCCAGCGACAACACGGTGACCCATGACCGCCTGGCCGAGGCGCGGATCTCCTATGGGGGGGCAGGGCAGCTCACCGACCTGCAGACCCCTCGCTACGGACAGCAGTTGCTGGATATCCTGTCGCCTTTCTGAGACGGGAGGACGCGGCTCAGTCGTCGCGGTGGACCCGCTCCATCCGTTCGTGCCGCTCCTGTGCCTCGATCGACAGGGTCGCGATGGGACGCGCCTCGAGACGCTTGAGGCCGATCGGCTCGCCGCTCTCTTCGCAGAACCCGTACGTTCCCGCCTCGATCCGCAGCAGCGCCTGGTTGATCTTGCTGATCAGCTTGCGGGCACGGTCCCGGGTGCGCAGCTCGAGCGCCCGGTCGGTCTCGACACTGGCGCGATCGGTGATGTCGGCCTCGTGGATCCCGCCCTGGGAGAGGCTCTCGAGCGTGCCGTCGGCCTCCTTGAGCAGCTCCGCCCGCCAGCGCACCAACTTCTGGCGGAAGAACTCCACCTGGAGCGGGTTCATGAACTCCTCGTCTTCCGAGGGTCGATAGTCCGGCGGCAAGGTCAACATCCGAACGTCCATCCTTGTGTCGGCCGCGGGCCGCCCCGGGGCGGAGTTGGCGGGCTTATAGCCACGCCGCCAGGGACCGCCAAGCGTCAATCTTGCATCGACGACCGTGGCAGGCGACGCGCGATTTCGATGCGCGCCCGCAGCAGGATGGAACGGGTGACCGCGGCGAGCCCCGGATCGGCCGGCTCGGGCGGGTTCTCGAGGAGGCTCGTCAGGCGGTCCATCGGCATCGCGTCGAGGTCCGCGCCGAGCAGGCCGCGCTGGAGTTCGGCGAGCAGGTCGAGGAGTTCAGTTCCGTGACGATGCGCCTCCCGGTCGCGCCGTTCCCCATCATCGACGGCGAGCTCATGCAGCAGCATGGGATTGACCGCGCCGATCGACCCGGTCGCGGTCGCCTCCGGGGTGGGCAGGTCCGCTGTTTCGGCGACCGACACGTCGAACGGGACCTCGGAACCGCTGCTCGCGCGTGGACGCGACACCCGCACCGGTGTCGTGCCGATGCGGCCTAGCGGATCGGGCATGCGCATCTCGGAAAAAGGCGGGACGATTCAGACATTCTTTGTCCTTTCGAGGCAGATTATCCGACGAACTGGTTGACGAGCGACGAAAACCGTATGCGCCACGTCCGTCCTTTTTTGCCTCTGATCGCGCTGGCGAGCCTGCTCGTGAGCATAGCCGCTCACGCGACCGGCGTACGTATCAAGGACATCGCCGACATCGAAGGCGTCCGCGCCAACCAGCTGGTGGGCTACGGCCTGGTGGTCGGCCTGAACGGCACCGGCGACCGGCTCGACAATTCCGTGTTCACCCGGGAGTCGCTGATCGGCATGCTCGAGCGACTGGGCGTGAACACTCGCGACCAGGAGGCCAAGCTCGAGACCAAGGATGTCGCGGCCGTCATGGTCACGGCCGACCTGCCGGCCTTCGTGCGTGGCGGCAACCGGATCGATATCGGCGTCTCGGCGATCGGCGATGCGACCGATCTCACCGGCGGCACCCTGCTCGTGACACCGTTGATGGGTGCGGATGGCGAGGTCTACGCGGTGGCCCAGGGTGCGCTCGTCACGAACGCATTCTCGGCCAAGGGCGCCGCGGCCAGCGTCACGCGCAACGTGCCCACCGCCGGGCACATCGCCAACGGCGGCATTGTTGAACGGGAGGTCCAGTTCAACTTCGCCGATCGTTCGGTCCTGCACCTGTCGCTTCGTAATCCCGACCTGACGACCGCACGCCGCATCGAGCAGGCCATCAACGAGGCGCTGGGTGCAGGCGTCGCGCGTGCGACCGACCCTCGCTCGGTGGAGGTCCGTGTCGGCAACGATGCGGTCGACACGATCGGGCGCATCGAGGATCTGACGGTCGAGCCGGACACGCCTGCCGTGGTGATCGTCGACGAAGCCAGCGGCACGATCGTGATGGGCGACAACGTACGGATCAGCACGGTCGCGATCGCCCAGGGAAATCTCACTATCCGCGTCAACGAGACGCCTCTCGTATCGCAGCCGGGACCGTTCTCCGGCGGACGGACGGCGGTGGTGCCGCGCACGGGCATCTCGGTGGACACGGGCGCCGACCACAAGCTCGGTATCCTGAGCTCGGCGCCGACACTGCGCGACCTCGTCGGCGGATTGAACGCGCTCGGTGTGGGGCCGCGCGACATGATCAGCATCCTTCAATCGATCAAGGCGGCCGGTGCACTGCAGGCCGACATGGTGGTCCGATGACATCGATATTCATGCCTGGCGCCGGCACGGCGACGACCGCCGCGACCAGTCAGGACCAGACCCGCGCACCCGCCACCTCGGCCGCCGCTTCGAAGTTCGAGGCCATGATGATCGGGCAGATGCTGCAGCCGATGTTCGACACGATCGCGGAGGACAAGATGTTCGGTGGCGGATCGGCGGAGGGGATGTTGCGCCCGATGCTGGTGACCGAATACGCGAACCTTATGGAGCAGAAAGGCGGCCTCGGCCTTGACGACGCGATCGGGCAGGAGCTCGCACAAACGCCGGGGCGCGGACGATGACGGGTGCGGACATGGATGCGCAGGCCGAGGCGGAAGAGCTGGCGGCACTCCTCGAGGATGAGAACCGTGCACTGGTCCGGATGGATGTGGCGTTCGTCGTGGCGTCGCTCGGACGCAAGCGCGTGCTGGTCGACAAGATCGCCGCGCGATCGGCCGCACGTGGCGGCAAGCCCAACCTGCAGGCGGCGTACGGACGTCGCCTCGCCGCGGCGTCGAAGCGGAACGCGAGCCTGCTTGATGCTGCGATCTTCGGCCAGCGTGAGCTGATGAAGATCCTGGCGACCGCGATGCGCGGGGCGGAAGAGCGAAAAGTGTACGTCCGCCAAGGTCACGCCGCGCAATTGACCCGATCGGTCGGACTGACGATCGCGACCAGCGCCTAGAGCGTCATCCGATTGAACGAACGTGCTCGATCCGCGAGGATGCGTTGGCGTCGATGGCCGCCGCGCCGTCTGATCCATCTGGATCGGGCGCTTGCCACCGCCATTGGACCTCACGATGCGCCGCGGACGAGATCACCCGGTCCGCCGAGGCAGACGGAAACAGGATTTCCGACCGCAATGTCGCGGGGGACCGGCGCACAGAATGTTCGGCGCGGCGACGAGCACGCGCGTCTGTCACGACGCAACCGTCTCAGCGACACAAAAAGAGACGGCCGGATCGACATCCGGCCGCCCCTGCACTCACAACCTCGAGCCGCAGCGTCACGCCGAAGCGTGACGCGTCAGTCGCCGCTTTACTCCTGCCCGGCTTCCTCGTGCTCTTCGGCCGCGGTCTCCATCGCCTCGAAGGTCTCGGCCGACACGGTCGGCGCCTCTTCGTGCGACGTGCGGCGAGCACGACGGCGAACCGGCGTCTTCGCCTCCGCAGCCTCTTCGCTCTTGCGCAGCGTCACGGTCCGCGGCTTGCGGGTCGTGGTCGCTGTCGTCGTCGCAGCCTTGCTCGCGCGCGGCGCTTTCGCAGCCGAGCCCCGCGTGGCCCGTGCGGTCGTCGTCTTGGCAGCAGCAGGCTTGCGGGTCGTCTTGGCAGCCGTGCCGCGCGTCGCCGTACGGGTGGCAGGTGCACGCTTCGTCGTGGTGCGTGTCGTCTTGGCTGCACCGCGCGTCGCGCGCGTGGCAGCGTTGGTCGAGCCCGGCGGACGGCCACGCGTGGCCGGCTTGCGGGTCGCGGACGCAGCCGTCGTCTTGCGTGCGGTGGTCGTGGTGGTGCGCTTCGCGGCGGCGGGCTTGCGACCCGGCGTGCCGCGCGTCGCGGTCTTGGCAGCCGTGCCGCGCGTGGCCCGGGTCGGCGTGCGCGTCGCGGTCTTGGCCGTGCGCGTGGTCGACTTCGGACGTCCGCGTGCCGGCGCCGCCGTCTTGGTGCGGGTCGTGGTCGCCTTCGCACGCGTGGTGGCGGTCGCCGCCTTGCCGCGCGTGGCCGTCGCCTTCGCGCGGGTCGCGGGCTTGCTGGCCGTGCTGCGCGTGGTCGTCTTCTTCGCAGCAGCGGTTTTCGCGGCGGGCGCCTTCGCGCGCGCCGTGGTGGTGGTACGCGTTCCCGTACGTGTCGTCGTGCCGCGCGCGGACGTGGTCCGGCGACCGCCGGCACGGACGGCCATGGGTCGCGCGCGTTCCGGCGTCTTGTTGGACTCGTCAGTGGCCATGTCTTAGACCCTCGTTTTCCCATCGGCCGGGAGGACGATTCCTCCCGATGCGCGTAAGCATCCTGTGTTTGATCGGTGGAGCACACCGCCGACCCTCGTGCCCGCACCGCGCCAGTGTTCGCGCGAATCGGGAAACACACGTGTGATCTGCAATCACTCAGGACGTCCACTGCTGTCAACGAAAAGCAGTCGTTACGTCGAAGTTCCGGCAAAAATACGGCAGCCGTGAATAATAAGCACGCGTGCAGACGCGTGTTGTCGACCCGATTGGTGCCGCGCGTCACTCGGCCGCGACGTTGTCGAGCAGGCGAACCGTGCCGAGGCGTGCCGCCGCAAGGAGCCGTGCACCGGCGCGAACACCGTCGAGAACAGCAAGCGACTCTCCGTCCACCAAGGCCAGGTACTCGACCGCGAAACCTGCCTTGGTGAGTGCGGCGGTCGCAGCGGCCAGCACGCGGGACGATGCGTCACCCTGCCGAAGATCGCGCGCGATCTCGCAGAGCACGCGAAAGAGCCGTGGTGCGCGGGCGCGTTCGTCGGGTGCGAGGAAGCGGTTGCGCGACGACATTGCCAGGCCATCCGGGTCGCGCCGGATCGCGCCGGCCCTGACGGCGACGGGAAGAAGCAGATCGGCCGTCATCCGCCGGATGACCTGCAATTGCTGCCAGTCCTTCTCGCCGAACCAGGCCGCGTGCGGCCGGACCTGTCCGAACAGCCGCGCCACCACGGTCGCCACACCGCGGAAATGCCCCGGCCGCGCGGCACCCTCGAATCCTTCGGCCGGCCCTGCGACTTCGATGAAGGTCGCATGGCCCGCGGGGTACATCGTGGCCGCATCCGGCAGCCACGCGACCGCACAGCCCGCGCGGCGGAGCATGGCGAGATCCGCCGCATGATCGGCCGGGTAGCGTGCGAGATCGGACGCGTTGTCGAACTGCAGCGGGTTCACGAAGATCGACACCGCGAGATCGCAACCCTCCGCGTGCGCGGCATCGACCAGCGACAGATGCCCGTCATGCAGCGCACCCATCGTCGGCACGAGCGCCAGGGGACGACCTTCACGGCCCCGGGCACGGCGGCGTTCTTCCAGCGCCACATCAAGCTCCGCGCGCGTACGGGCGACGAACATCCGATCAGATCCTTCTTCCACACGAGGTCGCGTCAATCAGTCGTCGACCTGCACCTCCCCGTCGGGTCCCGCAAGCGCGGCGGTGCCGGCGGCATTGCCCGAGCGCGGGAAAGAGGCTTTGCTGGTGCGTCCAGGAACCGCGAATTTCGTTGAAGGTCGCGGAGCGCCAAGGTCGCAGAATGAACAAGAGATCCACCGGCGACATGCCGATCGGGGCCGCCGACGCGCCGCCCGCCGAGGCGGGACACGAACCGGATGATGATGCAGCGCGCTCCAACAGCGCCGCACCGTCCGGGAACACCGGCCGGATCCTCCGCGTCCTGCTGTCCGATGACCCCCGCACCCGCCGCTCGCAGCTCCTGGCGCGCGACGTCGATCAGGCGATGGCCGAACTCGCAGGCGAGAACCGCTTCCAGCCGCGCGGCGTCACCGGCCCTTTCGTTCTTCGCCTCGCACTCGAGAACGGCCGGCTGCTGTTCGACATCCGCGACGCAGGCGAGCGTCCGATGGCCGTGCTGGGCCTGGCGATCGGTCCTTTCCGCCGCCTCATGAAGGACTATCTGATGGTCGTCGACAGCCACGCGGCGGCCGCGTCGATCGGTCACCTGTCGCGCATGGAGGCGATCGACATGGGACGGCGCGGGCTGCACAACGAGGGTGCCGAGCTGATCATCCAGCGTCTCCGCGGCAAGATCGACGTCGATTTCGAGACCGCGCGTCGATTGTTCACGCTCGTGTGCGTGCTCCACCAGCGCCTCTAGCCCACATTCCACCCGCATCACCGAGAGAAAACGAGAGAGAGATGAAGATCGACGGCACGCCTTACCGGAGCGTCTGGGTCGATGGCGCGGATGGCTGGTCCGTGCGGATCTTCGACCAGACCAAGCTGCCCTGGTCGCTCGACATTCTGCGTCTCACCGCGGTCGATCAGGTGGCACACGCGATCCGTTCCATGCAGGTGCGCGGCGCACCGCTGATCGGCGCGGTCGCGGCCTACGGGCTCGCACTGGCACTGCGCCACGACGCGTCCACCGACGCGATGGAGCGGGACGCGGCGATGCTGAACGCCACGCGTCCCACCGCGGTCAATCTCCGCTGGGCGCTCGAGCGCATGCTGACCCGGCTGCGCAACACCGCGGTCGGCGAGCGCGTCGCCGTCGCCTATGACGAGGCGGCACGCATCTGCGACGAGGATGCCGCCCAGAACGAGCAGATCGGCGAGCACGGTCTGCCGCTGATCGCGGCCGCGGCCGGCGACACCGGCAAACGCGTCAACGTGCTCACCCACTGCAACGCCGGCTGGATCGCGACGGTGGATTGGGGAACGGCCCTGGCGCCGATCTACAAGGCGCATGATGCGGGCCTCGACGTGCATGTCTGGGTCGACGAAACCCGGCCGCGCAACCAGGGTGCGGCGCTGACCGCGTGGGAGCTCGGCCGCCACGGCGTGAAGCACACCGTCATCTCCGACAATGCAGGCGGCCATCTGATGCAGCGGGGCGATGTCGACCTGGTGATCGTCGGCACCGATCGCGTGACGCGCGCGGGCGACGTCGCCAACAAGATCGGCACCTATCTCAAGGCGCTCGCAGCCCACGACAACGCGATCCCGTTCTGGGTCGCACTCCCCTCGTCGACGATCGACTGGCGCGTCTCGGACGGCTTGCGCGACATCCCGATCGAGGAGCGCGCGCCGACCGAAGTCACCACCGTCACCGGCCGCGGCATGGACGGCACGATCGCCACGGTGCGCGTGACACCGACCGACAGCCCGGCCGCCAACCCCGCCTTCGACGTGACACCGGCGCGCCTGGTCACCGGTCTGATCACCGAGCGCGGCCGCTGCGGTGCGGCCGAGGACGAGCTCGCACGCTTGTTCCCCAACGAGGCACGAGGGTAAGAACCCGCTCCCGCGCGGCGCCCGTTCTGCCGGGCGCTCCACCTCACCCACGAGGCGAGATGCTGTTCAAAGCCCGGCTGTCACTCGCCGCACTCACCGCCCTGCTGGCGTCCTGCGCAGATCAACCGACCGAGCACCCGACGCCGACCGCGGCGCCGACACCGGTCGTGCAGACACGCGCCGGACCCGGGCCGAGTGCGGTCGACGACCACGTGCCGGATTTCGCGCAGCGCAGCTTCGAGCCGTTCGCCCGCAAGGACGCGGTCGCGATCGCGTTGCGCGAATGGCGGCTGTTCGGCATGCCGGTCGACGACGACGCGCCCGATTCACGTCCCACCGCGACCACGCCGCTGCTCAAGCCAGAGCGGCAGCCGGGATTGTGGGAGCGGATCGGCGAATACTGGTGGATCGGGCAGGATCCGTATGAGCGCGAGGCGTCCTGGACCGGCAAGCACGATGCCGACGGCGGTCGCTTCGATTTCAACGTCGACGGGCATTACGCGTGGTCGGCGGCGTTCATCTCTTATGTGATGCGCGTGAGCGGGGCCGGCGACGGCTTCCCGTATTCGCCGAATCACTCGACCTACATCAACGCGGCGGTGGCGGGCGAGACGTCGGGGCTGCGCGCGTTTGCGGTGAACGCCTACGCGCCGCAGCTCGGCGACCTGGTGTGCGCGGGGCGGGGCTCGGGCGCGCGCGTGCGGTTCGAGATGCTGCCGACCTCGTACGGTTTTCCGGCGCATTGCGCGATCGTGGTGGCGACGCAGCCGAACCAGATCTCGGTGATCGGCGGGAATGTGGACGATGCGGTGACGCTCACGCATGTGCCGGTGGGCGCGGACGGGAAACTTGCGGCGGCCGACGGGACGATCATCGACAGCCGGTATCCGTGGCTGGTGGTGCTGCAGGTGCAATACGCGGCGGACAGCGAACCACCCGGCTGAAGAATCTGGGGCTTTGCCCCAGACCCACCAGGAGCAAGGGCCCCTGGACCCCCAAACGTAAAGGGTCCAGGGGCCAGCTCCTGGCGGGGTGCGGGGCAGAGCCCCGCCTCTTCTTAACTCTGCCGCCAGGGAAGACCTGACGCCTTCCACCCATCGACATTGCCCCGATGCCCGGCCTGATCCGGCCGTCCCTCGAACCCGTCTCCCACGTTGAACACCCGGGCGAACCCCGCCGCCTCCGCCGTGCGTGCGGCGGCCAGGCTGCGCGCACCGCTGCGA
>CAXTVZ010000023.1:0-23947 GCA_964247685.1 uncultured Acetobacteraceae bacterium
AGGGCAGGTTCACGGACTACGACAATCGCTTCATCGAGCGCCTCAACTTCAACGTTCGTGGCGACATACTGCGAGACTACAGCCGCCTAGACGGCTTCGGCGATTTCCGGTCGGTGGTGGATGTGCCCTGGATGTTCGGCTCGCAGCAGGACGGCGACTACCGCGAGCTTCGTCTGCGGCGCGACGGCCGGGTCGATCCGCAAGCACATCCGAACGAAACCAGCTGGTGCACCCATGATGGAAATATCTGCTTGCTCGACCGTTACGGTCGGATCGGGGTGGAGTTTGCTCGCGGGGAGCCAGCAGGAAGCGTTGCCATTCTTCGCGGCGAAAGCCAGTTCGATCCAGGTCTGAACCTCTATTTGCGAGCGATTTAGGCGGACGCAAGAGCACTCTAGCTTAAAAGCTAGAGCAGCTAGAGGGTGTTATGTACTTTCCTTGCGGCTTGATTCATATCGGAGGGCATGACGAATGCCCGCGAACCGTATCCCTCTGACGTTTTCGACGACGAGTGGTCGCTGGTGGTGCCGTATCTGACCTTGGTCCGCGAGGACGCGCCGCAGCGCCAGCACTCCCTGCGCGAGTTGTTCAACGCGCTGCGCTACGTGGTCCGTTACGGGATCGCCTGGCGCGCCATGCCGAACGACCTGCCGCCGTGGGCTGCGGTCTACCAGCAGACGCAGCGTTGGCTGCAAGCCGAGTGCTTCGAGGCGCTGGTGCACGATCTCCGCGCGGTGCTGGATGGCGGCAGGGCGCCCTCCTGAGCCCACGGCCGCGATCATCGACATTCGACCACCCAGCGTCGCGGTAGCAGCACGAACCCGCGCTTGGCCTCGGGCAGTTTGACCACCTCGAGCGCGATCCCCTGGTCCTTTGCGGCTGTCGTGGAACGCTCCCCCGTGTAGCCCTGGTCCACGTAGGCGAGCTCGACGCTCTGGTCGGTCGCCACCTGGATCGCTTCCGCGAGCCGCCCGACCTCAGCGCGGTCGTCGTGATCGGCGGGGGTCACATGCAGCGCCAGCAGATGGCCGAGCGTGTCGACCGCCATGTGCAGCTTGGAGCCGCGCTTGCGCTTGGCGCCGTCGTAGCCCGCGCGGGTCCCGCTCTCCGGCGTCGAGCGTAGCGT
Organism: uncultured Acetobacteraceae bacterium; assembly: GCA_964247685.1. Classification (GTDB taxonomy): domain Bacteria; phylum Pseudomonadota; class Alphaproteobacteria; order Acetobacterales; family Acetobacteraceae; genus CAXTPV01. The sequence continues at coordinate 1,127 of CAXTVZ010000023.1, forward strand.
GCGCGACAGAGACCTTATGTCTTAAATTTGCTCTCTGCAGGAGCCACACTCATGCCTGCTTGCTCGGCGCATGACTGTCGGGTCAGTCGGTGCCTACGTTGAGGGGCCGCCGTCGGGTCGCACTGCATCGATGATTTCGACTGCCCGAGTGAGAACAAGGTCCCACCCGCGGAAGTTTTCTCGTTGTCCTCTTGGGTGTGCAAAAAAGTCAAACAGCCCTAGAAGTAGGCCCGGTTGCAGCTGGCGGACGGTTAAGACGTCTTCTGCATGAGTTGCTAACTGCATGAACAAAATAACGCTCGAGGTGCGCTGCCGAAGAGTGTCGGAGAACTGCTCGATTTGCGCCACCGAAAGTCGGTCGTCCCGAAGTCTATATACTGCGGGCTTCTGTCCAAGCTGAAGCTCTTCGAGGAATTTAGATCTGAGGAAGCCATTATGTCTTGCGAGGTTCTCCGCCGCGCTGCGTTCATCGAACTTTTCGGTCGATAATCCCGTGTGATCGACTTTGAAGCCGTAAGTGCGTTGTGTGTATTCCCATTCTCCATGCTGACTGCGCCGCAGGTTGTAAGTAGATGGGTCGTCGAGACCCTCGAATTCGGTCTGGAACCCCCGGGTAAGGTCATTGGGCGAAATACTTGCCCAGCGGAGTAGCTCCAACGGCTCAATCTTGTGGTGCCGCTGCCAAAAACCCATCTCACATCCGAACCCCCAGGCACCACTTTTCAGGACTCCTCCGCCGAGGCTTGTGAAACGCTGTGCAACTCTTGCGTCCATAATCAAGTCCTACTGCTGCCCGTCGAGGAGCAACGGCGCCGTACTAATCTTCGCACGCTGCTGTGCAGGATTAGCTGCACGATCGGCTTCGCTTCAAGAGCTCGATAACGGCGTAGACCGCCGCTGGTTAGCATGATGTGCTCCCCTAGCCACATCCCGGCAGCTCGCACAAGACTCCGATGACACGCGCTATCGCTATCGAGGTGGAAGGAGCGGACGAGCTCCGTCGCTTGAAGGAGCCACGGCCGGTCCGTCAGCCCAGGTTACAGTGTAGGTGAGTGAGACCGGCGCCGGAACGCCCAGTGCTTGTCTCTACGCGGCAGCTTGCGCTGGCATTTTAGAATGCGGTAAATTACCTTGATAGAGGCAACGTGCGCGGGGCTGCGACACAAACTGAGATTTACGTCAAGCGAAAAGAACGTGACTGGGCTGCCGAGTGGACATCCTTCCGGCGTTTCCACCGTGGTTCGTCTATGGCTCACAAAACCAGCGGGAAGATGGTCGCGTGATCTAGTCAAACCCAAGGCTTCGCGTCTTGGCGAGCGTGCCGCTGCGCCGATGTTGGTCCACGATATCTCTTGCCTCGTCCCTCTGAGATGTAAGGTCGCCGCCAGTGCCGCCAAAGCTTCAGATCGCAGCCGTACTTTTACTTTGCCTCCTTCCCCTCTGGATCACAGTCGTGATCCAGGACATGACGAGGAAGAGAGCAACGGCGCTGGTCATCTCAGCGATGCTGGTCGGCCTTGCCTACTGGCTTGGTGGCTTCTCGCTGGCGATTGTTGCGGTCGCTGGTGGTTATTTGTTGCTGGCGCTTGGTGTCGCTGTGCGCTTTGTGTCCGTGAACTGGCGGCGGAAACGCCTTTTAGAAGGTTCTGCTCCGACGGATCTTGACGTTTGGCAATGGGCCCTCCGCGTTCTGAAGGACCAAGGTTGGACCGTGAAGCCAGGTGCAAACCTTAGGTTAACGCGTGTTGTCAAGGATGCGCACACGGAATTCCAGTTCTTCTGCTCCGCAGACTGGGAGAAGATCCCCGTGACAGACATGAAGGGGATGGTGAGGCAGGCAGCCTCTTACCCGCCGCCTACGCTGTTGCTGATTTTTGGGGGGGCGCCCGCCGTCCTTGTAGCTGGCCTTCGCCGATGCAAGGTTTTCCCAATCACGCCGAAGACTTTTGTAGGCCATCTTGAGGCATCACGGTCTCGCGGGACTTTCCTGAAGTCGTGTCGCGAGGTGACGATTGAAGATCGTCAGTTCCGAGTGGCGCCCTCAACCTATACGGGGATCGGCCTCGAATGACGTTACCGCGGCTTAGGAGATCCCAGCGCGAGGGGTTGAGAATGCAAGATGGCTGACTTGGCTCTTCGTCGACGGGTAGAGACGGCGTTTTTGGCTTGTAGCGATCCGGTGTTCAGGGCGCGTTGCGTAAGCGAGTACAGCCGCATGCGGGGGTGGATCGGCGACCAGATTGCTTGGGAAAATTGTCGTATCCTTGATTTCGGATGCGGCGAAGGCCACGCGGCGACATCGATTGCGCTCCGCCACCCCACCTCTCAAGTAGTTGGCGTCGACATCATGGTTGTGTCGCCAGAGGACCTTGCGAGAAAACTCGAGGCGCAAACTAGGCTTTCGATGCCGAGCAACCTGCAATTCGCTGAGGTAGTCGACGGCACGATTCCAGATCTCGGGGAATTCGATGCGATTCTTGCGTGGTCAGTGCTCGAGCATGTCAGACAGGACTGGCTGCTTGACACAGTGAAGGGCTTGGCAAGCCGTTTGCGCCGGGGTGGATTTCTATTCGTGTATTGCGATCCGTTGTACTTTTCACCTCGAGGTTCGCTTCTGCATAGATACAACGTAGACTTCTGGCAGCACCTGTTGTTTTCGATCGATGCGTTACGTTCCAGCGTCCTCTCCTACGGCAATCCGACAGCCGTTCGCGAATGGCAGCAGTTTATGGAGTTGAATAGGATGACCGCCGGGGACCTTCTGCTTGCTGGTCAGGAGGCAGGGCTTGCTGTGACGCGACACCAGCGTTTTGCTACCGATCTCCCCCTGCCTACTCAACTTTTGCAGACATATAATGCAGACGTGCTGTCCACTTCCGCGATCCAGGTCTTGTTCTCAAAGCCTTAGTCGGCGGGACGATTACGCCTTTTTGTGGAAGTTCGAAGCATTTCAGGCTATAATCTCTACAGACTGTGGCGGGAATACATGCCAGACGGAGCTGAGAACGTCGGGAAATTAGAGGGTGGAGCGCTGCCGGTTCCTAGTTTACGGGTTCGGGCGGACGACATCTCCAAGCGTCTTCGAAGGCACCTGACGGTCCTGCAAGACCTGTTAGCTACAGCGCGCTTACCGGGAGCCGGAACGTCACTTGTGAATGAAGTGATCACGCACCTTGCGTGCTCTGCTGCTGATATTGCGGAAGGCTCGAGCGTCTTCAACCACGTAGCCGAGAATCCGTCCGCATTTAGACGCAGCGCGCGAGCGGGATTGGCAGATGTATGGGCCTTGCGAATCTCCTGGGACCGGATGGCGTCAGAGCTAAAGTCAGCGGCAGCAGACTGTCGTGCCGCAATGAAAGACATCGTGGGAGAAGGGCTCGCAGCAGAGAGGGCGACTGAAGCTGAGACGACCAATTCGGACTGGACCGGAATAGGAACATCCAGTTGGATGGAATTCCTATGTCTTGCGGTGCGTCAATCAGCAAGAGGAAGAGCATGCCACCCTGAGGCGTCGTCTCTGATGCGCAATGACAATCAAGGTGGTCAGGAACTGCTGCAAAGCTTGTCGGATCGCCGGGAGCCGAGCGAAGAGGTTCTCAAGCGGATTGCAACATCGTCGCTGTTTGATGTTCGCTATTACCTGTCAAATTTCGGACCTGACGAGAGGCTTCCAGAAAACCCGATCCACCACTTTGCGGTGAGAGGATGGTGCGAGGGCAAGAGCCCTCACCCGCTCTTTTCAACGAACTTCTATCTGGCTAGACTGACTAAGGCCTTAGAAGGCGGTCTCGATCCTCTGTCGCACTACATCCTTCTCGGCTCAGCAGAGAAGATGGACACTCACCCGTTGTTTAGTACTGCTTTCTTCTCCGCCCATACGGCGAACGTTCCAGCAAACGGTAGCACCTGGCTCGGTCACTTCCTCAAAGGAGAGGCTGGGCATCAGTCGCCGCACCCGCTTTTCGACCATGCTTATTATAGTGCTCATGCGGGATTGAGTGAGGTGTCTTCGGCGTATGCGCTCGTCCACTATCTAATCCGCGGCTCGCGCTATCAAATTCCCTGCTCGCCGCTCTTGAGCCGCGAGTTCTACAACTCGCAATGGCAAACTCAGCCCGATCAGGAGCCTTGTTCACACTACCTTTTAGCAGGGGCTTCTCTCGACGTCGACCCGCACCCGCTATTTGATAGCAAGCACTACCGGCGACAGGTCTCAGAGGCTCATGTCGCTAATCCGTTACTTCACTATCTGACTGAGGGCGAAGCAAGAGGTCTCACACCTTCTCCCTTCTTCGACCCAGCATACTATCGCGCCACGTACAACGCTGACATGCCACTGGCGGGGAGCTTGGCGTCTTTTCTGTCGAGCGGAGCGCAACGCGATCATAACCCGATTGCTTGCTTCCGAAGCGCCGAATACCGCGCAGTTTTCATGAGGAGTGACAGCGCAGCCGCTGAACAAAGCGCGATCGAGCATTTCCTCACCATTGGCTTGACCGAGTTTGAACCCGCAAAGTTTGCTTCTCTTCTCGATATGCGAGGCCAAGTCGAGAAGGTCAAGAGCGTTCAGAAGGAGCTCCAGCGGACGGAGGTTGTTCTTAAACGCTGCCCTCGGTTGGTAAGCACCGAAGCGCCCGCTCCGAGGGGCGATAAGCGCCTCATGATTAAACTTAAGTTTAAAGACTATCCGGGTAAGCTGGTCTATCGACCCGGCGCGCCGCACATCCTGCTTGTTGCCCATGTCGCAGGGGAACATCTCTTCGGCAGCGAAAGGTCCTTCATGGACATGGTTGAGGCCATAGAGGCGCTTCCCGCCAACGTCTATGTTGCGCTGCCTCGAAACGTGCCTGACTACACGAACGCGATACGTGCGAAGGTGCATTACGTCTCTGTCTTCTCTTATCCTTGGTGGCGAGATCGGGCTCAGGAAGATGAGGAGGTTGTGCTTCTTTTCCGGGATTTGATTTCAAGTCTGCGCATCGACGCTGTGCACGTAAATACAATCATGTTGAGAGAAGCTTTGAGCGCAGCTCGGCGCTGTGGTGTACCCGGCGTCACGCACGTCCGTGAGTTAATAAACGCTGACCCGACTCTCACGGACCTCATCGGTGAGGACAGCGAGGCGATCATCTCTGAGGTTTGTCGTCGGTCGGATTGGATCATCGGCAACTCCGAGATCACGGCGCGGATCTTTAACAAGCCGGGAAGCACATTTTTCATTCCGAATACGATCGACCTAGCGAGGATCGACGTGCCCCGCTCATCTGACTCCCGGGGGAAAGTACGGTTCGGACTGATCAGTAGCAACATACCAAAGAAAGGCTTGGCGGATGTCGTCGAGCTTGCCAGGCTCGCGACTAAGAGCTGTCCTTCGGCCGAGTTTGTACTTATCGGTCCCGAAACGGAAGCTGTACGTGAAATTAGGAGCGGGCAGGCTGCGAGAATGGCCCCGACCAACGTCCTGTTCCCCGGTTACGCTCCTAGTCCTTCAGAAGCATTGCGGTCCCTCGACGTTGTGCTTAACTTCTCGCACTTTGCGGAGTCATTCGGTCGCACTATCCTTGAGGCGATGGGTAGCGGTCGACCCGTCATTGCCTACGATTGGGGTGCGCTCCCTGAACTCGTTTTGCACGGAGTCACCGGCTATCTTGTTCCATACCGTCAGCCAGAGAGTGCACTCAAGTATATCGAAGAATTTTGCGCCCATCCGGACCGGATCGCCTCCCTCGGCGACCGCGCGCGCGACATCGCGCGCTCGCGCTACGGGTCGGACTCATATGGTAAAAGGTTCCGTTCAGTATATAAGCAAATTCTGTCTGTCCACGCGGATCGTCCTGACGTCACCGTCGGGCCCGTCGTTCGGCCAGCGCGACGGACCGCGCTGAAGGTCGTCGAACAAAAGGGGCGTATCGCTTACTTCTGTTGGCATTTTCCTGTTCCCTCCGAAACTTTCGTGCTCAACGAGCTAGAGGTGCTCGTCGCCGAGGGAGTAGACGTGCTGGTTTTCTGCCGTCAGTCTCCTCACAAGGATTTCCGGCCGTCGTTCCCGATCACTTGGGAGCGAACCGAAAGCGTTGACGTCCTCGCTCATCGCCTGAAGGAAACCGGCCGGACGATGGTGCATGCACATTTCACCTACCCAACTGTTACGAACATGGTTCTGCCCGCCTGTGAGAAGGCCGGACTTCCCTTCACCTTTATCGCGCATGCTCAAGATATCTTTAAGTACGAGAATGACCGCCAAAACTGTCTGGATGCGATCACGTCGTCACCACTTTGTGTGAAAGTCTTTACGCTTTCGCGGTTTCACTACGACTTCCTCGCGGCGCGTGGCGTTCCGCGCGAGAAGATTGTCATCAATCCCAATGCCGTTAATACCGAGCGCTTCCGGGACGTTGGTCATAACCACGTTGAGACACGACCGTTTCGACGCATTATCGCTGTGCATCGTTACGTGGCCAAAAAGGGACTTTCGCTGCTCATAGCGGCCGCCGCGTTGATACGTGACATCGACGTCACGATTGATATCTTCGGCTACGGTGACTTGGAGAACGAGTATCGGAGGCAAATCAACGATTTGGGCGTTACAAACGTGACTCTCAAAGGAAGGCTTACGCAGGATCAAGTTCTTCGGGAGATGCGGGAAGCTGATCTGTTCGCGTGCCCCTCTATCCGGACACAAGACGGCGACATGGATGGCATTCCAACATCTATTGTTGAAAGCATGGCCGCCGGTGTGCCGGTTCTGGCGACAGCAATTGCAGGTATCCCGGACCTTGTCGCAGATGGGCTCACCGGAATTATGTGTGAGCCGAACGCAGAAGACGTTGCCTCTGCCATCCGCCGTTTCTACGCGATGTCCGATGAGCGTGTCGCCAGCATGATTAGGAACGCTCGAGCGCGAGCGAGCGGGCAACACGATGCTCGTCGCCTCGTGCGCGTTCTCCGCCGAGTCTGGGAGAATCGGACGGTGGACATCGTCATCGTAAGCTGGAACAATCTCGAGCATTTACGAGCAGTAATTGAGCGAGTAAGGCTTAATACCGCCCTTCCTTATCATCTGATCATCTGTGACAACCAAAGCCGGAAGGAGCCTGTTCCGCAGTATCTCGACGCTCTGTGGGAGGACGCGGACAACGTAACGGTTATTCATAACGATATCAACGCGATGGTTGGGCCGGGCACGAACGCAGCTGTTGCGAAAGGAGTGAGCGACGTAATCATCTACCTTTGCGGTAAGGAGGGGTTCAGCTTTGCCAACGGTTGGGAATTGCCTTTCATTCATGCCTTTGCTGAAGATGAAGGCGCCGGCCTTGTCGGAACGCTGGGACGTTCGCCCACTTACTTGACGGGGAACATGTATCAGACCGGCATCCCCTTGTTTACGAAATTCCGGAATCGCGAATTTGCATCGGCGAATAAGGACAGGACCTTCGCACACGTGCAAGGAGGGTTGTTCGGCATCCGCCGATCCATGATGGACGCAATCGGCGGCTTCAGCACAGATGTCCCACATGATTATACGGACGTAGAGTATTCCTATTACGTGGAGAGTTGCGGCTGGAAGCTTGTTCAAACACCAGGTGTACTGGCTTTGTTCAACAAGAGTAGGCCAACTCTCTCACAGCGGTTCGACGAGAGTATTGTCGTCGCTCATCCTGTCGAGCTAAACCAGATCGCCACGTTCGATGCATTGCGCGCGGGGCGCCTGCGCCACTGCAACATCTGTGACTGGTATGGAGGTTCCTTCACCGAACAGGATGAATGTCCATCTTGTTCGTCGCAGCCACGTGACCGGACGATCTTTCGGTGGTTGAGTGACGGACCCTATATGTACCGGCGCCTCCCAGCTGTGGCCATTGGCATCTCCGGTCGCCTGGAGAAAGTTTGGGCCGAACAGTTCCAGGGTCCTCGTCTTACTACTGCAAGCTTCCTTCGGACCTTGCGGGAGGAGGGACGCTTGAAAAATGCAGACGCGGCGCTCCGAGTTGCCCTACTCCGCGATCTTGAGATGAGCCAGGAGCAGCTTGCTTCGGTGACCCAAGAAATCTCCCGAGTCATGAAGCCTGGAGCGCCAATCCTTTTTCAGTTCGGCGGTCTTTCCTGCCGATCGGAGATGGAGAAGGCGGTGGTGGCCGCTATGAAACAGGCCGGCTTTGCAGCTCGTGTCCCAGTGCGTTACATGAGCGCGGCGGTTCGCTTCGAGGATAGCGCCGTTCTCATGTTTGAGCGAGCTCGAGAGAAGTTTGTATGAGGAGTCGTTCCGCTCGGAGGCTAACTGCCGCGACTCCGGCGGTTGCTGCATCGCTTGAAGTGCCACGGTCCGCCCCGGGCAGACTTCGCGGGCATGTCGATATGGTGGCAATTGGCAAAGGCTTCGTACACGTTCAGGGCTGGGTATGCGGGTTGGATGGCGCGCAGGTTACGCAGCCCGTGACCATAGGTCTATGTGGGCAGACCTTCGCCGGATACGGTCTCAGCCATCGACCCGATCTGGAGTCGGCGGGAATTGCTGGCGGGCTCGCCGCGTTGAATGCGGTAGTCCCGATCACGTCATGCCCTTTAGAAATCGGACACGAAGTTGTCCTGACAGACGCGAATGGGTCTTCCTGTTCGTTATACTGCCCGGCTGCACGGGTGAGCTTCTTTGTGCCCTCGGGGTTCATCGACCACGTGGGTTCGAGTTCAGTCACTGGCTGGGTGTTTGACCCGGGTGCCAGCAACTCAGATGGCGGTCGGCTCCTCCTGGACGAAGACTGGGTGGCCAATATCGACAACACTTTAGAGCGATATGACCTGACATTTGACGTTGGAGACGGTCAGCGGGCCTTCGGTTTCGAATGCGCCACAGACGTGATCAGCGAGGCGATCCGGCGGCGCCCCTACATAAAAGATGGAAATGCGACGCTCGGTCTCGCCTCTTCCGGTTGGCTGGTCGCCGCCCTAAAGATCCGTTTGTTAGACGATAAGCTGGTGCCAGCGGCGCCTGAGCCCGCCCCACCTAGACGCATCCTTGCGAGTGACTGCTTGATCGACATCGCCGCATTGCAGATTGACCAGCCGCAGGTGGCGCTCGCTACCATCCAGAAAGCAGCGATCTGACGTAACAGGAGGCACAAAGCTTGGTCGTGCGGCCGCCTGATCGCCTGCCTCTGCGGGCTGATCGGCTCCTTCATACCCGTCGGTGACCGCTCGTAGTCGAGTAATCCAGTATCGAACCGGCTGTGACCTCTCTGGAGATAGGCGCGTATGCGTCGTGGCCATCAAAGCCCCTCAGGGAGGCGCGACCATGATGTGTCCTGATGGTGTCTTTACTGCCGCTGCTCGTCAATCCCGTGAGCTCGAAGTGCTAAGCCCGACTTTCCACCGGCAGGCGGGGACAGGCAATTGGAGGCAAACACCTACAACGAGACTATGAAGATGTCCAAGCGTTAGCGTATGATTGACCAAGCGATATGTGGGCGGCATTCAGCAGAGGGAGATGACTGAGTTGTTGGATGAAGTAACAGTTTACTCGGAGCTGACGGACATTTTCAATGACGTCTTCGACAGGACTGACATCAAGCTGTCGAGCGAGATGACCGCCAAGGATCTGTCGGGCTGGGATAGCTTCAAACAGGTCGAGTTGATAGTAGCCATTCAAGACCGTTTTCAGATCAAGCTGAGCACTCGCGAGGTGGACGGGCTCCAGAGTGTCGGCGATCTCGTGGAGGTGGTAAGGAAGAGGACATGACGTCACACGCAGGTTCCTCCAACGTCGCGCTCGACCACAACTTCGATCAGGCGCTGGATCTAGCGCGTTCGATGGTGGGAACTGATGCAGGCCGGGCAGCGGAAGCATGGCTTCAACTAGGCCGAACGCTGCCATCTGACCCGACGATCTGCCAAGAGATAGCCGACAAGCTCAAGAGCCTCGGTTGCGAGAGCGAAGCTGACGCGGTATTGCGAGATGCTGCCGAGCGTATTCCACAGGCAATCGAACTTGCCGTGGCGTACGCAAGGAGTGCCGGAGCTCGCGGCGATTTGGAAGATGAAGTGCTACGGTGGGCGCAGGCGAGATCCCGATTTCCCAACGAGATCCATGGCTACATGGGCGGCAGTCGAGCTCTCAGGCGCCTGCGGCGCCAGCCTGAAGCCGAAACCATATTGCTCGAGGGATTGGCCAGGTTTGGGCACGATCGGCGCTTGCTAATCGACTTGGCGGCATCAGTAACGAGCCGAGGCGACTGGGCGGCCGCACGGCAGTGGTGGAGCGAAGTAGAGCGACATGGTTGGCTCGACGGGGCAGGGTATGCCGGCCTCGGCACTTCTCTGTTGCGTTCGGGAGAGTTGCCGGAGGCGCAGGCAGCATTCTCCAAAGGGCTCGCGAAATACCCCGAGAGTCCTGATATCGCGGTAGGCTTGGCCGACTTGCACACGGTATGTGAAGACTGGGTGGGCGCGGTCAAGATATGGGAAGATCTGAACTCCCGCTTTCCAAGCGATGCTCGATACACAAACGGTTTAGGTGTCGCAAGGTGGCGGCTGGGCGTTCATGAAGCGGATGGGAGTGGTGAAGCAAGTGGCGCACATTATGCTCGCCCAGTCGACGTCGGCATGGTCGATGACATTTCATTGCGGGAGCTTCTTGAGGCTTTCGAGAGCCTTGGGCAAGATTGCGAATTTGGATTGGTTCAGCGGAGGTTCGGCGCGGAACCCCTAGGTCTCCTGCGTTGGACGACCACTAAGCCTGAGACGCTGATCGCCGGTCTACGCACGCGGTTTGCTAATCTGGGCGAGGTCGAGAACACAATCCTAGATCTCGGTAAGCCTGAGATCATGGTTAATGACCTAGCACTAAGAATACGCTTCCACACCTTCATCCAGCAGGGGACGTCTATCGATCTGGAGAAGTTCCGGGGAAAGCAAGCTCGGCACTTACGTTACTTGCGAGACGCGTTTCTTGAGCGGGTGGAGCTGGCAGACCGCGTGTACGTTTACAAGTATGTAGGCGACTTCGACCGTGCGAAGGCAAACATTATTTTTGAAGAACTGCGCAAATTAGGACACGTGTCGATGGTCTTCGTGACGCGCGCGGATGGAAGTGAGGTCGCTGGGTCGGTTAGGTGTCTACGCGATGGTCTCTACGTCGGGCGCCTCAGCCGATTTGGGCTTGATGCCGGGCCCGCTTGGAACATCGCTTTCGACGAATGGGCGTCGATATGTCGTGAGGTTCTGCGAGCGGCTAAGGCTCAGCAATCGGCCCCTTGAGTGTCGCGACGCGACTGCCGACCAAAATATGTTGAACGACTGTCGGGAATGTCCGTCCGGTGAGGGTTGCGCGTTTATGTCGTCGCGGACGTTGCAGCGACTTGACCCGAAGAGTAGCACACGAATAGCAGCGTGGAACAGGCTTCGCTTACGCGACGACGACGATCGTCAGAGAGCGATCTCAGTGTCATGATCTTCATCCGGGCGACCGGAACCTCGGTCAGACACCGTGCGAACTGCGCCTTCACTGGAATCTTGATCCGTCTACTTAGAAGGGAGTTACGAGGAACCTTGTCAAATATGGGATGAGAGCGCAGTTGTAACTTGGTCGCAGCCGTAGGCTCTACCAGGTTGGCAGCCCGACGGGGGAGGCGTCTCGAGCAGGCCGGCGTTACGAGGTTCCGGTCTATGAGGGCAGTGATCGCTGTACGTTTGCATAGCAGGAACGCTATCACCCTCTTGCTCGAAGCGCGGAGGCGTATGCGGAGCAGGGTCTGTTATCGGCTTCAAACGTCCACCAGCCGATAGGAGCGGGGCCTCAGGCGAGAACATCAGAACCCTGCCTCGGACAGTTCATTGGACAATGAGCAGATGACTTCTTGCAAACCGCCAAGATGACCGGAATTACCACCAGATCACCGAGGAGTAATCAGTGGCTGTGATGACGCAGGAGGATCCGGAGCGGGACGGTCCCTCGCACAACGACATCCAGAACATCCGAGATGATGCCGTAGATGCCGGCCGAAAGGGTGACTGGCCGAGGGCGGTCACGTCCTGGTCTAAACTTTCGTTGCTTCAGCCTCTCGATGAACGCGACATCGTCGGGATGTCGCACGCTCTGCGAAGGCTGCAACGCCATGACGAAGCTCTGCGCCTGCTAGAGGAAGGCCTCAAGTCAAACCCGCAGTCGAAGGAGATTTTCCATGCCTTAGGTTGGCTGGCCATTGACAGGAGGCAGTTCCATGAAGCGGTGACCCGTTTTCTCGCCGGTGAACTCCTTTATGGAGAGGAGCCAGGGAACCGTCTGGGACTGGCCGTGGCCCTCAAGCGATCCAACTACAGGGATGCTGCAGAGGCGCTTCTTGCTCGAACTGCGGCTGCACATCCCGACAACTTCAGCGTCGCTGGCGAGTACGCGAAGATTGCTGCGGAGAGACGAGATTGGACTGAAGCTTTAACACGTTGGACTTCCGCGAGGCAAAGATTCCGCGATCACCCAGTCGCGGTAAGGGGCTCTGTGCAGGCTCTTCGTGAACTTGGAAGGTTTCAGGAAGCCGAGCGGGAACTCGCGCCTTTGGTCCGTCGCCTCCCTAAGGACGAGTGGGTCCTACTCGAGCACGCCGAAGTAGCGGTTTCTGCAGGCGACCTCGGTGAGGGTATAAAGCGACTGATGGCGGCGCGGGAAACTGTTCCAGCTAGCGCGATCCTGCGCAATCGGCTTGGAGAGCTTCACCAGCTTGTAGCGATGACACCGATTGACAATGCTGAGCGATTGGTTGAAACGGAGGCGAAGAATCAACCTACGGCAGAACACGAAAACGCGGCGCTGTTCGGCTTGTTCGAAGCGGTCGGCGACAACTGCGAGTTCGGACTCGCTCAACGCTACTTCGGAGCCGAGCCGCTCGGCCTTCTTCGATGGACTTCGATTTCCGCCCAGAACTTGGTGCGCGCTCTCCAGGATCGATTCAAAGATCTGCTTACGCCCGAAAACCTTAAGCTCGTTGTCAAAACAGAAGAATACTATCTAACGGATGGCGTTTACGGAACTTACATGCACACCTTTGTCCGTACGGACATCGATGGTTCAAAGCTGCACGGCCAAATGGTTCGCCGCATCCGATTCCTTACAGAACGCCTTCTTTCTCAACTTCAGAGCGGCGAAAAGATCTTCGTTTTCAAGCCGATCGACGGCAAGATCGACGATAAGCAGGTAGATGAAATCTTTAAGGCCGTTAGTGCCTTCGGCCCAAATCGCTTTCTGTGCGTGCGGGAGGGCAATCCCGGCAGGACGACACTCAGAGCACCTGGCGTGGTGATCGGTGAGCTCTCTCGTGTCTCTCCGGGAGCTTTCCACGGGACCATCCAGTACAAAGAGTGGATGCAGATATGTTCGCAAGCAGCTTCTCTGCTTCCGGCTCCTCGACCGTGACCAAGCGCTGAGTCTTCATGAGCTGTCCGGTAGATAAAGTCGTCGAGTCACGGCAAGGAGTTGCCCTCATAATGGAGTGCTTTCAAGTTTGTCATGATGGTTCGAGCCGAGCGACGGCTTCGTTCCGACTAAATCGCTGTGGAGGTAGAAGCAGTTAGTGTTCTTGATGTACCAAATATCTAAGTCCTCAATCTCCGTGACCTTGCCCATCTTGGTGAGTATTCTTGCAATCGCAGCTCGATTTTGGAAGATGCAGAAGTGCGCTCCCGTTACTATGATGTCGGGCGTAACACGACGCGCGGATACAAGCCCGGGGCCATATGGGTGCTGCAGCCATGTGACCGGCTGCCCCGGCTCCCTCGGTCGCTCTCTGTAGCGCACGGAGACAAGGACGACATCCCAGTCACTCGGGAGCGGCGAGAGGTCCGTAGAAGAGAGCCGGAACAGCGCTGGGTCGATTTGAAGGTCATCCTCCATGACAATGGACAATCCATCGTTGTCCGCAGAGAGGGCGGTAAGAAGCGATCTCTGATGGGAAAGGAAGATGCTAGCAACGTGAGGCTGCTCTCGATGGCGTTCCGCGAGACGGTAGCCCGCTGCTCCTGGTTCAACCCGCAGGCGCACCGCCGGGACCCGGCTGTAGGGCCACGGACAATACTTGAGCAACCGTTGCATATGCTCGTTGCGGTCTGAGCGGTGATCGAGGTTGATGTAGTAGACGCCGGCCACTGAGTGTTCGTCGAACATTCCGGTCCTCTCTTCAAGCGGCCGTCTCGAGTATGAAGATTTTGGTTAGAAGGCACCATACACCCGGGACAAGCGTGCACCAACTTCGTAGTCGCCCCGACGCCCGAACACTTCTAGATTGAAATGGCACGGGACCCAGAAGCATCACGCCGCCGTGACCAAGCCGAATGGATCCTATGAACCTCATCCTGTGCCGCGGTCGTACGCGGCCGGCAACACTTGAAATCCTGATCGATCGACGTCCGACTGTGCTTACTCCTAAATTTTGCCTGCAGCTATGTGATAAGAGCCGCCAGTACGCAAGTCGCCGACGGACGGTGGGACCTGCAGGCCCGGGAGCTAGCTTGCGGATGGAACCTGCGCCTACCATGCTGAAGCACATGGCCCGGTTGCCACTTCCGCGACGTCTTGCCCCAGCGTAATGTTCCAAATGACCGCGCTGCTCCGAAACGTCGAGGTAACTCGCACCGACATCACAGGGCGAGTCTCATACCTTAGACGTCAGCAGGAGTCTACCACGAGCGCCGCCGCGCGCTGTAAAAAGGACCGGCTCGCTGGCTCACTTCTTGGGAAAGTAGGGAACTCGTGCCGCGGACTAAACACCCAGCAATCGGTGCGCTTACGGCTTCGCGGTCGCTGTTCCGATGAACCCACAGACGCTCCGCCCGAACGTGAAGTCAGCTTCGTTAACCGCCGCCGTCCTCGACTAAGCACCCTCCTCATCAACTAGCGGCCGGTCACGGCAGATCATGATGGTCTAAGGTGTCGACTGCCCGCTTGTCTCCCAAAAGAAGCTGTGTGTGGTGAGAAGCTTCCAACTAGCCTATCATCGCCACTCCGCTGTCAGGGGACGCTCAGTTGAAAGCTTGTTATTGCATTCACAAGAAGCTATCCGGAGAGGAGCTGCGTGGTTTTCTCGGCCGGCTGCTCTTGGCCACGCTCATGTTTGGACGTGCGGCGATGAGCGCGGAAGCACAGCCTTCCATGACGTCCGTCGACTGGAACTTCAGCGATGCCAACATTGTAGATCCGGCAGACAGCGGAGCTGTGCACGCGAGAAGCATGCACTACTTCAGCTTGACGGGGCCGGATCTGTCCGGCTCGCAGGTGGTGGCGAAGCTTCATGCGACTCCGGGCACCGAGTACAAGGTGTGGCTCAGTCCACGTGTTCCGCCGGTCGAGCGACTTAGCAACGCGCGCTCACTAGCGATACAGATAACGGCGGCGAAGGTTGAACATCTTCCGGACAAGATCCTTCTGGCAGTCGCTCCGCGGTTAACGCCTCTTCAGATGGATCCAGATGCGCCAGGAAACCGCCGTTACCTTTCCTTCAACTTCCAGTTGGATCCCGCGTACGAAATACCAGTAGCTTGGGTCCTTCACTTGCAAGTCTGGCAAGAGTGTGGAGGGCATCCGCCACTTACAATGAGCGTCGTGCCTGGTCCGGACAAGCATGGCCCGGTTGAGTTAATCTTGGGGTATCGCGATGACCAAATTGAGGACGGCCCGAGGGCCGTCGATAAGATAATCTTCAGGAGAACCCTTGATCGCGGACGGTGGTACCACATGGATTTCGAACTCGAACCCCGGCCGGATCGAGAACCGCAGGCTGGACTCATAAGATACTGGCTGGACGGTGTTCAGCGTGTCGATTTCAGAGGGCACTGGGCCTATGACCCTGAGAAAGCGGCTTGTCGAGATCGGGCGGACAAGCATGTGATGGCTGTCGAGATTGGAACCTATCGGCAGCGGCAGAACACGACTCAGACGGTATTATTCGACAACATCAAATACTCTAGTATAGCCAGTCAGACCGATGTTCCGTCGAAGTAGAGGGGGCACTTGTTGTAGGGGAGGTAACCTATACACGTGAAAAGCCTGGACTAAACATCGTGGGTGAGGTGAGTCGAACACGTAGTCCGCGAGAGAGACAATCACCTTGTAGGGGTGAAGCCACGACAGCAAATCGGTCAGGCGCGATCATCATACCCCGCGGATGCGCCTCGCGGCACGCGACGGCCATGCGCATGGTCTTGTCCAGCTCTCGCGGAAGCGCGGCGCCAGCCGGTGCGCTCCGATCGTGGTGGGCACCTTGCGCCCGGTTACGGGCTCCATGCTGCGGATCACCTCGAGCACGGAATAGCTGGAAGCGCTGCCGAGATTAAACGTGACGCTCTCCGCATCCAGGCAGTCGAGTGCATCAAGATGGGCGGCGGCGAGATCCGACACGTGCACGTAGTCGCGGATGCAGGTGCCGTCCGGCGTCGGGTAGTCCTCGCCAAACAGGGTGAGCGGCGGCCGGCGGCATCGATCACCAGCGGGATCAGATGCGTCTCGGGATCGTGGTCCTCGCCGGCGCGCCCCCTGCGGGTCCGAGCCCGCCGCGTTGAAGTAGCGCAGGCAGGCGCTGCGCAGGGCGTGGATCCGGTCGGCCCAGGCGAGCGCCTGCTCGATCATCCGCTTGCTCTCGCCGTAGGGATTGCCGGGCGCGATCGCGGTCGCCTCGGTGATCGGGATCTCGCCCGCCTGGCCGAACAGGGCGGCGGTCGACGACAGGATGAAGCGGCTGACCCCGTGGCGGACGCACGCCTCGATCAGCGCGAAGCCGAGTGCTGCGTTCTGGGCGAAGTAGAGGAACGGCAGCCGCATGCTCTCGCCCACCAGGCTCAGGGCGGCGAAGTGGAACAACGGGTCGAACCTTCCGTCGGCCAGGATGCGGCGGCGCGATGGCCCTGGCGGACATTGTCGAACACCACGGACCTCGTCGCCGCGATCGGCGAGGGCCAGCACGGTGGCTGCCCGAGAAGCCGGCGCCGCCGGTGACAAGAACCCGCACCGTTTCTCCCGCGACCGGCCCGGTTCGTCAGGCTGTAGAGGAAACGAAGTTCTGCGCGCTGACAAGCGATTGGTTGATGACCTGATGCATGTCGAGATACTGGTAAGTTCCGCAGCGCCCGATGAAAGTGACATTCCCCTCGCGTTCGGCAAGTTCCTTATACTGGCGGTAGATGGCGTCGTAGCGACCATCCGAGGTCTTTACCGGGTAATAGCGTTCAAAGTGATTGCTCCGGTAGTCGCATGGTTCCTCGCGCGTCACCGTCTTGCGCGCGCTTGCGTGCACCCGATGATGCGGCAGGCGGCCCCAATCAGTCTCGCGCGTGATCGGGCCGGTGTCGGTAAAGTTGATCGTCGGGGCAATGCCGCGTTCGTCCTCGATCGCGCGTTCGTCATGATAAAAACGGATAGAACGGTAAGGCAACGGCCCGTATTCCTCGGCAAAGTACTCGTCGATTGGCATGCTGTTGAAGCAATGAGCGTAGGAGCCGAGCATCGTCTTGTCAAAGGCGGTGTTGAGTGTGACGGTGATCGCTGGATGATCAAGGATCGCTTCGAATACGCGCGTGTAGCCGTCGCGCGGCATGATTTGGAACTTGTCGGTCGGGAAATAGCGGTCTTCGTCGTCCAAGCGGATAGGAATACGTTGCACCACCGCGGCAGCCATGTCCTCGAGATCGAGATCCCACATCTTCCTGGTATAGGGTCGGAAGAATAGGTCGGTGAGGATGCCCCCAATCTGCGAGCGAAGATGCTCGCCTGCGTTTGCGGGTGCCTCGATGGATTCTGCCTGGGTTCGTAGAAATGCGGCGACAGCATCCGAGTCGGCAAGTTCTACGCCGAACACGGTCTCGATCGTGCGCCGGTTCACTGGCAACGGCACGAAACATCGATCGCCCGTCAGCGCTTGCACCTTGTGCTCGTAAGGAACGAAAGTCCCAAACTGTTGAAGCCACTGCACCACGCGCGCATTGTTTGTGTGGAATAGGTGCGGTCCGTAGCGGTGCACGCGGAGTCCATTCGGATCGACCTCGTCGTAGGCATTACCCGCGATGTGCGGACGCTTGTCGATGACATGGACGGCCCGGCCGGCCTCCGCCAGCACGCGTGCGTGAACAGCCCCGGCAAAACCGGCGCCAACCACCAGAATTGGGCGTGTCATCGGATCAGGCGTTTGTAGTCGCGACGGTCTTTGCCGCGATCTTGGAGACGAAGTCGCCGACATTGTGGAGCTCGTCGATCTCCGTGCTCTTGAAGCGGATGCCGAAGGTCTTCTGCGTCTGCAGGATGATGTTCACCATCGCGATCGAATCCCAGCCCTCGACGTCGCGCGCCACCATGTCGGGCTTGAGCTCGAGATCCGGATTGTCGAGCACGTCGCGCACGACGTCCTGCACGCGCGTGAAGATCGCAGTCGAGTCGCTCATCCCTGGGGATCCTCGATGGTGATGAAGTGGGGCGCCGGCGCGAACGCATCGAGCGCCAGGCGGTAGCGCGAGGTCCCGCCCTGCTCGGCGAGCGGGGTGAAGCCGAGCTTGCTGTAGTGCTCGCGCACCATGCCGTTCTTGGCGGACGGGACGTATTCGCCGATGAGCGCCACCGCCCCGATCCCGCGCGCGGCACGCGCCACGACCTCGAGGGTTGCCGCCTCGACGCCGCGGCCGAGCACGCGGCAGCTCATCAGCCAGGTGTCGAGCACGGCCTCGCGCGCGTCGTTCAGACGGGCGATGACGATCGCGATGATGCCGTTGTCGCCGAAGCTGTCGAGCAGGCGGAAGGTGATGCCGATCTGCTGCGGATCCGCGGCGACCGCATTCACCTCGGCACTGGTGTAGCGGCGCGTGGTGAGGTTGAACTGGTTGGTCTTGTTGATGAGCTGGACCGTACGGTCGTGATCGAGCGGGCGGAAGAACTGCCAGGGCATGCGCATGTCGAGCCCGGCGAGGTAGGTCGAGATGTCGCCGCCGGCGTCCTCCTTCATGCGCGTGCGCTCGGCGTTGGCCGCGTACAGCTCGCGGCGCTTGAGGTCGTCGCCGGTGACCGCGAGCGCCTCGAAATAGCCGGCATCGGCCAGCGCGAAGGTGACCAGGCCGGGATCGTCGGACACTTCCGGCACGTGCACGACCGGCAATGCGTCGCGCACCTGGTTGCGCTCGAACGGGTTGTCGTCGAGGAACACGAGGCTATCGAGACCGATGTTGAGCAGCTCGGCGATGGCGCGGATGTTCGCCGCCTTGTCGTTCCAGTTGGCGACGAAGGCGGAAATGTCGCCGCGCTTGAGCAGCATCTCGGGATGGCTCTCGAACGGCAGCAGCGCGTTGGCCTCGTCGTTCTTCGAGCACACGGCGAGGATCACGCCGCGGCGTGACAGCTCGCGCGCGTAGCTCTGCACCGCGAGGAATGCCTCGCCGCCGGGGCTGCCCTGGCCGAGCACGATGCCCTCGAGCCCGTCATCGCCGATCACGCCGCCCCAGAGCGTGTTGTCGAGGTCGAGCACCAGGCATTTCGCGGACCGCCCCTGCTGTGCGGCCAGCACACGACCGACGATGTCGCCGTAGACCGGGCCCGCCGCCCCCGTCACCTCCTGCTTGGCCTTGTGCCAGAGCAGCGGGTCGTACCAGGTGGCCGGGTCGCGGCCGAACGAGACCGCACCGGGATCGATCAGGTCGACGCCGGCCGCATCCGCGCGTTCGGCGAGCAGCACGTTGATCCGGTCGAGCACGGACGCCGGCGACAGGCCGTAGCGTCCCTCGTTGCTGCCCATCAGGCGCGGCAGCACCGGGATCAGCACCTGCTGCAGGAGCGCCGCGTGCGGGAACCGGTCGCGGGCGCGGCTCCAGCACATCGCCACGTGGTCGACGAAGGCCGCCGCCGCCGCCTCGCCGCTGGCGGCCGAGGCGGCGCGCGCGGTGGCCGAGCGGGCGTCGAAGCTGAACAGGATATGGGTGGGCGCGAAGCCCGCGAGCCCGGACTCCGGCTCGAGGATCTCCTGGAGATACTGGCCGAACTCGGCGGCGTAGGTCTCGACCCAGAGCCCGCGCCGCAGGCCGCCCGCGATGATGCCGGGCTCGAGCTGCGACAGGGTCAGCGAACCCAGCAGGGCCAGGCGGACATCCCTCGTGCCCGAGCCGGGCGGGGCGCCCTCGGGGAAGAACTGGCGCCTGAGCTTGGCGACCCGGTCGGTGGCGATCGCGTCGAGGTCGGCGCGCGCCAGCGTCACGAGCTCCGGCCAGAGGATGCCGCCCTCGCGTGCCGCCCGCGCACGCGCCGAGAAGTCCGCCTTCCGAGGAAGCCAATACAGACGACGTTCAGCCATAAGTCACCTCGCTTATGTCGTAGAACGACAGCATGCCGGGAACCCAACGGTGATGCCAAGGAAACATTCGACACGAGTAATCGCCCTCGCGTCGCCGGTTGTGCTGTCAAGTGACGAGTTGCAAATCGTACTCGTTTCAATTCTCCTCTATGTAGGAGGCGCTTCCAACGACTTCCCCCCTAGCGGCTGGAAGCGTAAACATTCGCCGAACGCTCAAGTATCGAATGCTCATGATGATCGACACATCAGGCCAACTCGGTCGCCACTTCAAGTTTGCACAAGGAACAGGGGGCTGACCTCAACGCCCGAGGCTCAGATAGGTCAGCCCCGCATCGCGCATCGCCACCGGATCGAACACGTTGCGCAGATCGACCACCACACGGCCGGCCATCAGATCCAGCAGCCGGTGGGGGGACAGCGCCCGGAACTCGTTCCACTCGGTGATCAGCACCAGCGCGTCCGCACCGCGCAGCGCATCGTCGGCGTCGCGGCAATAGTGCACGGTTTCCGGCAGGAGCGGACGCGCCGAGGCCATGCCCTCGGGGTCGAAGGCGCGGATCGCCGCACCCTGCTCGGCCAGGCGGTGCACCAGCGGGATCGAGGGCGCGTCGCGCATGTCGTCGGTCTCGGGCTTGAAGGTGAGTCCGAGCACGGCGATCGTCTTCCCGCGCACGCTGCCGCCGCAGGCGTGGATCACGCGCGCGGCCATGTTGGCCTTGCGCGCGTCGTTGACCATCACGGTCGCTTCCACCAGGCGAGAGGGGGCGCCGGCGTCCTGCGCGATGCGCATCAGTGCGACCGTGTCCTTGGGGAAGCAGGAACCGCCGAAGCCCGGGCCGGGATGGAGGAATTTGCGACCGATCCGTCCGTCCAGGCCGATGCCACGGGCGATGTCGTGCACGTCGGCACCCACGCGCTCGCACAGATCGGCGATCTCGTTGATGAACGTGACCTTCATCGCCAGGAACGAGTTGGCCGCGTATTTTGTGAGCTCGGCGGTCTCGAGCGAGGTGAACAGGATCGGCGCCTCGATCAGGTAGAGCGGCCGATACAGACGCCGCATCACCTCGCGGGCGCGTTCGCTCTCGGCGCCGATCACCACGCGGTCGGGGCGCATGAAATCGCCGATCGCGCTGCCTTCGCGGAGGAATTCGGGATTGCTCGCGACATCGAACTCGGCGTCGGGCCGGGCGTCGCGCACGATCTCGAGCAGCGCGCGTCCGGTGCCCACGGGGACCGTGCTCTTGGTGACGATCACGGCGTAGTCGGTGAGTGCGGCTGCCACCTGAGCTGCGGCCGCGTTGACGTAGCTCACATCGGCGTGGCCGTCGCCGCGCCGGGTGGGGGTGCCGACCGCGATGAACACGGCTTCCGCGCCCCGGACGCCGGACGGGAGGTCCTCGGTGAAGGAGAGCCGGCCGGCCGCGACGTTGTCGGTCACGAGCTTCTCGAGCCCCGGCTCGTAGATCGGCATCTTGCCGTCACGCAGCAGGGCGATGCGCCGCTCGTCGCGCTCGACCACGGTCACCGAGGTTCCGAATTCAGCGAAGCAGGCCGCGGACACCAGTCCGACATACCCGCCCCCGATCACGGCGATGCGCATGGGCGGCCAACAACGTCATTCAAAATCGGCATCAGTTCGGTGTCACGCAGCCATATGACAGAAATCGCCGCCTCCGGAAATCGCTCACGTAGTGCTCACTCGCAGGTAGGAGAAAGACGTTATTCGGAAGACCCACTCAACTCAACCATCTTCTGGCGAAGTCGACCGGCGAGCTGACACCTTCAGGCTGGGCGGGATGATCCAGTCAGGCAACTCGGAGGCACACAGCAACGGCCGCATGCGGTCACTGAATACGCCGTTGTGACACGCTCATGACGCAGGAGCGTCGTGGCGTCCAACGCTACGTCGGACAGGCGGCCTAAGAATTAGGTCGCTCGCGAGGGTTCCAGGGTCGCCTGAGACACGCGCTGCAACGCAGCCGGACGCGACGCGATCGCAAGTAACGAACTTTGTAGCGCCGCGGCAATCGACGACGCTGAGTCGAGTCGAAAGGGGCCGTGAGGAAAGGCACTACGACCTTAAGTCGCAAATTTTTCTTTCCAGGATTACAAGCGCGAGAAGGCAGTTGAATTAACGCCATTTGCTACGGAGCCCGTCTTCTCGCGAGTCGACGCAGTCTTCCGACACCTGAGATGAGAGAAGGACATGGGTCCAACCCTGGCTCCAGGTCGAGAACAGAAAAAAACGTCCTTAAACGCGTTGTGCTCGAGCAACCCGATTTTCTTGGCAAAGCCCCGGCTTCCAAGCCTTGGACCCTAAGAGACCTGCACTCAGGACTAGGCACGGCTAGCGACGTGGTTTTCAAGTCGCCGATTATGAGCCACTCATACCAAGTCTCTATGAACCCGACTCCCGTTGGATTCCTTCTCCTCCGCGTTTGTGATTCAACATGGCGAACGCTGGAGGTCGCCATGCCGATACCGCTCCGCCCTGACTTCGATGCAGCGCGGCTTCGTGCCG
>CAXTVZ010000024.1:0-16920 GCA_964247685.1 uncultured Acetobacteraceae bacterium
CTAGCATCGGATGGTGGCAGAGGGAGTGTCATTGAAACCGCCTGCCAGGTACTTACCTCGTCGTTCGAGGCCAATGGTAGGCTGTGGGCATGAACGCAGCGATCGCAATCGCGGTGTCCCACGCAACAAGGCGGCGGATCGCGAGCTGCCGACCCGTATCGAAGACCTGC
The DNA here is from genome assembly GCA_964247685.1 of uncultured Acetobacteraceae bacterium. GTDB lineage: Bacteria > Pseudomonadota > Alphaproteobacteria > Acetobacterales > Acetobacteraceae > CAXTPV01. Next base: position 171 of record CAXTVZ010000024.1, read on the forward strand.
TTTGACGAGGCGTCGGCGTGCGATGAGCTTCACGGCGACGCCAAGGACACTGGTTGTCGAAGCAAGGCTTACAGCCGAGGCCAGGCGTTCGAGCAGAAGTTCGTGCACCTGATCGCAGCTCATCGCCCGCAGCATGTGGAGCGCCGCCTTGCTCGCTCGTGCGCGAACTCGAAGTAACGAACTGCGGGCGCTCAAGGAAGCGCAATGGCGGCCAAGAACTGCAACGGCTCAGCCAGCCACTCCTTCGCCAGAACGCCGGGCGAAGGCCGAGACTGCTGCGGTCGACAGGCGCAGAAAACCCATGCAGGTCAGTCCGACGACGGGCAGTCCAGCCTTGCGCTGCCCACCATCGGCGTAGGGCGCGGCGCGGAGCAGAGCGGGTGAAGCGCTCGGAAGGCACGGCCGGAGCGTAGGGATCTGCGGTCCCTACATTGTGGCATCTCGTTTGCTTCCCCTGCTCTGGGTCGCGCCCGGCACCGCCTGACGCTCGGAAGGAAAACAACGCGCCTGCCAGCGACTGAAAGCCCCGTCCTGAGCCTCCCCACGTGGTGCCGAGGCCTTACATCCGCTGGCGGCCCGATCTATCTGGCGATCGCGGATGCGCTCGAACGTGGTGTCGCGGCAGGCATCGTCGGCGAGGGAGAGCGACTGCCAACTCACCGGCACCTTGCAGCGGCCCTTGGCATCGACCTGACCACCGTCACCCGAGGCTATGCGCTAGCGGCCAAGCGAGGCTTGATCGAGGCCCGGACCGGCCGGGGAACCTTCATCCGCTCCGGTGCCTCGACGGCGCGCGGCGAACGCGCTGTCATCGACATGACGATGAATCTGCCGCCGACGCCTGAGGAGCCGGCGCTCGCCGACAGCCTCCGCCAGGCTCTTGGTCGGCTGCTTGCCCGTTCCGACCTCCCGGCGTTGATGTCCTATCGCTGGGGCGCCGGCACGTTGGACGATCGAACGGCCGCAGCCTCCTGGGTTGCGCCGAACCTGGGCAGCGTCGATCCCGCGCGCGTGCTGGTCTGTCCGGGCGCGCAGAGTGGCATGTTCGCAGTCGCGACCACGTATCTCGCCCGCGGCGACACGATCCTGGTCGAGGAGACGACTTACCCTGGCATACGGGCGATCGCCGCCCAGCTCGAGCTCCGCCTGGTCGGTGTCGAGATCGACGGCGAAGGCTTCATCCCCGAGTTGCTCGAGCGCGCGCTCCGCGCCGAACGTCCGCGCATGGTCTACTGCAACCCGACCATCCAGAACCCGACCACCGCCACGATGTCGCTCGCCCGACGCCGCGAGATCTCGCGCATCCTGGCACGCCACGACGTGGTGTTGCTGGAGGATGACGCCTACGGGCTGTTCCCCGCCGATCCGCTGCCCGCGCTCGCGAGCCTGCAATCGGGACGCAGCTTCTACGTCGCGACCACCGCGAAGAGCCTGAGCCCCGGCCTGCGGGTGTCCTATCTCGTGGCACCCGATCCGGCCGCGGCGGAGCGGCTGGGTGCGGCACTGCGCGCCTCGGTGCTCATGCAGTCCGGCCTACTCACGACGCTGGTCACGCACTGGATCCGCAGCGGGGAGGCGGCCAGCATGCTGGGCGCGATCCGGCGCGAGACCGCAGCCCGCCAGCGCCTCGCCCAGGCAATCCTCGGACCTGCGGGCGTCGCACATCCGGACGGTCTGCATGTCTGGTTGCACCTGCCACCGCACTGGTCATCGCAGCTGTTCACCGATCATGTTCGCGGCTGGGGCGTTGCCTTGGTGAACGCGGAGGCGTTCTCGGCCACCGCGACACCCGCTCGCGCCGTGCGCGTGGCCCTGGGCGCGGCTCAGAACCGCGAGCAGCTGATGGCAACGCTGCATCGTTTGGCTGCAATCATGAACATGGCTCCCGCAGCCAACTACGCCTCGGTGGTCTGAGCCTGGGCAGAAGGATTGCTTTCGAGCGCCGAAATGCCTCGGCAGCAGGCAGTATTCTCGCCGAAGACGACCGTCCTGCACGTGGCCGCCCATGACAAGCCTGATTGTAGGGATCAGCCGAAGCAATAATCGCCCGATTGTCAGGATCGTAGGGATGGCATGTCGCTTGCGCTGTCTCACGGGCCGCAACATGGCGGTGGTGAACGACGGAGCTCCCCTGATGCCCGCAGTCGAATATCCCAAGCACAAGATCGGCGACGCCCTCGTCGACTACGAGGAAAAGGTCTTCGAAGACGTCAAGGCCGAGCCTGGCCAGAAGGCTCTCGTGACCTTCCACACGGTCGCGTTCGAAGGATCGATTGGGCTCGTGAACCTGCTGCAGGCCACGCGTCTGCAACGCAAAGGCTTCGAAACGAGTGTGCTGTTGTATGGACCCGGCGTGACGCTCGGCGTGCTGCGCGGCTTCCCTCGGCTGGGCGACGAGGCTTTTCCCGGCCATCAGAACTTCAACAACCAGATCAGGAAGTTCATGGAGGAGGGCGGCAAGGTCTACGCCTGCCGCTTCTCGCTGCAGGCGCTGTACGGCCATGGCGAGCCGTCGCTGATGGAAGGCATCAAGCCGATCAACCCGCTCGACGTGCTCGACTGCATCCTGCTCCACAAGCGCGACAACGCCTTCGTGCTCGACAGCTGGACCGTCTGAGGAGACCCTGATGGCGCGTCACGTCCGCGCGGCAGCGATCCAGCTGACGCCCGTCTTCGGCAATGGCGACGGCACCGTCGAAAAGGTCTGCGTCGCCATCGACGATGCGGCCCGCGCGGGCGTGGAGTTCGCGGTCTTTCCCGAGACCTTCGTGCCCTACTACCCGTACTTCTCGTTTGTGAAACCGCCCGCATCGATCGGGGCCGACCATCTCCGCCTCTACGAATTCGCACCCCCGGTGCCGGGCCCTGCCACGGAGGCCGTGGCCGATGCAGCCCGGCGGGCGGGCATGGTGGTCGTGCTCGGCGTCAACGAGCGCGATCACGGCACGCTCTACAACACCCAGCTGGTGTTCGATGCGGACGGCACGATCGTGCTCAAACGCCGCAAGATCACGCCCACCTATCACGAGCGCATGATCTGGGGTCAGGGCGACGGCGCCGGGCTCCGGGTGGTCGACACCCGCGTCGGCCGCGTGGGCGCGCTCGCCTGCTGGGAGCACTACAATCCTCTCGCGCGCTACGCGCTGATGACCCAGCATGAGGAAATCCATGCGGCGCAGTTTCCCGGCTCATTGGTGGGACCGATATTCGCGCAGCAGATGGAAGTCACGATCCGCCATCACGCGCTCGAATCCGCGTGTTTCGTGGTGAACTCCACAGGCTGGCTCGCGGAGGATCAGATCGCCGAGCTCGCACGCGATTTCGGCGAAGCGGCACCGGCGCTGACGCGCGCCATCAGCGGCGGCAGCTTCACTGCGATCGTTTCGCCCGAAGGCGCGCTGCTCGGCACACCGGTGACCGAAGGCGAGGGGCGCGTCATCGCCGATCTCGATCTCTCTCTCATCACCAAGCGCAAGCGCATGATGGACAGCGTCGGTCATTACGCACGACCCGAGCTCCTCTCGCTCCTGCACGACACGACCCCGGCACTGCCAACACGGTCGAAGGAGAGCCTCGCATGACGATCGCCCTTCCCAGTCGCGAGCTCCTGACGGAACTGCAATCGCTCGGCATGCGACTCGCCGAGACGGATGCGAACGAGGGCCGGCGCGGCGGCGCGGGACCGTCCGACCATCGCGCGGTGACGCTGGACGGCCAGACGATCATGGTGCCCGTCCACAACGGCGCCGCCCGTCATTCGCCGTTCACCGCGCGGACGCTCGCAGACGGGCGCGCGACACTCCTGCGCGACGAGATGCCGGTGGGCACGATCTCCTATCCGCCGACGCCGCGCTTCTACGGGCTGCAGACACTCGACGGCGTCCCCTACTGGAAAATCGCGCTGCTGCACGCGCGCGACGTGCTCGCGACCACGGTGCTGCAGGAGTGCGTCCGCGCGAAGGATGCTGCCACCACCTGCCAGTTCTGCGCGATCGGCCAGAGCCTGGCGGGCGGCCGCACGGTCGCGCACAAGACGCCGGCGCAGCTCGCCGAGGTGGCGCGCGCTGCCGTCCTGCTCGACGGCGTGAAGCACATGGTCATGACCACGGGCACGCCGAACGGCGACGACCGGGGTGCGGCCGTGCTCAGCGAGAGCGCGTTCGCGATCAAGGCCGCGGTCGACTTGCCGATCCAGGCGCAATGCGAACCGCCGCGCGACTTCGCCTGGTTCGCCCGCCTCAAGGCCGCCGGCGTCGACAGTCTCGGCCTGCATCTCGAGGCCGCAACCGACGCGACCCGCCGTCGCATCATGCCCGGCAAAGCGCGCATCCCCATAGCGCGCTATCTCGAGGCCTTCGCCGCCGCGGTCCCGGTCTTCGGGCGCGGGCAGGTCAGCACCTACCTCCTCGCGGGCCTCGGCGACAGCGCCGACGACATCCTCGCTCTTTGTGAAACGCTGATCGGGATCGGCGTCTACCCGTTCGTGGTGCCGTTCGTGCCGCTCGCCGGCACGCCGCTCGCGGCGCATCCGGCGCCCGATCCGGCCTTCATGCGCGCGGTGCTGGCGCCACTCGGCCGGATGCTGCGCGAGGCCGATCTCGTCTCCGGGCGCGCGCGCGCCGGCTGCAGCAGGTGCGGCGCCTGTTCCGCGCTCTCCGCCTTCGAGCGCGAGGAGCGCGGCGTCGATCACCATCGATCGGAGCTCGTCCCAGCATGAACCTGTGGCAGGACGAGATCCCCCGGTTCCGCCCGGCGGCGTTTCAGGTCAGGCGCGCGGAGCGGCCGTTCGAGCTCATCGGCCACCACCGCCTTCGCGAAGACTTCTTCTGCCGACAGCAGAAGATTTTTGAACACTCCGATCGCGACCGGATCGACGCGGACGCGATCCCGCTGGTGGCCGTCACACTCCTGCACGGCGATGCCGACGAGGTGGTGGGCGCCGTCCGGATCCACGAGGAGGCACCCGGCCTCTGGTGGGGCTCGCGGCTCTGTGTCGCCTCGACGATCCGCGGCGATGCGAGACTCGGAACGGCGCTGATCCGGTTCGCGGTCGGCACGGCGAATGCGGAGGGCTGCAGCCGTTTCCTGGCCCACGTCCAGGTGCAGAATGTCCGACTGTTCCGCCGCGTGGGCTGGCATGTGCTGAACGAGGTCACGCTGCACGGGCATCCGCACGCGCTGATGGAGGCCGAGCTCGACCGCTTTCCGCCGGTGCACGCGCCGTCGCCCGTGCATGTACCGACATCCGCCGACGCTTCCCCGCGCGCTCGGCCGTCCACCTGATGCAGAATCTCGCCTCCCAACGCGGCATCGCGCACAAGGCCGATATCGCGCCTGTGCTGGCGCGGCTCGGCATCGCGGGCGATGCAGCGCACGGTGTCGGCGATGATTGCGCGATCATCCCCGACGGCGACGGGTTCCTCCTGTTCGCGATCGAGGGGTTCCTCGACGGCTTCGTGGCCTCGGACCCGTTCTTCGCCGGGTATTGCGGCGTGATGGTCAACGCGAGCGACGTGTTCTCGACCGGCGGCCGACCGCTCGCGGTGGTCGATGCGGTCTGGAGCCACGGCTTCGACAACGCGGCCGAGCTCCTCGACGGGCTCGCTTTCGGCGCACGCACCTACGGCATCCCGATCGTGGGCGGCCACACCAACACGCGCAATGAGACCTCCCATCTCGCGGTCGCGATACTCGGGCGCGCGCGCCACCCGCTGCGCAGCACCACCGCACGCGCAGGCGACGTGCTGCTCGCGGCCCTCGACCTGCGCGGTCGCATGCGCACGCCTGCCCCGTGGTGGGACGCGAGCTCGGACGCTGCCCGGCGCGGCGAGGGTGCCCGGCTCCGCGCGGACCTCGAGCTCCTCCCGAGCCTGGCCGAGGCCGGGCTCGTGCGCGCGTGCAAGGACATCAGCATGGGCGGCGTGGTGGGCACCGCGATCATGCTGGCCGAGGCCTCGGGGATCGGCATCGCGATCGAGGGCAATGCGATACCGCGACCGCCCGGGGTCGATCGCGAGCTCTGGCTCACCTGCTTCCCCAGCTTCGGTTTTCTTCTGGCGGTCGCACCGGAACACGCAGACGCGGTCGAGCAGCGTTTCATCGGTCGCGGCATTGGCTGTGCGGCGATCGGAAGCTGTGACGACACGCGCTCGGTGCAGATCGACGGCGAGGCCGTCTGGGATTTCGCGACCACGCCCCTGATGGGCATCTGAGCCATGCGCATCGGGCTCTTCACGCATTCCACCAACCGTCGCGGCGGCGTCGTGCACGCGCTCGCCCTCGGACGCAGCCTGCGCGCACTCGGCCATGACGTGCGCGTCGTGGCACCGGACACGACGAGCGACGCCGAGATCCTGGTCGTGCCGAGCACGTCCGGCGACACCCTCGCCGAGACCGTCGCCCGCCGGATCGCGGACCTGCGCGCCTTCTTCCGCCGGCCGGGCGCGCCCCGTTTCGACATCTGGCACGCGCAGGATCCGATCACCGCGAACGCGCTCGCGGCCCTGAAGCGCGACGGCCTGCTCGGCGGCTTCGCACGCACCGTCCACCATCTCGACATCTGGGACGATGCTCGCCTGCGGCACTGGCAGGATGAGGGTGTGCGTCAGGCGGACATCGTCTTCTCGGTCAGCCGGCACTGGCAGTCGCTCATCGAAGCGGCGTACGACGTGGCAGCGCCCGTGGTCGGCAACGGTGTCGATCCGCGCCGCTTCCGCCCGGATCCGGACGCACCGGACCTCGCACTGGCAACGCGTCTCGGCCTCCCGCGCGATGAGAGCGGCCCGGTGTTCGCGGCTCTCGGCGGGATCGAGGCGCGGAAGAACACCGCACGCGTGGTGGAGGCGTTTCTCCGCTTTCGCACCGACCATCCGGCGGCGCGCCTGGTGATCGCCGGCGGTGCGAGCCTGCTCGATCACCGCGGCGAACGCGAACGCGTTCATGCCCTGCTCAGCACCTGCGGTGCGGCCGCGTCCGTCACGCTGCTCGGCCCTTTGCCGGACGCGGACGTCCCGGCATTCTACCGGCTGGCCGACGCGGTGCTGCAGATCTCACGTGCCGAGGGCTTCGGCCTCTGCCCGCTCGAGGCGATGGCGTGCGGACGTCCGGTCGTGCTCTCCGCCATCGCGCCCTTCAACGAGCATGTGGCGCCCCACGAGGCCGTGTGGGCCGACCCGGACGACACCGTCTCGATCGAGCACGCGCTTCGCTTGGCGGTGCGACCCGCAACCGCACGACGTCTCGCATCGAGCGGACCCGCGACCGCCTCCCGCTTCTCCTGGACGGCGGTGGCCGAAGCGCATCTCCCTTTCTACTCGACGCTCCTCCAGCATAATGTGGCCGCTCATGCCTGAGATGCACTTCCTTGTCCGCTGGCCCGATGGGCGTGAGTTGCGCTGCTACTCGCCGTCGCTCGTGATCGAGGAACATCTCGAGACGGGCGCGCACTATCCCGTCGCCGAGTTCGTGCGCCGCAGCAGCGAGGCGCTCGCGATCGCCTCGGCGCGCGTGCAAGCGAAATACGGGATGGCCTGTTCCCGCGCACTTGGTCAGCGGGCCGAGATCGAGCGGCGCGCCGCCGGCTTTCCGCAAGACGATGCCGTGGTCGAAATCCTCGCCTTCGAGCGCCTCGCATGAGCACGCCACCTTGCCTACCGAGCGACGTTCCGGTCGCGATCGTCGGCGCGGGACAGGCCGGCCTGTCGCTAAGCTGGTTCCTGCGCCGCCATGGCGTCGAGCACGTGGTGCTCGAGCGCCGCGTTCCCGTGCACAGCTGGCGCGAGGAGCGCTGGGACAGTTTCTGTTTGGTGACGCCGAACTGGCAATGCACGCTGCCCGGCTACCATTACGATGGCCCGGACCCGAACGGCTTCCTCGTCAAGCAGGAGATCGTCGCGTATCTGGAGGGCTTCATCGCAAGCTTCGACCCGCCCGTGATCTCGAATGTCGACGTCCAGGCGCTCGCATCCGACCGCGACGGGTTCCTGCTCGAAACCACGGCCGGCCGGTTGCGGGCGCGACAGGTGGTGGTCGCCACGGGCGGCTACCACACGCCGATTATTCCGGCGGACGCGGCGAAGCTTCCGGATGATATCCTCCAGATCAACGCCGGAGAGTACCGGAACTCCGCACAGCTTCCCCCCGGTCGTGTCCTCGTCGTCGGCAGCGGACAATCCGGCGCGCAGATCGCCGAGGACCTGTTGATCGACGGACGTGACGTCCACCTTGCCGTCGGACCCGCGCCGCGCGTCTCGCGCTTCTATCGCGGCCGGGACATCGTCGAGTGGCTGCATCTGATGGGCTTCTACGACATGCCGGTGGAGCAGCATCCGCTCCGGGAAGGTGTGCGCGACAACACGAACCACTACGTCTCCGGTCGCGATGGCGGCCGCGACATCGATCTTCGCCGGCACGCGCTCGCCGGCATGCAGCTGCACGGCAGGCTCCTCGGGCTCGAAGGCACCGCCGCACGTTTCGGCAGCGATCTGGCCGACAATCTCGATGCGGCCGATGCGACGAACGCCTCGATCAAGGCGTCGATCGACAAGTGGATTGCAGGGAAGGGGATCGAGGCGCCGACCGAAATGCCCTATACGCCGCCCTGGAAACCCCCCGCGGACATACCCCTGTCGCTCGACCTGATGGAGGCCGGGATCACCTCGATCATCTGGTGCATCGGTTTCCGCGCCGAGTTCGGCTGGATCGGTGCCCCGGTGCTCGACGGCCGCGGCAGGCCGGTGCACAAGCGCGGCGTCACGCAAACGCCCGGCATCTACTTCCTCGGCCTCCCATGGATGCACAGCTGGGGCTCCGGCCGCATGTCAGGCGTCGCGCGCGATGCGGAATACATCGCAGGGCAAATACTCGAGCGTTTCTCCTGAAGGCGTCCTCGTCATGAAGCTCCGCTCGACGGCGTGACACCAGCAAGGTCAACATGCGGGACTGCTCACCGGCCGGGACGCGCTATGACCCCCGCCGTGGTCAGAGCACATGAGCATGGCGAGCGACATTCCCGCTGCGCTCGCGTCGCGTCATCTCGCGCGGATCTCAAGGGTTACCACGCGCCATCTCACAAAACGGCAACACACCGTGCGGAAGTCAGCGCTTCCACAGCAACCGCGTGCTGCGTATGCGGAAGCGCTGGCCCGGTGTCGGCGGGGAGGAGCAACATCAGCTTGGTGCGCATCATTCCTCCAATTGCAGCCGCGGCCATGCACGATGGCCAGAGTAGGCCGTCGCCCGAGCCGTGCAGCGGTGTCGCGTGAACAAGACGTCTAAACACGGAAAAGCACAGCGCCCAGCTACCAGCCTTGATGTGGACCGGGTCGACGACCTGACCCGGTGGACGCTGCAGAGAACGTTCCGATGTCACCCATGACCACCGGCCGCCCGACCGTCACCGGAGGCGTCGCACGACAGGCGGAATGGCTGCGCCGGCTGTCCGTGCAGCCCCAGGAGACCAGCGTCGGACGCGAGTTCCTGGCAGGCCTCACCACCTTCGGCGCGATGGGCTACATCGTTGTCGTCAATCCGCTGATCCTGTCGGCCACCGGCGCGGACCGTCACATGCTGATCGTCGTCACGGCGCTCGCCGCGATGATGGGCTCGCTGCTGATGGGGCTGCTCGGCCGGCTGCCGATCGCTCTCGCACCTGGCATGGGCTCGAACGTGGTGTTCGCCCAGGTGGCCGTGGCCGGCGGCGGCGTCTCCTACGGCACGGCGCTGGTGATGGTGCTGCTCGGCGGCATCCTGTTCACGGTGTTCTCCGCCACGCGCCTGCGCGAGCGGCTCGTGATCGGGTTTCCGGACTCCGTTCGCATCGGTCTCCAATGCGGGATCGGCCTGTTCATCGCCACGATCGGCCTGCGCAATGGTGGCCTGCTCTCCGCGGGCGGGCATCTGGGCGATCTGCGCCAGCCGGCCGTTCTGCTCAGTGCCGCCGCCCTTCTGGTAACGCCCGTGCTGATGATGCGGCGGGTGCCGGCGGCCCTGCTGATCTCGATCCTGGCTGTCACCGCCATAGGTCTCGTGGTGCCGGGTCCGGGTGGCCATCCCCTGACCCGGCTGCCCGCGCATCTGGTGCGGCCGCCGCCTTCACCATCGCCGTTGTTCTTTGCGTTCGATTTTCACGCCTTTCTCACCCATCTGGGTCTGGCGTTGCCGCTCGCCGGCTATTTCTTCCTGAGCGACTTCTTTTCCGCCACCGCGACCCTGATTGGCGTCACCCGGCGCGCCGGGCTGATGGACGCGCACGGAAACCTGCCGAACGCACGCCGGGCCTATCTCGCCGACGGTCTCGCCTCCATCGCCGGCGCCTGCATCGGCAGTCCCACCGTCGCCGCCTACGTGGAATCCGCGACCGGCGTGGAAAGCGGCGGACGTACCGGCCTGACCGCCCTGACCACCGGCCTTCTGTTCGGGCTGACCATCTTCCTGTGGCCGGTCATCGCCGCGATCCCGCCACAGGCCACGGCGCCGGCGCTGGTGATGGTGGGTGTGCTGATGATGGACGGCCTGCGGAACCTGGAGTTCGGCCGTTTCCGCGACGCCGTGTCCGCCGTCCTGATCCTGCTGCTGACCGTCACCACCGGCAACCTGATCGCCGGCCTGTCCGCCGGGTGCTTCGTCTGGACCGTGATGGCGCTCGCAGGCGGAGTGCGCGTCCCGCCCGTCATGTGGCTGACGGACGGATTGCTGGCGCTCTACCTCTGTCTCAGCACCATGGTCCCGCACTGACCTCCGCCGGAGAAGCGCCGATGTCCAATCCAGACCACGATCTCGACGCGCCGGTTCTCCGCGATCGTGCGGTGCGCGCCGCCAGGGGCAAGGCACCTTTCGACGTGCTGCTGCGGGGTGGTGTCATCGCCGACATGGCGACGGGCGAGCTGCGCGCCGCCGATATCGGCCTCGTCGGTCCGTTGATCGCAAGCGTTCATGCCGCTGGTAGCCGGTCGGATGCGGAGCGGATCGTCGAGCTTGCGGGCGGCATCGTCTCCCCAGGCCTGATCGACACCCATCTGCATATCGAAAGTTCGATGATCACCCCGCGCTCCTATGCGCAGATCGTGGTGCCGCAGGGCACGACGACGATCTGCTGGGACCCGCACGAAGTCGGCAACGTGGGTGGCCTCGACGCGGTGCGCTGGGCTGTCGCCGCCTCGCGCGACCTGCCGCTGCGTGTCCTGGTCGAGGCGCCGTCCTGCGTCCCTTCGGCACCGGGACTCGAGCGTTGCGGCGCGGTGTTCGATCCGGCGGCGATGCGCGAGATGTTGTCCTGGCCGGAGGTGATCGGGGTCGCCGAGGTGATGGACATGCGCGGCGTGATCGAGCGCTCGCCCAACATGAGCGGCATCGTCCAGGCCGGGCTCGACAGCGGCAAGACCGTGTTCGGCCATGCGAGCGGCCTTGATGGCGCGTCGCTGCAGGCGTTCGTCGCCGCCGGCATCGCCTCCGATCACGAGTTGCGCGGCCGCGACGACGTGCTGTCCAAGCTGCGCGCCGGGCTGACGCTCGAGGTGCGGGCGTCGCATCCGGACATGGTGCGCGAAGCGGCGCGTGCGTTCGAGGCGCTGGGCCACGTGCCGCAGACCGTCACCTTGTGCACCGACGACATCTTCCCCGACGACCTGGTGTCCAAGGGTGGCATCCTGCAGGCGCTCAGGATGCTGGTCGAAGCCGGCGTGACACCGCTCGACGCGCTTCGCTGCGGCACGCTGAACGCCGCCATCTGGCTGGGGCGCCGCGATCTTGGCCTCGTGGCCCCCGGGCGGCGCGCCGACCTGGTGGTGTTCGACGATCTCGCGACATTCGGCGTCCGGCGCGTGTTCGCATCCGGTGTGGAAGTGGCCGAGAGCGGGGTGCTCATCGTGCCGTTGCGGGCTGATCCCGAACCGGCCCCGATCGGCACCATGGACCTGTCACCGCTGCAGGAGGATGATTTTCGCATCACCACAGAGCGTGACCGCGCGCTGCTGCACACGGTGCACACACCGCGCTTCACGCGCTGGGCGACGCGCGAGGCGGCGGTGGCGGACGGCGTGGTTCAGCTGCCGGAGGATTGCATCCTGATGGCGGTGTTCAACCGATACGGCGCCTCGTCCCCGCCCGGGCGGGGCGTGCTCGAGGGATGGGGAAGCTGGAGCGGCGCGTTCGCCACCACCATCCTGCACGACAGCCATAATCTGGCGGTGTTCGGTCGCGACCCGGCGCTGATGCAGGCCGCCGCGAACGCGCTGCTCGCTTGCGGCGGCGGCATGGCCGTCGTGCAGGCGGATGGCGCGGTGGAAACGCTTCCACTTCCCGTCTGCGGGTTGCTTTCGGAGGACGATCCTCTTGCGGTGGCGGGCCGATTTGCTCGCCTGCGCCAAGCGTCGCTCTCGATTGCGGACGGGCTGCCGATGCCGCTCGTGAAGCTTGCGATCGGCGCAAGCCTGGCGTGCAATCCGGGACCGCATGTGACGGATCTCGGCATCACCGACGGCATGAGCGGTCGGATCGAGACCAGTCCGATCGCGGCTTGAGCTGGCCGGTCGTGGCACTCGGAGGCTCCGCGGAGATGCCTCCGCGACCGACCCAGCGGCGATCGGTCAGCCCGCGTGCCCGTCCCAGCGGCGCGGTCCCCAAAGATGGCGGGGAGTGCCAAACTTGATCGGGCCACTGCCTTGCGGACCGGCCCGGATGAGGGGCCGTCGAGGAACCAGCCGAGGAGCGCGGGCGATCGCGGCAACGCTCGCGCTGACCGGAACGGTTCGGAAGACGCGCAGGCCTGTCACGTGAAGCTCTGTCGGCGGCCACCCTCTAATCGAGATCGAGCCGGGTCCAGACACCGCCGGCCCGGCTGGACGCGATGGCGGCCTCGATGAAGGCCATGCCTCGGACGCCATCCTCGATCCCCGGCAGCAGGCGGCCGTCGCCGACTCCGGTCAGCAGGTCGGCGGCGTCGCGATAGAGCGTGGCGAACCCCTCGAGATAGCCTTCCGGGTGACCGGCCGGGATGCGGGTCGCTTGGCGCGCGTCCTCGGACAACGTCGCGAGCCCGCGATAGAGCGTGCGCGGCGCCTCGCCGAGCGGCGCGAACCGCAGTTGGTTCGGGTGCTCCTGTGCCCATTCCAGACCGGCGCGCTCGCCGTAGACGCGCAGGCGCAGGCCGTTCTCGAGGCCGGACGCGACCTGGCTGCACCAGAGCGCGCCGCGCGCCCCTCCGTTGAAGCGGAGCAGCATGCGCGCGTCGTCGTCGAGGCGGCGGCCGGGCACGAAGCGCGAGAGGTCGGCCAGGAGCTCGTCCACCGCGAGGCTGGTGACGAAGGCGGCCAGGTGGTGGCCGTGGGTGCCGATGTCGCCGATCGCGCCGGCGGGTCCAGAGCGGGCGGGGTCGGTGCGCCAGGCCGCCTGCTTCTGGCCGGAGGATTCGAGATCGTTCGCGAGCCAGTCCTGCGCATACTCGACCTGCACGACGCGGACCGCGCCGAGCGCACCGGACGCCACCAGCGCGCGGGCTTCGCGGACCATCGGATAGCCGCTGTAGTTGTGGGTGAGCACGAAGGGCAGGCCCGTTCGCCGCACCAGGTCGCGCAGCCGAACGGCGTCGGCGAGGCTGGTGGCGAGCGGCTTGTCGCAGATGACCGGGATCCCGGCTTCGAGAAAGGCCGTGCATATCGCGACGTGGCTGTCGTTCGGGGTCACGACGCTGACCACGTCGATCCGGTCGGGACGCGCCGCTTCCTGCGCAGCCATGGCGGCGTAGCTCGCATAGGCGCGGTCATCGGCGATGTTGAGGTCCGCGGCCGAAGCGCGCGCGCGGTCCGGATCGGAGGAAAAGGCGCCCGCCACGAGCTCGTAGCGGTCGTCGAGCCGGGCCGCGATCCGGTGGACACCGCCGATGAACGAGCCGGCGCCCCCGCCCACCATGCCGAGGCGGAGGCGGCTCATCGCGCGTCCTCCGGAGCGAGGCCGAGGATGCGCCGATTGGCGTCCTGGTCGGTGCCGGCAGCGGCGAAATCGTCGAAGGTGCGCGTGGTGACCGGGATGATGTGGTCGCGGATCATGGCCGCACCCTCGCGCGCGCCGGTCTCGGGATCTTTCATGCAGCACTCCCATTCGAGCACGGCCCAACCGTCGAAGTCGTGTTGCGCGAGCTTGGAGAACACGGTGGTGAAATCGACCTGCCCGTCGCCGAGGGATCGGAACCGGCCGGGACGATCGATCCAATCCTGGTAGCCGCCATAGACCCCGGAGCGGGCGCTGGGCCGATACTCGGCGTCCTTGGCGTGGAAGGCGCGGATGCGCTGGTGATAGACGTCGATGAAGCCCGCGTAGTCCATGCATTGCAGCACGAAATGGCTCGGATCGTAGAGGATGTTGCAGCGCGGATGGTGGCCCACGCGCTCGAGCAGCATCTCGAATGTGACGCCGTCGTGCAGGTCCTCGCTGGGATGGAGCTCGAAGCAGACGTCGCAGCCCGCCGCGTCGAACGAGTCGAGGATCGGGCGCCAGCGCCGCGCGAGCTCGTCGAAGGCGGCGTCGACCAGGCCGGGCGGACGCTGCGGGAACGGGTAGAGGAACGGCCAGGCCAGCGCGCCGGAGAACGAGGCGTGGGCGGCGAGGCCCAGGCGCCGGGAGGCGCGGGCGGCGAGGTGGAGCTGCTCGACCGCCCAGGCCTGGCGGGCGGCCGGGTTGGCGTGGACCGACGGGTCGGCGAAACCGTCGGCGAGCTGGTCGTAGGCGGGGTGAACGGCCACAAGCTGCCCCTGCAGATGCGTCGACAGCTCGGTCAGCACGAGACCCGCCTCGGCCAGCGTGCCGCGCACCTCGTCGCAATAGGTGTCGCTGTCGGCGGCGCGCGCGAGATCGAAGAGACGCGCATCCCAGGATGGAATCTGCACCCCTTCGAAGCCGCAATCCCGAGCCCAGCCTGCGATAGCGGACAGCGAATTGAACGGCGCCGCATCACCCGCGAATTGCGCGAGGAACAGCGCCGGTCCCTTGAGCGTCTTCATTCTCGGCCTCCTCTGTAAGCGTCCTTCGTGGTGGACGCGTCGCCCGTTCTGCCAGTGGAACAATCACTCCGCGATCATGCCGACATGTCGTCGGGCGCTCGAACATTGCACCGCGCGCGGACGCGAAAAGCGGCGCATGTCGCTCCGCCATTCCCGACGTCAGTAGGGAGAATCCGGAAAATAGAAATCCTTGGCATTCTCCGGCGTCACCAGCGTCGCGTCCAGCGTGTAGGTCCCGGCGACCGTCACCTTGTCGAGCAGATGAGCCGCGGTGACCTCCATCGCGGTCGCCACCATCGTGTCGGGGTAAAGAACGTCGACCGGAATCATCTTGTCTCCGTCCATCACCTTCTTGATGAACTCCTTCGAGCCGGCGCCTCCGATGACGTATTTGATGTCCGTCCGCTTCGCCTGCTTGATGACCTCGAGAACGCCCACCCCCATATCGTCGTCCTGGCACCAGACGACGTCGATATCGCTGAATTTGGTCAGGAAGTCCTGCATCACCTTGAAGGCGTCGTCGCGGCTCCAGTTGCCGTATTGCTTCTGGAGTACCTTGACGTTGCTGCCCTTGATCGCGTTGTCGAAACCGTTCTGCCGCTCCTGGTCGATCGGGATCGGCAATCCACGGATCACGACGACCTTGGCGTCTGGCGTGTGCGCCTTGATGTACTCTCCTGCGGTAGCGCCGAGGCCGTAATTGTTGCCGGCGATGTAGAAGTCGCGGACCGAACTGTCGTTGACCGAGGGTGACCGGTCGACGAGTGCCACGAACGTTCCGTGCGACTTGACCTCCTTGATCGCGTTCACCAGCGGGTTCGGATCGATCGGCAGGATGACGAGCGCGTCCATGCCTTCCGTGCTCAGATCCTCGAGTGCGTTGGCCTGGCCGACCGGATCCGATGAGGTCTTGACGATGACCTTCAGGCCCGGATGTTCCGCCATCAGCAGCTTGGCCACGCGCTCGGCCTGGAAGATGATGCCGCCGGCCCACCCGTGATCCGCCGTCGGCACCGATACGCCGAGCGTATAGTCCTTCGCGTCCGCCCCGCCGGCCGCGACGGTCAGCGCGGCCACGGCCGCAACCGCCACCATTGTCTTGCCCATGCGTTTTCTCCTCTCGTGCAGGCTTGTTGTCCCACGACCGGGAGGCCTGCTTCGCCCGCCGTCGCCTGTCATGACTTCCGGATCAGCGAGCGCTGGACGAGCATCGCGGCGATGATGATCGCACCCTGGATCGCGCCGATGAGGTATTCGCTTGCGTAGTTCGACAGGATCATGATGTTGCCCACGGCTTCCAGGAGGAACGCGCCGCAGATCGATCCCCAGATCCGTCCGACGCCGCCGGTCAGCGCGGTGCCGCCGATGATCACCGCCGTGATCGCCTGCAACTCCCACATGATGCCGGTGGTGGCCGTGGTGGAGCCGAGCCGGGGCACGTAGAGGATCACCGCGATCGAGACGCACAGACCCTGCAGGACGTAGGTGACGATCCGCACGCGGGCCACCCGCACGCCGGAGTAGCGGGCCACGTCCTGGTTCGAGCCGACCGCCGCGACGTGGCGTCCGTAGCCGGTGCGGTTGAGCAGGAACGCGCCGATCGCGGCCACGACGAAGATCATCACGATCGGCACCGGAACGCCGAGCACGGTTCCGAAATAGGCCGGCCGGCACAGGCTCTGCAGGTCGGGCGAGTGGAGCGAGATCGCGCCGCCCTGCGAGAGCCAGGTCGTCAGCCCGCGGAAGATGCCCATGGT
>CAXTVZ010000024.1:17020-23566 GCA_964247685.1 uncultured Acetobacteraceae bacterium
AGATCGCGCCGCCCTGCGAGAGCCAGGTCGTCAGCCCGCGGAAGATGCCCATGGTCCCGAGGGTCGCGATGAACGGCTCGATGCCGCCCTGCGTCACGATCAGGCCGTTGGCGAAGCCGCAGGCAGCACCTACAACGATCGACAGCGTGACCGCAACGGCGATGAGCAGGATCGGGTTCGCGAGAAGACCCGTGTTCAGAAACAGGATGAGCAGGCTGGCGACGAAAGCGACCATCGAGCCCACGGACAGGTCGAGACCGCCGGCGGTGATCACGAACGTCGCTCCCACCGCGATCACCGCGATAAACGCGCTCTGCGTCGCCACGTTCAGGAGATTGCCGACCGTCAGGAAGCGGTCGCTCGACAGGGCGCCGAGGACCAGGAGGAACGCCAGCGCGACGAAGGGCGCCACCGCCCGGAGATCGATCCGCGACCACGGGCGCATTCGCCCCCGCGTGCCCGTGTCACGGGAGACGCTTCGGGCACTCATGCGGCGTCTCCTAGCGTGGTCATCCTGGCGGCCGCCTCGGCGTCGGCTCCTGTCGCGAGCACCACGATCTCGGTCTCGGTCATGTGCTCGCCCGCCACCTCGCCCACGATCCGACCCGCACGCATCACCAGAATGCGGTCGCAGATGCCGATCAGTTCCGGCATCTCGGACGAGACGACGATGATGGACCGGCCCTCGTCGGCCAGCCGCGCGATGAAGTTGTAGATCTGCTGCTTCGCGCCGATGTCGATGCCACGCGTCGGCTCGTCGATGATGACGATGGCCGGGTCGAGCAGCATCATCTTCGCCAGCAGCAGCTTCTGCTGGTTGCCGCCGGACAGCTGGCCCGCGAGCGCGTCCTTGCGACCGGCCCTGATCTCGAAGTCGCGGATCGCATCGTCGAGAGCCGCGGCCTCCGCCGCATCGTCGATGCCGGTGCGGCGCGTGAAGCGCCGCAGCGATGCCAGCGTCAGGTTGACCTTCAGGTCGCGGTCGAGGAGCAGGCCTTTGCCTTTGCGGTCCTCGCTCAGGTAGACGATCCCGGCGTCCAGGCTCGCGGTCACCGACGCGAAATGCACCGGCTCGTCGTTGAGCCGAACGGAACCCTTTCCTGGCCGCAGGCCGACCACGCCCTCCATCAGTTCGGTCCGCCCCGCACCGACCAGGCCGGCGAACCCCAGGATCTCGCCCCGCCTGAGATCGAAGCTCGCATCACTGACATAATTCGGAACCACGAAGTCCCGAACCTGCAGGATGCTTTTCCGCTCCGCGTCGTGCGTCCTGTCGGGGTAGAGCTTGGCGACATCCCGTCCGACCATGCGGCGCGCCATGTCGACCGTCTCCATCGCGGCGGCCTCCTGCGTCGCCACGAGCCGGCCATCGCGGAGAACGCTGATGCGGTCCGAGATCGTCTTCACCTCCGGCAGCCGATGCGAGATGTAGAGCACAGCCGCGCCCTTGGCACGGATATCGGACACGATCCGCAGGAGCGCGTCCGTCTCGTGAGGGGTGAGCGAGGCGGTCGGCTCGTCGAAGATCACGATCCGGTGCGGCACCAGCAGGACGCGCCCGATCTGCACCAGCTGCCGCTGCGCGATCGACAGGCGTCCGACGATCGCGTCCGGATCGATGTCCGCACCGAGCTCGCGCATGGCACCCCGCGCGCGGGCTCGCATCGCGCGATCGTCCAGCGACCATCGGCTCCGGATTTCCCGCCCGAGAAAGAGGTTCTGCGCCACGGTCAGATCGGGGGCGAGCAGGATCTCCTGGTGAACCAGCGCGATCCCGAGCACTTCGGCCACCACCGGGCTCGACAGGTCGACGGCTCTGCCGTCCATCCTGATCTCGCCGGACGTGGGCTGGAGGTGACCCGCGAGCAGCTTCATCAGCGTCGACTTGCCGGCGCCGTTCTCGCCGATGACCGCGTGAACCTCGCCCGCGCGCGCGTCCAGCGAAAGCTCGTGCAGCACGGTCACGGGACCAAAGGCCTTCGACAAAGCGACGGCCTCAAGCGGCGGCCCGGCATCCGCAATCGTTCCCGCCGGTCCGTCGGAGAACGCGCCGTCCGTCATGACGAGGGTGTCATCGTTCCGGCGGCCGACATCCGAGCCGGCCGGCCGGCGCACGACATTGCGGACATCCGCACGAGACAAGGTTCGGCCCCGCCATCCGCGCATCTTCGCTCCCTGCTGTCGGCCCGATCTCGCCCGCGAATGGCCGCAGGCGACAGTTTATTATGCCGCCGCATCAACTCCCGAAGGCGGCGGGTTCGTCAAGCGAGGTCGCGCCGATCCGCACCGGGCGATCGCCCCACACGGCGACGCGGGGCGAGATCATCTGCGGTGTCAGACCGGTTCTTGGCGACCGCCTCTCCCCGGCCGGCGACCGACGCGATCAGGGCGCGCGCCACCCAGTGGAGCGTCCGCTCGACCTCGTCCTGCTCGACCTTCCAGATGTCCTTGAGCACCACGAAGGCTTCGATGCCGAACACCAGCGAGAGCCCCCTCGCCAGCCGGTCGACCTCATCCTCGCTCGCCGCGTCGCGCAGGGGTGCCACGGCACTCCGCAGGAGTTCGATGCGGTGTCCACGGCTGAGCGGCGCCTCGACGCCGAGCGTGCCGGCCCTGATCTTGCTCCACTGGTCGAGCGAAAGTCGCAGGGCGGCGCGGAACGTCGCCTCGAACTCGCCGATCCGCCGAAGCGACAGTTCCAGGAGGTCTGCCACCCGTTCGTCGACGCGGGTGGCGGGGGAGTTCCATTTCAGGATCGGCCCGAGTGCCTCGTCGACCACGGCACTCACCAGGGCCGCCTGGCTCGGGAAGTAGCGGTAGGACGTCGCGCGCGACACACCCGCAGCTTCAGCAACGTCGCTGACCGAGGGGTTCTGCCCCTCCTGAATTAGCGCGACGGCAGTGTCGAGCATGAGGCGCCTCGTTCTGGCGCGCGCGCCGTGCGCGACGGGACCGGCAGTCGCGACTTGTCCGCGTGAGACGAGCATGCCATTTTGATACGCGCATCTCGTCATTCGATCAACGCCCGGATCGGGCGACTCGGCCGAAGCAGCTGCTGCGCGGTCGGACGGGGAGGACCATGAAGCGCATCCTCATCGCCGGTACAGCGGACACGAAAGGCCCCGAACTCGCCTTCCTGCGATCCGTGGTGGCGGCTTCGGGCGCGTCGCCTGTTCTGATCGATGTCGGCACGACGACATGCCCGATCGCGGTCGACATCGGCGCCGCCGAGGTGGCACGGGCACATCCCGGCGGACCGGACGCCGTGTTCGGCGGTGATCGCGGCGCCTCGGTGTCGGCGATGACCGAGGCGTTCCGACGCTTCGCCCTGACGCTCGCCGATATCGACGGCGTCCTGGGCATCGGCGGCAGCGGCGGCACCGCGATCGTGACCGCCGGCATGCGCGAACTGCCGATCGGCCTGCCGAAGATCATGGTCTCCACGCTCGCTTCGGGCGATGTCGCGCCCTATGTCGGCGTGTCCGATATCGTGATGATGCCGTCGGTCACCGATCTGAGCGGCCTGAACGACATCAGCCGGATCATCCTGACGCAGGCCGCAGCGGCGGTGGTTGCCATGGCGAGCGCTCCCCGCCCGGCCCGATCGGGCAAACCGGCGATCGGCCTGACCATGTTCGGCGTCACCACCGCGGCCGTGACGCAGATCGTGCAGCGCCTCGAGCACGCGCATGACTGCCTGGTCTTCCACGCGACCGGCACCGGCGGCCGCACGATGGAGAAGCTCGCCGGCAGCGGCATGATGTCTGGCCTGCTCGACATCACCACGACCGAGATCTGCGATCTCCTCTTCGGCGGCGTGCTGCCGGCCGGAGCGGACCGGCTCGACGTGGTGGCGCGAACGCGGCTTCCCTATGTCGGCTCCGTCGGCGCCCTCGACATGATCAACTTCTGGGCGCCGGAAACGGTGCCTCCCGCCTTCGCCGGACGCCTCTGCTACCGCCACAATTCCAACGTGACGCTGGTCAGGACCACGGCCGACGAGTGCCGACAGATCGGCGCTGGCTCGGTGCCAAGCTCGACCGGTGCGACGGGCCGCTACGCTTCCTGCTTCCGGAGCGAGGCGTGTCCGCGCTCGACATCGAGGGCGGCCCGTTCTTCGATCCGGACGCCGACGCGGCGCTGTTCGAGGCGATCGAGAACGCGGTCACGTGGTCGGAGACGCGTCGCCTGATCCGTCTTCCCTGCCACATCAACGACCCGGCCTTCGCCGACGCGGTCGTGGCGCAATGGTTCGCCATCGCAGACAGGAGCAAGTAGCCATGCCCGCCATCGCTCGCGCGACCATCCTGGAACGGCTGCGCGCCATGATCGACCGGCGCGTTCCGATCATCGGTGGCGGTGCCGGAACGGGCCTCTCCGCTAAATGCGAGGAGGCCGGCGGCATCGACCTCATCGTGATCTACAACTCCGGCCGCTACCGCATGGCCGGACGAGGCTCGGCCGCGGGGCTGCTGGCCTACGGAAACGCCAACGAAATCGTGCACGAGATGGCGGCCGAGGTGCTCCCCGTGGTGCGGCACACGCCCGTGCTCGCGGGCGTCAACGCGACCGATCCGTTCGTGCTGCTGCCGCGGTTCCTCGCCGAACTGAAGGAGCTGGGCTTCTCGGGCGTGCAGAATTTCCCGACCGTCGGCCTGTTCGACGGTTCGATGCGGGTCAGCTTCGAGGAGACCGGCATGGGCTTCGGTCTCGAGGTCGACATGATCGCCGCCGCGCACGCGCTCGACCTGCTCACGACGCCCTATGTCTTCAATCCGGACGAAGCCCGGGACATGGTCCGGGCCGGCGCCGACATCGTGGTCGCCCATATGGGCGTGACCACGGGCGGCGCGATCGGTGCCAAGACCGGCAAGTCGCTCGACGCCTGCGCGGGCGAGATCGACGCGATCGCCGCCGCCGCGCGCGCGGTCCGCAGCGACATCATCGTCCTGTGCCATGGCGGACCGATCGCAGCACCTGCCGACGCGGAATACGTGCTCCGGCGCGTCGATCGCTGCCACGGGTTCTACGGGGCGAGCTCGATGGAGCGGCTTCCGGCCGAAGCGGCCATCACCAGGCAGACCGCCGACTTCAAGGCGATCACCTTCGGCGACGTGAGCGGCGGGGACGCGAAGCGCGACGGACACCCGCACGGCAACCTCGTGCATCCCGACGACGTGCGCGCCTTCGGTTTCGATTGGGGCCAGCTCGCGCTCACGGTCGGACCGGAGGTCAACGGGGCGAAGAACTTCTCGGGCGGCGTGGTCCGCCTGCCGCCGGGCGAGGGACATTCGCGGCATCATCACCCCGACGCCGAGGAGATTATCTTCGTCGTGTCCGGACACGGCGAGCAGATGGTGGAGGACGAGGCCGGTGTGCCGGTCCGCCGGCCCGCCGGTCCCGGGTGCACGATCTACGTGCCGCAAGGCCGCTTCCACGCGACGGAGAATACCGGCACCGAAACGATGGTTTTCTTCGTCGTCTACTCGCCGGCCGGCCCCGAGATCGGGCTGCGCGACTTGCCGGATTTCCGGCTGCTCTGACGGCGAGCCGATCCCGCGAGGCAGGATGAGTGGGGCTGCGCAGACGCGTCAACGTCGTGCGCGATGCGCAACCCCGGCAGACGAGTTCGAACCGGCGTCGATGGCGTCGAGCCGTGTCGTCGATGCTCGAGATCAGGTCCTGGTCCTTGCTGGACTGCGCCAAGCGCCCTTTGGGACCGAAGAAGCGGCGTCTCTGGTCGGGAGCGGCAAGCCGGCAGTCCACGCAGTTTTCGGCCCGCTCTGACCCTGAGCCCAGGACGACGTTTCGATCGCGTGCGATCGCGTGACGCCGAGACAGAAAACCGGATGCCACGTCGGCGGCCGTCACAGTGCGAGACCGGATCCAGGCGCGCAATTGGAGGAGTGATGTTCAACTCCTGCGGCGCTGACAACTGAGGTCGGACGGCAGGCGCGTCACCGGCGATACCGAGCCCCGCCCCCAACTTCCGCGCCTTCAGAGCACGATCGCCTCGCCGCTGCCGTCCGCATGGCCGATGACGATCTCTTGCGCGATGTCGCCACGAGCCCCGCGTCAACGAGTTTTCGATCAGGATGCGGAAAATCTACACACTGGTTTCGCTCTGCCACGCGCGGCATCGGGGCAGAGGTGCGTGGCTTGAGGCGGCGGTCGTGACGGGCGCGGCTTGCGCAAGCGGTCATCGCAAACGTCGAGGGTCCGCCTCGTTGACGACGCGAGCGCGAGAGTTTGAGACCGGAACCGCGCTGCGTGCGGCATTGCTCGGACGAAATTTATGGCCCAATTTCACGGGATGGCCGACCGCTCGGCGGGACGGCCTCGTGTCGTGGTGCGCCCGGAGCCATCCTGGTCATCCGCCACGACGAAGAGGGGCTGCCGTGATGATCAACTACCTGTCGAAGTTCCAGCTAACGGGCCGCTGCGCCGTGGTCACCGGTGGTGGCCGCGGGATCGGCCTGGCCTGCTGCCAAGCGCTGGCACAGGCCGGCGCCCGGATCGTGATCCTGGAACGCGATGCCGAGAGCG
>CAXTVZ010000025.1:0-20967 GCA_964247685.1 uncultured Acetobacteraceae bacterium
GGGCGCCGTCCACATATCCCTTCCTTCTGATGCAATTGTCAAAGAACGTCCCGGGCCCGGAGGTGCCTAGCGGCGCTCCAGCCCGTCGGTGACGCGGTATCTATGCCTCCCGCCCCGCACTGTCAACGCAGTGTCATCGAGCGGCGGCGATTTTTCCCTGGCCAGTGGCGTCCGCCGTCTCGATATGGTCCGGATGTGACGGCGCATCGGCCGCCGGGAAGGTGTCCTCCCAGCCGCCGCCCAACGCCGTGTACAGTTGCACCAAGTCGCTCGAGACGTTGCCCGTGCTCTGCACCAGCTGCTGTTGCGCCGAGAACAGCGTCCGCTGCGCGTCGAGCACGTTCAGGAAGGTGACGAGCCCGTGCACATACTGGTCCTGCGCGAGCGCGTACGCCGATTGCGCGGCCCCCACGGACGTCTGCAGCTGGTCGCGGCTCCGCTGCTCGGCCGCATAAGCGGTCAGCGCATTGTCCACGTCATGCCAGGCCTGCAGCACCGCCTGCTCGTATTCCACCGCCGCCTCAGCCTGTTCGGCCCGGTTGAGCCTCAGCTGGCCGCGCAGCCGGCCACCGGTGAAGAGCGGCAGCGTGACCGACGGGCCCAGGGCGAAGCCATGCGACTGCCAGGTGAACAGATCGCTGAACTGCAACGCGAGCTCGTTGAGGTTCCCCGTCAGGGTGACCTGAGGGTAGAAGGCGGCGATCGCAACGCCGACCTGGGCCGTCGCGGCATGCAGGCTCGCCGCTGCCTGGCGCACATCGGGCCGCCGCAGCACCAACTCCGACGGTAAGCCCACCGGCACGCGCGGGGGCACCGGAGGCACCGGCTGCGCCGTCGCGAGTTCGCCCGCGAGCGCCTGCGGCGGCTCGCCGAGCAACAGGCTCAACGCGTTGATCTGCTGCGACACCTCGCTCTCGAGCGTCGGGATCTGACTTCGCGTCGACGCCAGCTGCGCGCGGGCGTTCTGCACGTCGAGATCGGTGGTCAGGCCGCCGGTGAAGCGCTGCTGCGTCACCGTCAGCGTGTGGGACGCCGACGTTGCGTTGCTGTTCTGGATCGCGAGCTGCGCCTGCAGGCTGCGCAGCTGCACGTAGTCGCGCGCCGCCTCCGCCTCCGCCGAGATCAGTGAGCTCCGCCTTGCGTCGGCCGAGGCCTCGATCTGCGCACTCGCGGACTCAACGCTCCGGCGCACGGACCCCCAGAGATCGACCTCGTAGCTGGCGTCGATCGCGTCCTGCCAGAGGTCCACGGCCGGGATCGTCGCCTCCCCCGCATAGGCGTGCGCGGCCGCGACGTCGTTGGCCGTGATCGGAACGCCGCCGACGGTGGTCGGACCGATGCCCTTCAACGCCTGGTCGAGACCGCGCTGGACCACCCGGTTGGGCAGCTTCTCGCGCATGTAGCTGCCCGTGCCGTTCAGGCTCGGATACAGCGCCGCCGCCGTGACCTGTCGCTGCGCCCGGCTCTCCGCCAGGCGGAACGTCGCCTCCCGCACCGACAGGTTGGACCGCGCGATCCGCGCCTCGATCGCACTCAGCTCACGGTCGCCGAAGATGTTCCACCAGGCGGGATCGGGCGGCGTGGGGTCGGGCAGGCTCCCTGCCGGCAGTGCCCCTGGCGCGCCGCGGTGCAGAGCTGCGAAACTACCGGGCGCCCAGGGATCTGGCTGCTTGAAGTCGGGTCCGACGGTGCAGCCCGCAAGGAGAAACGTGGCGAGGACGGCAGCCGTGCCGGCGCGACGCGGCCCGGCTCCGCCTGCACCGCAATGGGTCACGACACGATGAGAGCGTCTCGCGCGCACAAATCCCCCTTGCAGCACCACCTGCCCGCCACGGGACCGTGTCCGCTTCTGACCGATCCGTTCGGTCAGCGTTGACAAGCTATCCGGTTTTCCCGGATCGTCAAACCGCCGGCGCGAAGCGGGCGGGTTTGAACCGTCGCCATCCGGGCGTGAGGAGCTGTTGTCAAACGTGTCGGCCTCCGCCCCGGAGACAGAACCCGCCTCGCGCGATCCGGCCAACAAGCGCCGACAGATTATCGAGGGCGCCGCCGGCGTGTTCAACGAGTTCGGCTATGACGGCGCCAGCATGTCGCGGATCGCCGAGCAGGCCTCCGTGTCCAAGGGCACGCTGTACAACTACTTCACCAGCAAGTCCGACCTGTTCAGCGCCTTCGTCGAGAAGGAAACCAGCGAGAAGCGCGCCTGGATCCTCGGCGCTGCCGATGCCGACGCGGCCGCCGGAAGCGACACCGACATCGCGCTCGCACTGACGGGGATCGCGCGGCGGATGATCCAGAGCCTGCTCTCACCCCCGCTGCAGACCCTGCACCGCATCGTGCTCTCGGAAGCGGGCAAGTTTCCGCACCTGGCGCAGATCTACTACGAGGCCGGTCCGAAGCGTGGCATCCACGAGATGGCGAACTGGCTGCGCGCGCGCGCGGCGGACGGGCAGCTCAGCATCAAGGATTTCGAACTGGCCGCCGAGCAATTCGCCTCTCTCTGCCGCGCGCGCCTCTGGATGCAGCGTTGCTTCAATCTCGACTCCGGCGCCTCGGAGGCGGAGATCGATGGGATCGTGACGGCCAATGTCGCGATGTTCCTCAACACCTACGGTTCGGATCGACGCCCATGAGC
This sequence comes from uncultured Acetobacteraceae bacterium, assembly GCA_964247685.1. GTDB lineage: Bacteria > Pseudomonadota > Alphaproteobacteria > Acetobacterales > Acetobacteraceae > CAXTPV01. The sequence goes on from CAXTVZ010000025.1 coordinate 2,636, forward strand.
ACCACTCTTCCCGCCGTCCTCGACGCCTTGCGCATGAGCGAAACCGCGACGGAAACGCAGCTGGCGTCCCTCCTGCGGATCCCGAGCGTCAGCGCGCAGCCCGACCATGATGCCGATTGTGCGGCGAGTGCCGCGTTCCTGGCCGACGCGTTGACGAAGATCGGCTTCACCGTCCGCGTCGATCCGACCGCGGGCAAGCCGATCGTGTTCGCGACGCATCCGGGCCGGGCCCCCGGTCCGCGCCTCCTGTTCTACGGCCATTACGACGTCCAGCCGGCCGAACCGCTGGAGCCCTGGAACACGCCGCCATTCGAGCCCGCCATCGTCGACGGCCCACACGGCCGGCGGATCGTCGCGCGCGGCGCGGTCGACGACAAAGGCCAGGTGATGACGTGGCTCGCGGCGCTGTCCGCCTGGCACGCGGTCGCAGGCGGGCCGCCGGTGCCGGTCACGGTGCTGATCGAGGGCGAGGAGGAGATCGGCAGCCTCAGCCTGGAGCCGTATCTCGAGGCGCATCGCGAGGAGCTCGCGGCCGCGGTGGCGATCGTCAGCGACACCGGCATGTGGGACGTCGGCACGCCGGCCGTCACCACGCGTCTGCGCGGCCTCGCCTACGTGGAAGTGACGCTCGAAGGACCGAGCCGCGACCTCCATTCAGGCCTCTACGGCGGCGCCGCGCTCAATCCGCTGAACGCGCTCACCGCCATCCTGGGCGAGCTGCACACCGCGGACGGCGGGGTGGCGATCCCCGGCTTCTATGACGGGGTTGCCGATGTCTCGGAGGCCCAGCTCGCGGCATGGGACGGGCTCGGCTTCGACGAGGCGGAGTTCCTCGGCGACATCGGTCTCGCCCGTCCGGCAGGCGAGCAGGGGCGTGCGCCGCTCGAGCGGATGTGGGCGCGCCCGACCGCCGACATCAACGGCATCTGGGGCGGCTACCAGGGGCACGGTGCGAAGACGGTGATCGCGCGCGTGGCCCACGCCAAGGTGTCGTTCCGGCTGGTGCCCGGCCAGTCGCCCACGATGGTCGCCGCCGCCTTCGAACGCTTCGTCCGGGACCGGGCGCCCGCCGACGCACGCGTCTCGTTCGAGCATTTCGGCGCGGCGCCGGCGATCGAGGTCGAGTCCGGGTCGCCCTTCATCGCGGCGGCCACCGCGGCACTCACCGAGGAATACGACCGTCCCGCCGTGCTGATCGGCAGCGGCGGCTCGATCCCGGTGGTCGAGAGCTTCAAGCGCATCCTGGGGCTGGATAGCGTGCTGATGGGGTTCGGGCTCGACGACGACCAGGTGCATGGACCTAACGAGAAGTTCGAGCTCGTGTGCCTGCATCGGGGAGCGCGGGCGCATGCGCGGCTGCTGGACCGGGTGGCGGAGACTGGGAGCTGAGAAGGCCAGGGGCTCCGCCCCTGGACCCCGCCAGGATCAGCGATCCTGGACCTGCATCACATTAGCCCTCCTGGCGGGACTCTGGGCAGAGCCCCGGCTCTCTACGCCGCCTGCGACAGCTCGTCCGCGCCGTCCCTTTCCGCAGCATCCAGGAACGCCGACAGGTCCTCCGACAACAGCAGTGGCACGAAGCGGTCGACCTTGTCGTCCGGCCAGTCCCACCACCGCAGTTCCAGCAACCGCGCGACCGTCGCGTCGTCGAAGCGCTGCCGCGTGACACGGGCGGGGTTGCCCACCACCACGCCGTAGGGGGGCACCTCGCGCGCGACCACCGCCTCCGAGCCCACGATGGCGCCGTCGCCGATCCGGGCGCCGGGCAGGATGGTGGCGCCCGCGCCGATCCACACGTTGTTGCCGATCTCGACTGCGGCGCCGACATGGTCGGCCACATCGTCCGGTGCCGACGGCCAGAACCGGCGCAGCGCCGCGAAGGGGTAGGTCGTCGCGGTCTCGGTCGCGTGGTTGGCGAGCACGATCCGCACCTCGCTCGCGATCGAGCAGTAACGGCCGATCCGCAGCGTGCCGTATTCACCGTCCACGATCGTGGGCGCGCCGTAGCTGTGGTCACCGATCTCCCAGCCATAGGCCGCGATGCCGCCGGCAAGATGCTCCCGGCTGTGCCAGACGCTGCGCGCCTGGCCGCGTGACAGGGCCAGGCGAAGCGCAGGAAAGATGCGGTCGTAGTCGGGTCGTCGAGCCAGGACCTCCGCCGTCGCCCGCAGCGCCGCCTCCGGCAGATCGGCCAGCCGCACCGCGACGATGTCCGCCGGAAGATCGGGAGACGTGAGGTCGATCGCCTCGCAGGCGTCGAGCGGCGCGAAGGCGGTCTGCCCGAGCAATGTCGGCGCGGCGGTCAGGATCTCCCACCCGCCCACATGCGTGCGGTCGAACGCGACAGCGCCGCCGGGCAGCGGGGTCAGCAGCCGGCTGCCGGGGATCCAGAGTGCCGCGTCCGGCAGATCGGCGGACAGAACACACGGAACCAGTCGGTTGCTTTCGGTGGGCGCGAGCCGGATCGGGCCACCATCGGCACGCGCGAGCGCACCCGAACGCTCACCCCTCAGCTGCAGCAGAAGAGGAATGCCCCCGCCGTGAGACAGAAGCCCCGTCGCCTCGTCAGCCGCAAGTATCGTACCATGACACGTGCGAAGAGCGTAATAACTGTTCTTCCCTTCCCGCATCCAGCAAGACCCTCGTGACAGGTCTTATTCAGCAGCAGGAAAGTAAAGACACCGTTACTCCGGCATCACCCGAGCCCCCCGGAGTATCCGATGTTCACCTCTCCCACAGTCAAGGCGGTGGCGCGCCCGCTCGCAGCACTCGCGCTGACCCTCGCGCTGGCCGGCTGCGGTGCAACCGCCGCCGTCGTCGCCACCGACGTCGTGGCCGGCCTGGCCGCGGCGCAGGCGTCGATCGCGGCGGTCCAGACGCTGTACGGCATCGCCAAGGGCATCGCCCAGCAGGTTGAAATCGCCCACCCCTCGATGAAACCCACGATCGACGCGGCCGAAGCGCGGATCGACAAGATCCTCGCCGGCGCCGCGGTCGCCGCCGCCGACGGCCAGGTGATCGATGCGATGCTGAATGACGCGCGCAAGCTGATCGGCGACCTCGAGACCGCGGCCGCGCCCTTCATCACGGTGATCGCGAACGGGAAGTGACGCGGCCACCGGCACTCTGATCCTCGCACCCCATCCCTTGCACTTGAGGGGGTCGCCACGCTAGGAACGCCGCCATTCCCCGGTGGCGGCGCTGCTGTAGCTCAGTGGTAGAGCACTCCCTTGGTAAGGGAGAGGTCGTGAGTTCAATCCTCACCAGCAGCACCAGCGTGGCGCCTCCCGCCGGAGACCACGATGCGCGCCGACCTGCTCCACGTGATTGCCGTCCGCGAAAACCCGCGCCGCTTCGCCACACCTGACAGGCTCTACCTCGAGTTCGAGCAGCACATGCTCGACAGCGGCGTCCACCTCACCGTCGTCGAATGCGCCTTCGGCGAGCGCCCGTTCGCGCTCGAGGGGCGCCCCCACATCAACCATGTCGGCGTCCGCGCCCGCACCATGCTCTGGCACAAGGAGTGCCTGATCAATCTCGGCGTACGCCACCTGCCGCGCGACTGGCGCACCATGGCCTGGATCGACACCGACATCCGCTTCCGCCGCCCGCACTGGGCCAGCGAGACGGTGCACGGGCTGCAGCACTACGGACTGCTCCAGCCCTGGGACACCTGCTACGACCTCGGCCCCGAGGACGCGCATATGGAAATCCATCGCTCCTTCGGCTGGGTCTACGGCACCGGCCGCCCGATCGTGCAGGGCCCGCGTTGCGGCGGCGACACCGGCTACGTGTTCGCGCACCCGGGCTATGCCTGGGCGATGACGCGCGACGCCTATGTCCGGGTGGGCGGCCTGCTCGAGACCGCGATCCTGGGTGCCGGCGACCACCACATGGCGCTGGGTGCGATCGGCCGCGCCTGGGACAGCATCCCGCGCAACATCGAGCCCGCCTACGCCGCCCCCATCCTGCGCTGGCAGAACGACGCGGTGCGCCACATCAACGACCGCGTCGGCTGGACCGCCGGCACGATCGAGCACAGCTTCCACGGCTCCAAGGCCGCGCGGAAATACACCGATCGCTGGCAGATCCTGATCGAGAACAACTACGACCCGGCCACCGACCTGCGCCGCAACGAGTTCGGCGTGCTCGAGCTCGCCGGCAACAAGCCGCGCATGACCCGCCAGATCGAGCAGTATTTTTCCCAGCGCAACGAGGATGCCAACGTCGCCTGACGGCGACGCGGGAGGATGCCAACGTCGCCTGACGGCGACGCCGGAGAATGCTAACGTCGCGTGATGGCGACCGACCAGGACCGTACTCCGAACCTGCGGGACGCGGCGCTCCAGGCGCGCCGCGCCCGCGAGCAGCGCGAGGCCGAGGCGCTGCGCGAGAATCTCCGCAAGCGGAAGGCCCAGGCGCGCGCGCGGGCGGACGCGCCCGTCGAGCGCGACCCGCCCGTGTTGCCGGACGAAACACCCTGAGCTAGACCGACCCGCATTCTCGGAGCGGCGCTGCCATGCCCGTGTTGTCGGACAGCTGGATCCGCCGCCAGGCGATGGAGAACGGGATGATCGAACCCTTCGTCGAGGCGCAGCGCCGCGACGGCGTGATCTCCTACGGCCTCTCCTCCTACGGCTACGATGCCCGCGTCGCCGACGAGTTCCGGGTGTTCACCAATGTCGACAGCGCCATCGTCGACCCGAAGGATTTCTCGGCCGACAGCTTCGTCACCCGCAAGACGGCGGTCTGCGTCATCCCGCCCAATTCCTTCGCGCTGGCCCATACGGTCGAGGTGTTCCGCGTGCCGCGCGACGTGCTGGTAATCTGCCTCGGCAAGTCCACCTACGCCCGCTGCGGCATCATCGTGAACGTCACCCCGCTCGAGCCCGAATGGGAAGGCCAGGTTACGATCGAGATCAGCAACACCACGCCGCTCCCCGCGCGCATCTACGCGTTCGAGGGGATCTGCCAGTTCCTGTTCCTGCAGGGCGAGCAGCCCTGCGAAACCAGCTACCGGGACCGCGCCGGCAAATACATGGGGCAGCGCGGCGTCGCCCTGCCCCGCCTCTGAGGGCTATAGCTTAAACCCATGGACAGATTCGTCATCCGCGGCCGCCGCCCTCTTTCGGGATCGATCGCGATCGGGGGCGCCAAGAACGCCGCCCTCCCCCTGCTCGCCGCCGGCCTGCTCACCGACGAGCGCCTGGTGCTGAGCAACGTGCCGCTGATCGCCGATATCGGCACCATGGTGGCCCTGCTGCGCCAGCACGGCATCGCCGTTGACAAGCAGGACGAGGAGGGCCGCGTGCTCGCTCTCGGCGGCCGCATCACCAACAACGAGGCCCCGTACGAGATCGTCAGCAAGATGCGGGCGTCGATCCTGGTGCTCGGTCCGCTGCTCGCCCGCGTGGGCGAGGCCCGCGTCTCGCTGCCCGGCGGCTGCGCGATCGGCACGCGGCCGGTCGACCTCCACCTCAAGGGCCTCGAGGAGCTGGGTGCGACCATCCGCCTCGAAGGCGGCTACGTGCATGCCGACGCCCCGCGCGGGCTCACCGGCAACCGGATCGTGCTTCCCTTCGCCTCGGTGGGTGCCACCGAGAACCTGCTGATGGCAGCGTCGCTCGCCCGCGGCCTCACCGAGATCGTCAATGCCGCGCGCGAGCCCGAGATCGGCGATCTCGCCGCCTGCCTCAACGCGATGGGCGCCCGCATCGAGGGCATGGGCTCGGACCGCCTCCGCATCGAGGGCGTCCGCACCCTGCATGCCGCCCGCCACCCGATCCTGCCCGACCGCATCGAGACCGGCACCTATGCCTGCGCCGTCGCGGTCACCGGCGGCGAGGTGCATCTCGAAGGTGCCAAGGCGTCGCATCTCTCGGCGCTCTTGCGCGCGCTGCAGGAGGCGGGCCTCGAGATCTCCGAGGAGTCCGACGGCTTCACCGTGCGCCGGTCCGGAAAACTCGGCGGCGTCGACGCCATGACCGAGCCGTATCCGGGTTTCCCCACCGACATGCAGGCCCAGTACATGGCCGCGATGTCGGTGGCCGAGGGCGCCTCGATGATCACCGAAACGATCTTCGAGAACCGCTTCATGCACGTCCCCGAGCTGGTCCGGATGGGTGCCCGCATCAACGTCCATGGCTCGTCCGCGATCGTGCGCGGCGTGCCCAGCCTCTCAGGCGCCCCGGTGATGGCGACCGATCTCCGTGCGTCGGTGTCGCTCATCCTCGCGGGGCTGGCCGCCGAGGGGGAGACCGTGCTCAGCCGCGTGTACCATCTCGACCGTGGCTACGAGCAGGTCGAGCGCAAGCTCGCCGGCTGCGGCGCCGCAATCGAGCGGATCACGGACTGATCGATGCGAAGCGGGTCGCCTCATAGATGGGGTCAGGGGACAAGTCCCCAGCGGGGTCCAGGGGCAGCGCCCCTGGCCTTCCGAAGGCCAACCGCATGACAGCAACCTTCCCTGCGCCCCGCATGCCGGTCAACGCCGGAGCGCCGCTGATCCTCGCGGTTCCGAAGGGCCGCATTCTGCGCGAGGCCGCCCCCCTGCTGGCCCGCGCCGGCATCGTCCCGGATGCCGGTTTCGCCGCGGAGGGCGACCGCCGCCTGCGCTTCCCGACCGACGACCCCCTCATCGACCTGGTGCGCGTCCGCTCCTTCGACGTGGCCACCTTCGTGGCGTTCGGCGCCGCCCAGATCGGCATCTGCGGCGCCGACGTGCTGATGGAGTTCGACTATCCCGAGCTCTACGCGCCGGTCGATCTCGGCATCGGGCGCTGCCGCGTGTCGGTCGCAGAACCGGCCGAGGCCGCCCTCGGCGACGACCCGCGTCGCTGGTCGCAGGTCCGCGTCGCCACCAAATACCCCAACCTCGCCCGCCGCCATTTCGCCGCGCGCGGCGTGCACGCCGAGATCGTGCACCTGAACGGCGCCATGGAGCTCGCCCCTGGCCTGGGCATCTCGCGCCTGATCGTCGACCTGGTGCAGACCGGCTCCACGCTCCGCGCGAACGGCCTGGTCGAGGTCGAGCCGATCGCCGCGGTCACCAGCCGGCTCGTGGTCAACCGCACGGCGCTGAAGACCGACCCCGAGCGGATCATGGCGCTGGTCGAGCGCATCCGCGCCGCCGTCACCGCGCAGTGAAGCGTCTCGCGACGGCCGATCCGGGCTTCGAGGCCGCGTTCGGAGCATTGCTGGCGGACCGCGCCGGCGTCGCGGCATCGGTCGCCGCCCCGGTCGCCGCCATCATCGACGCGGTCCGCCGCGACGGCGACGCGGCGCTGATCCGGCTCACCGCCGAGCACGACGCCCACCAACTCACCCCCGGCACGATCCGCATCTCCGAGGCCGAGATCGCTGCCGCTGCGGCCGGCATCCCCGCCGAACTCGCGGCCAGCCTCGACCTCGCAGCCCGCCGCATCGAGCGCTTCCACCAAGCCCAGCGACCCGCCGATCTCGAGCTCACCGACGAGCACGGCTCGCGCGCCGGCATGCGCTGGACCCCGCTCGACGCGGTCGGGATCTACGTCCCCGGCGGCAAGGCCGCCTATCCCTCATCGGTGCTGATGAACGCCATCCCGGCCCGCGTGGCCGGCGTCGGCCGGATCGCGATGTGCGTGCCGAGCCCGCGCGGCGTGCTCGCACCGCTCGTTCTCGCCGCCGCCCGGCGCGCCGGCGTCGACGAGGTCTATCGCGTGGGCGGCGCGCAGGCGATCGCGGCACTGGCCTACGGCACCCCCACGATCGCTCCGGTCGACCGGATCGTGGGTCCCGGCAACGCCTGGGTCGCCGAGGCCAAGCGACAGGTGTTCGGCCGTGTCGGCATCGATTCGGTCGCCGGCCCGTCGGAGGTGCTGATCATCGCGGACGCTGCCACCGGCAACCCGCGCGCGCTCGCGGTCGACCTCCTCGCCCAGGCCGAGCACGACGAGGACGCACAGGCGCTGTTCGTCACGACCGATGCCGAGCTGGCCGACGCGGTGGCCGCCGCGGTTCTCGCCGAGCTCCCGACGCTCGCCCGCGAGGCGGTGGCCCGCGCGAGCTGGGAGCGCCACGGGGCGGTAATCCTGGTGCGCGACCACGACGAGGCCGCGGCGCTCGCCAACCGCATCGCGCCGGAGCACCTGCAGATCGTGACGCGCGACCCGCACGCGCTGTTCGCCCGCATCCGTCACGCGGGTGCGGTGTTCCTCGGCCACGCGACGCCGGAGGCGGTGGGCGACTATGTGGGCGGCCCCAACCACGTCCTGCCCACCGGCGGCGCGGCACGCTTCTCATCAGGCCTGTCGATCTTCGATTTCCTCAAGCGCACCACCTGGCTCGAAGCCAGCGACTCGGGTCTGGCCGCGATCGGACCGGCGGCGGTGGCGTTGGCCGAGGCCGAGGGGCTGGGCGCGCATGCCAGAAGCATCGCCCTCCGCCTGGGACAGTCGTAACGCCCGTCGCTTGACCCCCGCCGCCTCGATCATCATGTTCCGCCCCTTATAGAGAACAGGAGCGCAGGCCTGCCGCGGGACCTCGTCCTTGAGGCCGACCGCGGTTTGATAGGAAAACGATGTCCAAAGAAGACATGATCGAGTTCAGCGGCACCGTGCTGGAGCTGCTTCCGAACGCGATGTTCAAGGTGAAGCTCGACAACGAGCACCAGATCCTCGCCCACACCAGCGGCAAGATGCGCAAGAACCGCATCCGCGTGCTCGCCGGAGATCGGGTCAATGTCGAAATGACGCCCTATGACCTGTCCAAGGGCCGCATCACGTTCAGGTTCAAGTAGTCGGGCGCTTGCTGATCCTCGCCTCCGCCTCCCCGCGCAGGCTCGAGCTTCTCCGCCAGATCGGCGTCGTCCCCGCCGCGATCCGACCCGCCGACATCGACGAAACCACGCGGCGCGACGAACTGCCGCGCGCCACCGCGCTTCGCCTCGCGCGCGAAAAGGCATGCGCGTTCCCCGACGCGGACCTGCCCGTGCTCGCCGCCGACACCGTGGTCGCGGTCGGCCGCCGGGCACTCGGCAAGGCGCGCGACCGCGACGAGGCCAGACGCTTCCTCACGCTCCTGTCGGGGCGGCGCCACCACGTGCTGACGGGCGTGGCGTTACGCGCCCCCGACGGCCGCCTCGCCTCGCGCCTGGTCGACACGCAGGTCGTCTTCTCGCGCCTGACGCCCGCCCAGATCGACCAGCTGCTCGAGGGCGACGAGTGGGAAGGCAAGGCCGGCGCCTACGCGATCCAGGGCCGGGCCGCCTCCGTCACGCGGTTCCTGTCGGGCAGCTACTCCGGCGTGGTCGGGCTGCCGCTGTTCGAGACCGCTCAGCTCCTGCGCGGTTTCGGCCTGATCCCGTGAACGACGGCATCCGGCTCCGGGCACGGCCGGGCGAGATCGAGATCGCCGCGATCGTGGCGGGCGCGCTCGCCGACTACGCGCTCTGGCGCCCCGGCCGCCCCGACGGGTTCGGCGACCAGCATCTCGGCCGCGTGACGCGACGCGTGACGGCGCTGGGCGGCTGCTTCGTGGCGCTCGCGGACGAGGCGGACGGCTTCCTGCCCGATCGCGAATGCGACACGCCGGCCGCCGAGGGCGCTGCCGTGCGCGTCCGCATCATCCGCGCGAGCCTCGGCACCAAGGGCCCGCGCCTGTCGATGCGGGCGGCGGCCGCCGCCAACGAAGCGCCAGGCGAGATGCGCCGCCTCGCCCACGGTCCCTCGCCGCTCGACGACCTGCGCGCAATCCACCCGTCGCTGCCCGTCACCACTTCCGACCCGCATCTTGCCGCGACCCAAGGCGCCGTGCTCAGGCACGACGGCGACACCGCGGACGCCGCCCTCGACGCGATCGCCACCCTCGGCGCCCGCACCCTGGCCCTGCCCGGCGGTATGCGCGCCACGATCGAGCCGACCGCGGCGCTCGTGGCGATCGACCTCGACACGGCCACCGCCTCGGACGCCACCGGCCGGCGCGACACGGCGTTGTTCGCCGCCAACCGCGACGCGATGCCGCGCCTTCTGCACGAGATCCGCCTGCGCAATCTCTCGGGCGCCATCGTGATCGACGCCGCAGGGCTGCCCGCCCGCAAGCGCGCGGCCTTCGCGCCGGTGATCACGGCGGCCCTCGGAGCCGACCCGCTCCGGCCGCGCCTGCTCGGCTTCTCGGCGCTGGGCTTCGCCGAGATCGTGCGCGCGCGCCGCCGGCCTGCGCTGCACGAGCTCCGCGCGTCCCTGCATGGCCGCGCGATCGACGCGGGCACGGCACTGGCGCAGGCGGCAGCCGGGAGGCATGCCGCACGCCGCCTCGTCGCCTCGCCCGCGCTCGCCCACGAGATCGAACGCGACGCCGTGTTGTGCGCAGACCTTGCGCGCGCCACCGGTTTTCCCCTCATGCTGCGCACGGATGCGCGACTTGCCGCCGCATCCTGGCGGATCGAAGAGGCCGACCCGAGTTGAGCGCCACGCATTGTCCCGTCTGCGGCCGATCGGTGCCGGCCTACGCCGCACGCGAACGCCACGCGCCGTTCTGCTCGCCGCGCTGCGCCGATGTCGACCTGGGCCGCTGGTTCACCGGCCATTACCGGATACCGGTGACCGACGAAGAGAACGCCGACCGGGAGGTTGATCCCTCCGAAGGTTCGGGGTAACCACCCTGCCGCGCCGTCGCGCAACCGCGAGAGACGCGGGCCCAGGTAGCTCAGTTGGTAGAGCATGCGACTGAAAATCGCAGTGTCGGTGGTTCGATTCCGCCCCTGGGCACCATTCCCCGGATGATCATTCGCGAGCTCGAATCCGTTGATCTCCCGACGCCGACAGGCACGATGCGCACGCACGTGCTGCGCCCCGCGTCCGATGGGCGCTTTCCCGGCGTGGTGCTGTTCTCGGAGATCTACCAGGTCACCGCACCGATCCGCAGGCTCGGCGCCTTTCTCGCGGGCACCGGGCTCGTCGTCGCGATGCCGGAAATCTACCACGAATACGAAGCACCCGGCACGGCGCTGGCCTACGACACGCCCGGTACTGACCGGGGCAACGCGCTCAAAACCACCAAGCCCGTCGCCGGCTACGACGCCGACACCCGCACCGCGCTCGACTTCCTCGCCGCCCACCCCGCCTGCACCGGTGCGCTGGGGGCGGCCGGCGTGTGCCTCGGCGGCCATCTCGCTTTCCGCGCGGCCCTGCAGGCGGATGTGCGCGCGAGCGCCTGCTTCTACCCGACCGACCTGCACAGCGCGTCGCTCGGCGCGGGGAAGTCGGACGACACGCTCGCCCGCGCGGACGAGATCCGCGGCGAGCTCCTCCTGGTGTTCGGCCGCGGCGACCCGCACGTCCCGCTGGCCGGGCGCGAGACGATCCGCGCGCGCCTCGAAGCCGCCTCGCTGCGCTTCAGCTGGCACGAGCTCCTCGGCGCCCACGCCTTCCTGCGCGACGAGGGACACCGCTACGACCCCGAACTCGCCCATCTCTGCCAGAGCCTGATGATGGCGCTGTTCGGCCGGCTCCGGCTCGGCTGATCAGCCGGTCGGGCGCGCGAACATCCTGCGTTCGGCGTCCAGCCAGGCCCGCATCGGCTCCGGGATCGCCGGGCTTGCGCCCGCCCATCTCGACCCCGTCAGCACCTCGGCCGGCGCCAGTCTCTGCATGCGCCGTCGCCACGGGATGAAGACGAAGCGGGCCGTCGCGGTCACGGCCAGCGTCTCGCGGCCGTGCCGGATGCGCCACACGCGATGGTCGAAAATCACGCCCTCGTCTGGCCAGCCGAGGATGCGGCTTTCCAGGCGGAACCTGTCGCCGAAGGCGAGTGCCGCCCGATAGCGGACGCGCTGGGCGGCGATCACGCCGGTGACGCGGCGCCGACGCATCTCACGGTAGGCGCCGGTCCGGATCAGCAGGTCGATCCGGCCGAGATCCATCACGGTCACGGTGCGGCCGTTGTTCATGTGCAGGTTGACGTCGATGTCGCCGAGACCGACGCGGAACTGCAGGCGCGAGACATGGCTCGGCGGCGCACGACCGGTCGCCCGATACGCCTGCCTGCCGATGCGGAGCAGCCGGAGCCAGACCTGCACCGCGATCAGGCCCGGGGGGCCACGGTCACCAGCGGGCGCGATCGCGCGACCGCGCCCACAGGAACATCGCCCCGATCACCACCACCGCGAGCAACACCGCCTGAGGCAGCGTCAGGTGCGAGACGAGCCGGAAGATCACGCTCCAGATCAGGCCGTTGATGATGCTGCCGACCACCATGTGGGCGATCCAGCCGACATGATCGCCGCCGCCGCCGAAATGGTAGCTCAGCACTGCGAGCCCGCTCATGCGTGGTTCCTTTCAGGTGCAGCCGCCGCACCACGCGCCACGAAATGCGGATTGCGGAAGCTGGGCTTGCCGTAGGTGAAGGCCGCACCCTCGACCGTCTCGATCGAGCCACCGGCCGCCAACAGCACCGCATGCCCCGCCGCGATGTCCCATTCCATCGTGGTCCCGAGCCGAGGATAGAGATCCGCCTCGCCCGCCGCCACCAGGCAGAGTTTCAGCGAGCTTCCCGCCGCGCGGAACTCCTTGACGGGCCGCCCCGCGAGGAAGCGCTCCATCGCGGCGGCGTCGTTGTGCGAGCGCGAGCCCACCACCACGAGCCCGTCCGGCGCGGGGACGCGCGCACGGATCGGCCGGACGCTCCCTGGCGCGACGATGGCGGCGGTGCCGGGCCCGGCACCCTCGTAGGCGATGCCGAGCGCGGGTGCCGCCACCACGCCGAGCACCGGCCGCCCCGCTGCGATCAATGCGATGTTGACCGTCCACTCACCGCTGCCGGCGAGGAACTCGCGCGTGCCGTCGAGCGGGTCGACCAGCCAGAACAGCGCGCCCGCATCCGGCGGAAGCGGCGCCTCCTCCGATACCACCGGGATCGCGGGCGTGAGATGGCGCAGGCCCGAAAGGATCACCGCGTTAGCGGCCTCGTCGGCTACGGTCACCGGACTGCCATCGGTCTTGGTCCGCGCCTCCGCGGCACCCGCGAAAGCGGCGGCGGCATCGCCCGCGATCAGCGCCACGAGACGCACCGACGGCAGGAGTGCCGCGAGCTCGCTTGCGGAAAACGCCGTCACGCCGGGATCGCGGCTGGTCCGAGACGGGCGCCCTCGGCGAGCATCGCGACCAGGCGCTCCACGTTCTCCTCCGGCGTCGCGCGCACTGTATCCAGCGTGAGCTCCGCGGCCCAGGGCTCCTCATAGGCGCTGTCGACGCCGGTGAAATTCGCCAGCTCGCCGCGACGCGCCTTGCGGTAGAGGCCTTTCGGGTCGCGCGCTTCGGCGACCGCGAGCGGGGTCGCCACATGCACCTCGAAGAACTCGCCCCGCGGCAGCAGCGACCGTGCGAGATCGCGCTCGGTGCGGAACGGTGAGATGAACGACACCAGCACGATCAGCCCCGCATCCGTCATCAGCCGGGCGACTTCGGCCACGCGGCGGATGTTCTCCACCCGGTCGCCATCGGTGAAGCCGAGATCGCGGTTGAGTCCGTGGCGGACGTTGTCGCCGTCGAGGATAATGGTGTGGCGCCCCATCGCGTGCAGCCGCTTCTCGAGCAGGTTCGCGATCGTCGACTTGCCCGAGCCCGAGAGGCCGGTGAACCACAGCACCGCCGGAAGCTGGCCCTTGATCGCGCCGCGGCTCTCGCGGGTCACGTCGAGCGCCTGCCAGTGGATGTTGTCGGCGCGCCGCAGGGCGAACTGCACGAAGCCCGCGCCCACGGTCGCGTTCGTCATGCGATCGATCATGATGAAGCCGCCGAGGCTGCGGCTCTCGCCATACGGCGCGAACGGGATCGGCGCATCGAGCGACAGGTTGGCGACCGCGATCTCGTTCATCTCGAGCGTTTTCGCACTCACATGATCGAGCGTGTTCACGTCGATCTTGTGCTTGATCGCGGTGACCTGCGCGCCGAGCGAACGGGTGCCGAGCTTGAGCCAGTAGGAGCGCCCGGGCAGCAGGGGATCGCCGCCCATCCATACGAGCGTGGCGCAGAGCTGGTCGGCGACCGCGACCGGATCGTCCACCGTCGCGAGCACGTCGCCGCGCGATACGTCGACCTCGGAGGTCAGCGTCAGGGTGACGGACTGGCCTGCCCGTGCTTCCGGGATGGCGGTCGCGCCGAGGAACACGGCTGCCACCTGGCTCGTGCGACCCGACGGCAGCGCGCGCAGTTCGTCGCCGGGCCGCACGCGACCTGACGACACCATGCCGGCGAAGCCGCGGAAATCCGGGTTCGGCCGGTTCACCCACTGCACCGGCATCCGGAACGCGCCGCGCTGCTCGGCATCCTCGTCGATCGCGACGTGCTCGAGATGCTCCATCAGCGTCTCGCCGGCATACCAGGGCGTGTTCTCGCTCCGCGTCGCGATGTTGTCGCCGGTCAGGCCCGAAATCGGGATCGCGACCACCGCCTCGATGCCGATCTCGCGGGCGAAGGCGGCGTAATCGGCCACGATCTTGCGGAACACGTCGGCGGACCAGCCGACCAGGTCCATCTTGTTCACCGCCAGCACGACGTGGCGGATTCCCACGAGATGGACGAGGAAGCTGTGGCGGCAGGTCTGCGTGAGGATGCCCTTGCGCGCATCGACCAGGATCACCGCGAGGTCGGCGGTCGAGGCCCCCGTCACCATGTTGCGGGTGTACTGCTCATGGCCGGGCGTGTCGGCGACGATGAACTTGCGCGTGTCGGTCGAGAAGAAGCGGTAGGCGACGTCGATCGTGATGCCCTGCTCGCGCTCGGCGGCCAGGCCGTCCACCAGCAGCGCGAAATCGATCCCTTCGCCCTGCGTGCCGAGCCGCTTGGAATCTGCAGCCAGTGCCTCGAGCTGGTCTGCGAACACCATCTTGCTGTCGTACAGAAGCCGGCCGATCAGCGTCGACTTGCCGTCATCCACCGATCCGCAGGTGATGAAACGCAGCAGCGACTTGGTGCGATGGCGTTCCAGATAGGCGTCGATGTCCCGCTCGATCAGCTCGGAGACATGCGCCATCAGAAATAGCCTTCCTGCTTCTTCCGCTCCATCGAAGCCGCCTGGTCGTGATCGATCACTCGCCCCTGCCGCTCAGAGGTGGTCGTAAGCAGCATTTCCTGGATGATGGCGGGCAGCGTCACGGCACGGCTCTCGACCGCGCCCGTGAGCGGGTAGCAGCCGAGCGTGCGGAAGCGGACATGGCGCAACTGCGGCCGCTCGCCCGGCAACAGACGAAAACGCTCGTCGTCCACCACGATCAGCTGCCCGTCGCGCTCCACCACGGGGCGCTCGGCCGAGAGGTAGAGGTCGGGGATCGGGATGCGCTCGAGATGGATGTATTGCCAGATGTCGAGCTCGGTCCAGTTCGAGATCGGAAAGACGCGCAGCGACTCGCCCGCACTCAGGCGCGTGTTGTACAGCCGCCAGAGCTCGGGGCGCTGCGCCTTCGGGTCCCAGCGATGGGTCGCACTCCGGAACGAGAAGATCCGCTCCTTGGCGCGGCTTTTCTCCTCGTCGCGGCGCGCGCCGCCGAACGCCGCATCGAAGCCGCCGGCGGCCAGCGCCTGCTTCAACCCGTCGGTCTTCCAGATGTCGGTGTGCATCGCCGAGCCGTGGTCGAACGGGTTGATGCCCAGCCGCACGGCCTCGGGGTTGCGATGGACGATCAGCTCCATCCCGAGCTCTGCCGCCATGCGGTCGCGCATCGCGTACATGTCCCGGAACTTCCAGGTCGTGTCGACATGCAGGAGTGGGAACGGGGGTGCTGCCGGTGCGAAGGCCTTGGCGGCGAGGTGCAGCATGACCGCGCTGTCCTTGCCCACCGAGTAGAGCATCACCGGGCGCGCGCACTCGGCGACCACCTCGCGCATGATGTGGATGCTTTCGGCCTCGAGCGCCTCGAGATGGGTCAGCCGCTTCGCATCGGGGAGGTTGAGGATGTGCTCCGCGCCGGGGCCTTGAAGGCGCTCCGCGCCGGGCGTTGTGCTGGGCTCGTCCACAAGCAGGTCCATCTCACGGCTCCGCGGGCGGAGCACGGTCTATCCGCACTATCCCCACCCGCCCAGATCACGTCCGAGGTCCGACATAGGGTCGCGGCCCCCCGAAGTCACGGGTGAGCCGCCGATATGCGCCACGGAGTGCCGGGAACGTGGCATGCACGCTTCGGTCCGCGAGGAACGATACTCTGCGAGCCGAGCGTCTGACCGGCGCTGTGGATCCGAGCGCCGACAGCCCCGGGACCACGTGCCGTCCCGTATCCGCTTCGCGCGCCGGGCTGGATGCTGATCGTCGGAGACCGGAACCGGAGCGGGCGCCGCGTCGCCAGCGGCCCGGATCGTCACGCCGGCGAGCGACCCAGACTGCCTTTAGATCTGGCAGACTCCTTGACGGCCTTTGCTCCTTGCCGCGGTCCAAGGGCCAGACGCCCTGCTTTCTGCGTCGTCGCGATTGCGCAGCGCCCTCCGCCTCTGGCAGAGCTTTCGGGAAGGATCCGGAGGTGTCGCCGTGCCGTCTGACTCGAGTGCGCGCATCTACCTCATCCGCCATGGCCAGACAGAATGGTCGCTCGACGGACGTCACACCGGCCGCACGGATCTCGCCTTGACCGCGATCGGCGAGGACCAGGCGCGCAGCCTCGCCTCACCTCTCGCGGCGGTCCGCTTCGACCGTGTGATGACGAGCCCCCTGCTCCGCGCCCGGCACACCTGCGAGCTGGCGGGCCTCGGGTCGCAAGCCTCCGTGGAGCCCGATCTCGCCGAATGGAATTACGGCGCCTACGAAGGCCTGCGCTCTCCGGAGATCCAGGCCGCGTCACCAGGTTGGAGCGTCTTCGAGCACGGCGGTCCCGAGGGCGAGACGCCGGGCGACGTGACGACCCGGGCAGACCGACTCCTCATGCGCCTTGTCGCGGCGGGAGGAACGGTGGCGCTCTTCTCACATGGCCATTTCGGGACCGCGCTGATCGCGCGCTGGATCTCGCTCGATATCCGCCTTGCCCGGCATTTTTGGCTCGACACGGCCACGATCAGCGTTCTTCGTCACCACCCAAGTCATCCGGAGATCCGCATCCTCGCAGCGCTGAACGTAACGCCGCCGGCAAGCTGACAGGCGGCGCGGCCCTAAAACTCTGGTCGCAGTCCCGCCACTAGGCCCGGCCACCCTCGCCGGGATGCCGCTTCTCGTGAATGTTGCCGCCCTTGCCCGTACTTGCCTGCTCGTTCGGGTGCTTGTGCGACGCCTCGTCGTGCTGGTGCTTGGCACCCGCATTGTCCTGCGGTGCCTCGTCGCGGTTGACGTCGCTGCTGCCGGGGCCTCCGGCACTACGATCGGTCGCGGGTATCTTGCTGCTGGTGGTCATGATGCCCTCCTTGGATGTCGCGGGCCAATGAGGCGGCCGCGCCCGGGTTCAGAACGCGGCCATCACGCCGCCGCGTACGAGCGCAGGCAGGAGCAGAGCCCGGGCGTCGCCCTCCCGGAGCTCTCGCGCGCGCAAGGCGGATCGCGACGCCACGCCTTTACCATCGGAACGGCGGCCCGTAACTTTATCCTCTGACCGCTGTTTGCATCTGACGAACCGGAGGAACACGCCGACATGTCGTACCAGCCCGATCCCGCCCGCTACGATGATGCCCCATTCCGCCGCTGCGGCCGTTCAGGGCTGGTCCTGCCGCCGATCTCGCTCGGGCTGTGGCACAATTTCGGCGGGGTCGACGTGTTCGAGACCGGCCGCGCGGTGATCCGCCGCGCCTTCGATCGCGGCGTCACCCATTTCGATCTCGCGAACAATTACGGGCCGCCCTTCGGCTCGGCGGAAGAGAATTTCGGCCACATCATGGCCAAGGATTTCGCCGGCCTCCGCGACGAGATGATCATCTCGTCCAAGGCCGGCTGGGACATGTGGCCCGGCCCGTATGGCGTCGGCGGCTCGCGCAAATATCTCATCGCCTCGCTCGACCAGAGCCTCGCGCGGATGGGGCTCGACTATGTCGACATCTTCTATTCGCACCGACCGACACCCGACGTGCCGCTCGAGGAGACGGTGGGCGCGCTCGCGCAGATCGTGCGACAGGGCAAGGCGCTCTATGTCGGCATCTCGTCCTACGGCGCCGAACGCACGCGCCAGGCGGCCAGCCTCCTGCGTGCCGAGAACATCCCGCTCCTGATCCACCAGCCCTCGTATTCGATGCTCAACCGCTGGATTGAAGCCGAACTGCTCGGCACGCTCGAGGAGCTCGGGGTCGGGTGCATCGCCTTTTCGCCGCTGGCCCAGGGTCTGCTGACGAACAAGTATCTCGGCGGCATTCCGCAGGATGCGCGCGCGGCCAAGGGAAGCTCGTTCGCGG
>CAXTVZ010000025.1:21067-23484 GCA_964247685.1 uncultured Acetobacteraceae bacterium
TATCTCGGCGGCATTCCGCAGGATGCGCGCGCGGCCAAGGGAAGCTCGTTCGCGGCTGATCTCTTGAGCGAGGAGAATCTTCGCCGCGTCCGTGCGCTGAACGACATCGCGGGCCGGCGCGGGCAGAGCCTGGCTCAGATGGCGATCGCCTGGGTGCTGCGCGATCCGCGCGTGACTTCGGCACTGATTGGAGCGCGCAACGTTTCGCAGCTCGACGACTCGCTCGATGCGCTGAAGGCTCTCGCGTTCTCGGATCACGAGATCCGCGAGATCGATCATCATGCGACCGAGGGCGGCATCGACCTGTGGCGCGCCGTCTCCGAGGCCTGACGAACGGCTATCTGGCGATTGTGGTCGAAGGTCGCGACGCGGGCGTTGCAAGGCGGCGCGTCGGACCTCCGCCGGATTGCCATGATCCGGGCGATCGGTGGAGGATGTTTCGGTCACTTCCCGCCGCAAGCTGGTATCAATGCGAGCGTCAATGCTGTCCCACCAGCGATTCAGATCGTTACGACGGCCGGGACGGCATTGCGACCACGGTCCGCGAACGGGGCGTGCCCACGCAGACGAACGCACCGAGCCCCTGGCGCGTCGTGATCAGACCGCGCGCCCGCAGCAAGGCGAGTACTTCGCGGACCACCGTGCGGCTCACTCCGGCTGCGGCCACGATCGCCTGCTCGGTCGGCAGGCGCTGCCCGGGCACGAGCTGGCCGGCCGGTGGTGAGGTTGGGCGCCTGCTCGGTCCGGTCGAACAATCCGGTGGTGGGCTCTCTCGCGCCCGGGCCGTCGTCCGCTGCTAGTCGCTCGCGACCGTCACCTGACGCTGCTCGCCCAAACCTTCGATGCCGAGGCGCACGGTCTGGCCGGGCCGAAGATACACGGGGTGCGGCTTCATCCCGAGGCCGACGCCCGGCGGCGTGCCGGTGGAGATGATGTCGCCCGGCTGCAGGCTCATGAACTGGGAGATGTAGGAGACCAGCTTGCGCACGGAGAAGATCATGGTGCGCGTCGAGCCGTTCTGCCGCATCTCGCCATCGACGCTCAGCCACAGCGCGAGTTGCTGGGGATCGACGATCTCGTCGCGCGTGACCAGCCACGGCCCGATCGGCCCGAAACTGTCGCACGACTTGCCCTTGGTCCACTGGCCGCCGCGCTCGGCCTGGAAGGCGCGCTCGGAGACGTCGTGCACCAGGCAGTAGCCGGCGACGTGCTCCATCGCCCGGTCCTCCGCGACGTAGCGGCCCTCGGCGCCGATCACCACGCCGAGCTCGACCTCCCAGTCGGTCTTCTCCGCGCCGCGCGGGATGATCAGCGCGTCGTTGGGGCCGGTGATCGCGCTGGTCGCCTTCATGAACAGGATCGGTTCGGGTGGGATGGGAGCACCGGTCTCGGCGGCGTGGTCGGCGTAGTTGAGGCCCACGCAGATGAACTTGCCCACGCGGCCCACGCAGGGGCCGATCCGGACGTCGCCTTCGACCGGCGGCAGCGCGTGGGCGTCGATCGCGGCGAGCCGGGCCAGGCCCGCGGGCTCGAGCACCTCGCCCGCGAGATCGGCGACATGCGCCGACAGGTCGCGGATCCCGCCCTGCGCGTCGAGCATGCCGACTTTCTCGGACCCTTTGGGACCGAAGCGGAGAAGCTTCATGTGATGTCCAGTCTTTCAGAAGCAGCGTTGGCAGAGCTCAGGCGTTGGTCCAGCCGCCGTCGATGACGATCGCGTTTCCGGTCATGAAGGCGGACTCGTTGCTCGCGAGATAGACCACGAGGCTCGCGATCTCGTCGGGTGTGCCGAGCCGGCCCATCGGCTGGCGTGCGACGAAGCTCGCACGCGCCGCGTCGTAGTCGCCGAGTGCCCGCATGCGATCCTGCAGCGACGGGCTCTCGACGGTGCCGGGGCAGATCGCGTTGGCGCGGATGCCGTGGGCGACGTAGTCGATCGCGACCGACTTTGTCATGCCGATCACCGCCGCCTTGGTGGCGCCGTAGGCGAACCGGTTCGGCACCGCGATCACGCTGGACGCGACCGAGGCCATGTTGATGATCGAGCCGCCGCCGGCAGCCACCATCCCCGGCAGGAACGCCCGCATCATCCGGTAGGCGGCGCGCACGTTAAGGTCGAGCGACAGGGTGAACGCGTCCTCGTCGCACTCGGCGATCGTGCCGTGGGCGACGATCCCGGCGCAGTTGAACAGGATGTCCGGCGCGGGCATCGCCGCGGCGAACGCCGCGATCGCGCGGGCGTCGAGCACGTCCAGTACCTGCGTGACGATCGACCCTTCGCCTTCCAGCGTCCGGAGCTTGCCCGCGTCGAGGTCGGTGGCGATGACGCGCGCGCCTTCCGCCGCACAGGCCAGCGCCGATGCGCGCCCGATCCCCTGCCCCGCGGCCGTGACGATCGCGGTCTTGCCGCGCAGCCT
>CAXTVZ010000026.1:0-2023 GCA_964247685.1 uncultured Acetobacteraceae bacterium
CGCGAGAAGACCGGCGCCGGCATGATGGACTGCAAGAAGGCGCTGGGCGAGACCGACGGCGACCTCGAGGGCGCAATCGACTGGCTGCGCAAAAAGGGCCTGGCTGCGGCGGCGAAGAAGTCGGGGCGGGCGGCGGCCGAGGGGCTGGTAGGCGTCGCGTCCGCGCCCCAGGTCGCGGCGATCGTCGAGGTGAACGCCGAGACCGACTTCGTGGCGCGCAACGAGCAGTTCCAGCTTTTCGTCGAGACGATGGCGAAGCTCGTGCTCACCGCGGGCGACGATGTCGAGGCGCTCAAGGCGGCGCCATACCCGGGCGGCGACCGGACGGTGGCCGAGGAGCTCACCCATCTGATCGCGACGATCGGCGAGAACATGACCATCCGTCGTGCGCGCCGCATCGCGGTCGGGCAGGGCACGGTCGCGACGTACGTGCACCAGGCGCTCAAGCCCGGGCTCGGGCGGATCGGCGTGCTGGTCGGCATCGAGGCCGCCAGCGAGATCGCAGCACTCGAGACCCTCGGGCGCCAGATCGGCATGCATGTCGCGGCAACCCGGCCGGACGCGCTCGATGTGAGCGCGGTCGATCCGGCCGCCCTCGATCGCGAGCGCGCCGTGCTGATCGAGCAGGCGCGCGCGTCCGGCAAGCCCGAGAACATCCTCGAGAAGATGGTCGAGGGTCGGATCCGGAAATACTACGAGGAGGTCGTGCTCCTCGAGCAGGTCTGGGTGCATGACGGCGAGAGCCGGGTGAAGGCGGTGGTGGCCAAGGCGGGGGCGAAGCTCACCGACTTCGTCCGCTTCCAGCTCGGCGAAGGCGTCGAGCGGGAGACCGGAGACTTCGCGGCCGAAGTCGCTGCGGCAGCAGGCATCCCGGCTCCGGTCTGACACCGGGCATGACCACCACGGTGCGGCACGATCCTGAAGTGGATGTGCCGCACCGCAGCCGGCGCGACTGAGCGAGCGGCGTCGGTGGAGTGGGACGCGCTCTCGATCGTTCTGCAGGCCGTGCCCCACGGAGAAGGGGACGCGCTGGCACTCCTGCTGACCGCGGAGCATGGGCTGTATCGTGGTCTGGTGCGCGGCGGGTCCTCCCGACGCCACCGGTCGGTCTGGGACACCGGCAACATCGTGCAGGTGCGTTGGGTCGCGCGTACCAGCGAGCAGCTCGGCAGCTTCTCCGGCGAGCTGGTCGACGCCCCGATGACGCGCCTGCTCGACGCCGCCGTTCTGCTGGCAGCCGTGCCGGCGGCCTGTGCCACTGCGGCCGGAGCTCTGGCCGAGCGGGTCGCGGTCCAGGACGCGTACGACGCTCTCCTCCTCCTCCTGGCGCGCCTGGTGAACGGCGTGGCCCCGCTCGCGGCGTTCGTACGGTGGGAGCTCGCCTTGCTGCGCGACCTGGGCTTCGGGCTCGATCTGGACCGATGCGCGGTGACGGGTGATCGAGAGGGGCTGGCTTTCGTCTCTCCGCGCACGGGGCGCGCCGTGTCGGCCGCCGCCGCCGGCGCATGGGAGGCGCGCCTGCTTCCCCTGCCGCGCTTCCTGCTCGAGGGCGAGGACGGGGACGCCACCCGTGACGACCTGCTTGCCGGACTTCGCCTGACCGGTCATTTTCTGTCCCGGGACGCGTTCGGGCAGCGGCACCAGGCGGTGCCGGGCGCGCGCACGCGCCTGTTGGACATGCTGGCGTCAGGATTGCCGATTTCATGATCAGGATGTTGCAGCGTACCGCCTTCCTCCTGGCCATCGCCGCCGTCTCCGCCGCGCCGGCGCGTGCGGATGATCCCGGCGGCATGGCATCTCTGCAGGGGCAGGTGAACGCCGAGATCGACGTGATCAAGACGTCGGGCGCGACGCCGTCGAACGCCTGCCTCACGGCCTTGCAGGATATGCACACCGCCGAACAGCAGCTCACCGACCTGACCGGGGAATCGTCGAACGCGCCGAGCGGAAGCGCGCTCGCGGAGAACGAGCAGGGCGAGACGGCGGTGGCACGGGATGTCTTCGCGTCGGACATGGACACGGC
>CAXTVZ010000026.1:2123-23404 GCA_964247685.1 uncultured Acetobacteraceae bacterium
AGCAGGGCGAGACGGCGGTGGCACGGGATGTCTTCGCGTCGGACATGGACACGGCTGCCAGCGCCTGTCGTCCCGACGGAGCGCAGGCTTGCGCGGGGCCGGCGGCTGCAAAGGTCGCGAAATCCTGCGCGATCCTGGCACGGATGCGGCACTGACGCTTCGGTCGGCTGCGCCCGTCGATCGGAACATTTGCCGCAGAAACAGGGGTTTGCGCCAGTTCTTTCCCGACGAATCTAGCAGCTGAAGCGTTCGAGCGGAGCGCCGATCGGCCGGGTGTAGAGGGCTGTCGCCCCCGCTGATCCTGCAGAGAGCCGGGGGCGCCGCACTCGTCATCGCTGGCGAGCCCAGGTGCCGCCGACGCGACAACACCCGCCATTGAAGTCTTCTGCTCGTCTGATGAGACGAGCTCGGCGCGTCGAACCGTCCGTCGATTGCGATCCGCTTTCCGAGTCCGCTTCGCCCTTGATGAGACAAATACGTATTTAATAGAAGAACGAAAGTACGCACGCAAAGCTTTCTGAGAATACGCGTCGAGTACTGCCCAGCCACTAAGTTATTCCGGCACGAACGGCATAATAGAAACGGTCGAGTTAAGGGATTCTTGGTCTTTCCGGCTTGTACGTCTTCGACGCCACGCCCACTCTCCGTTGCAGATCAACAACGGTCAAAAGGGCCCCACAATGCCAAAACCTGTGCAGTGGTCTTCCGAATTAGACAACGCCCTGAGCGACCTCCTGACACGCCGTCGTGTCAGTCTCCGCGCCGCCGAACGAGCTCTTGGCGTCAGCCGCAGCGTCCTCGCCAAGCGCGCCTATGCGATCGGCGCGCGAGAGACGGCACCCGGCGCCGACCGGGGCATGATAACCTCCGCACCCCTCCCGCCCGGTCACCCGAAGACCTAGGGCGCCATCTGCGAGAGCCTGTCGGGTCAGCGTCCCGACTACCCGCTTCCGGTTTTTCTCTGACACAACCGGCTTCTCCTTCCGTTCGACCGTTCCGTTATCACAACCTTTTGACCGGAGCCGAAGACACCCTCATCTTCGCAACGGCGGCTCCAGAATCCTTTCACCGGAGCCGCCGCGTCCTATCGGCAATCGTGCCAACTGACACAAAACTGCCGGACAGGACAACCAAAGATGCAGGATGGAAAGGGAACCGCACTGGGCGGGACGAACGCGCGCATCGGGATGCAAGCGCGTTCGCAATCACCAGCAGGCAGCATGACAGACGAAGTCAAGCTGCTGTTTCTCGAAGCGCTCGCGCGCCGCAGGACCGTCAAGTCCGCCTGCGAGGAAACCGGCCTCACGCGCTGGCAGGCGACCCGCGAGCGTGCCGCCGACCCCGCCTTCGACCAGCTCTGGAGCGAGGCGATCGAGAACATCGCCGACGAGCTCGAAGCCGAAGCTATGCGCCGCGCGATGCAGGGCTACGAGCTGCGTACCACCGTTCGACGTCGCGAGAAAAAGGAAACGCGATCGGGTGAAGACAGTGGCAATGGTGCGACATCCGGTGAGACGGAGGGGGAGATGGAATCCGTCGCACACCGATACAGCGAAGGCCTTCTGATCCTCCTTCTCAAGGCCAATCGTCCCGCCAAGTTCGGCGGTCGCCTGGTGGCGTCCGAGGGCAACATCGAAGGTGAAATTTCGCAGGATCGCGATCCGCCGCTGGTCGAACGGGGACGCGTTGCGTGAATGGCGCGCGTACCGGGCTCACCCGGCCCCAGTGGCAGATCTACGAGGCCGGGTGGAAACCGGACGCACGTTTCCGGGTCGCGGTGTGCGGGCGGCGCTTCGGGAAAAGCTTCCTCCTCGCGGAGGAGCTCCGGCGCGCCGCCCGGCTCGCGGTCACCCACAAGATCGGAACGGAGAACGAGATCTGGTACGGCGCCCCCAACTTTGCTCAGGCCAAGCGCGTGATGTGGAGCCGGCTCAAGCAGGTGATCCCTCGACGGTGGCTGCAGGGAGCTCCGTACGAAACCGATTGCTCGCTGCGGCTCCGCTCAGGTCACGTCATACGACTGGTCGGTCTCGATCAGCACGACGCGCTGCGCGGTGCCGGCCTGTGGTTCTTTGCAGGTGACGAATGGGCCGATTGCCGTCGCGAGAGCTGGCCGCAGACGATCCGGCCGATGCTGTCGGCACCGCAAGGGCACGCACTCTTTGTCGGGACCCCGAAGGGCTTCGACCATCTGCACGACGCCTATATGCGCGGACAGCCCGGTGGAACGCCCGACACGCGCTCGTTCCTGTTCACCACGGTTGACGGAGGCAACGTGTCGGAAACGGAGGTCGAGAGCGCGCGCGCAATGCTCGATGCGAGGAGCTTCCGCCAGGAATACTGCGCGAGTTTCGAGACGTTCTCCGGGCGCGTGATCTACGCGTTCAGCCGCGCGTCGAACGTCGTCGCACGCTCGTATGATCCGGCACTTCCCGTCCATGTGGGCATGGATTTCAACATCAACCCGATGTCGGCGACCGTGTGGCAGGAGCGCGGCGCGCTTGCCTTTCAGATCGCCGAGATCATCCTTCCCACGTCGAACACCGACGAGATGGCGGCCGAGATCGCACGCCGCTACGGCCGCGCCGGCGCGCACGACCACATCCGCGTGTATCCCGATCCTGCAGGCGCGCAACGTCGTACGTCCGCGCAGGGACGTACGGACATCGGTATCCTGCGCGAGATGGGATTCACGGTGGTCGCGTTGAACAGCCATCCGCCCGTGCGGGATCGAACCAACGTGATGAACGCACGATTTGAGAGCGCGACCGGTGAACGAAGCGCGTTCGTCGATCCGGGCTGCACGCACTCGATCTCGGCCTACGAGCGGCTCGTCTATCGCGACGGGTCGAACGAGCCCGACAAGGGCGGCGGCAACGACCATATCGTGGATGCAACGGGCTACTATCTCTACGCCCGATCGCTCGAGCGCAGTTCGTCTCGCCCCGTTACCTTCAGCCTGGGACGTTGATCGATGGACTGGATTTCACTCCGAGCGACAATGCCCCGCGACCGCGACTTCCCCGAGCGTACCGCGCGTCTCCTGGCTTTCGAAGCGGCGCTCGAGGGGCGGCAGTATGACGGGCTGCCCTATCCGTTTTCGACCGAGCGGAGCGGGGCAGGTGAGTACGTGCCCTTGAGCGATCGCCGTCCGTCCGTTCGTACCGGACTGTGCCGCGTGGTCGTCGAGGACTCCGTCTCGCTGCTGTTCAGCGAGGGTCATTTCCCGGCGATCATGGCCTCCTCGGCAAAAACCGTCGGTGCTCTCCGCCAGGTCATCAAGGAAACAGCTCTCAACGAGACGATGCTGCTGGCGGCGACGCGCGGCAGCATCGGCTCGGTCGCCATTCTGTTCCGCCTGGTCGCGGGGCGGCCGTTCTTCGATGTCCTCTCGACCGCCTATCTGCAACCCGAGTGGGCGCGCGAGGACTCCCGCCGCCTGGTGCGTGTGACCGAGCGCTTCAAGGTCACGGGGTCCGCCCTTTGTTCACAGGGCTATGACGTCGATGCGGATGGGAAATACTGGTTCAAGCGCGTCTGGGACGAAGATGGAGAGAGCTGGTTCCTGCCCGTCCCGGTGGGTTCTCTTGTGCCACAGGACAAACAGGATCCGGAACGCAGCGTGAAGCACGGGCTGGGCTTCGTACCCATCGTATGGGTGCGAAATCTTCCGGGCGACGTCGCGGGCGGTGTCGACGGCGCGTGCACCTTCGCGCCCGCGATCGATACGGTAATCGAGACCGACTATCTCCTGAGCCAGGCGGGGCGCGGCCTCAAATACGGCTCCGATCCGACGCTGGTGCTGAAGGATGGCGGCAACGGCTTCGGTGGCGATCGCGTGGGTGGCGCTGCGACGGCGCTCGTTCTCCCGCCCGAAGGAGATGCAAAACTTCTCGAGATCAACGGCAACGCGGCGGCGGCCGTGCTGGCGCATGTCAAGGAATTGCGCAGCATCGCGCTCGAATCCGTCCACGGAAACCGGGTCAATCCGGACCGGGTCGGAGCCGCGCAGAGCGGTCGCGCGATGGAATTGATGGCGCAGGGCCTGATCTGGCTCGCGGACCGTCTTCGCATTTCCTACGGCGAAGGCGCGCTTCTTCAGATCCTGCGTTTTGTCTGTCTCGCCTCGGAGCGATTGCCCGGCGGGATCGAGGTGATGGGCAAGCGCTACCGCAAGCTCGACGCCTCGGGTCTCGGCTTGCGCTGGCCGGCCTGGTTTGCGCCGAGCTACGCCGATCGCCAGGCACAGGCCTCTACCCTGGCGACGCTGGTCGGCGCCGGGATCATGAGCCGGGAGACGGCAAGTACGGTCGTCGAAGGCAATTACGACATCGAGGATTCGGCGGCCGAAGCGGCAAGGATCGCCGAGGACGCGACTGAAAGCGGAGAGGACAAATGACCAACCAGACCGACGACAACGGGCCCACATCGACGCCGGCCGAGGAAACGGCCGTCGACAAAGGAAGAACACGCGAGGACGCGGAAAAGCGGAGCCGCGGCGAACTGACACGCCTTCGCGAGCAGCTGCGGTCGGCGCAGGCGGAGCATGATGCGGCCTTGACGACGCTGCGCGCGCAATCGCGCGAACGGCTCCTGCGAGCGGAGCTTCGCAGCGAAGCCGTCCGCGCGGGCATCGTCGATCTCGACGGGCTCAGGTTGGCCGACATGTCGGCCATCACGTTCGGGGAAGACGGGTCCATCGAAGGCACGGACAGCGTCATCGCGAATCTGAAAGCCGCAAAGCCGTATCTCTTTGCCAACGGTAAAGACAAGGCCAGCTTCGGTGCCACGACGAGCCCGATCGCACGGGCCCCAGTACCGGCGGCGCCGGAGTTGGTCGACGCACGCAGCTTGACACGTGAGCAATGGCAAGCCGAACGAGCGCGCCTTCTGTCTCGCCGCCCCTGACTTCACAAGCCTAGCCGCGCCAACTGGCGCGGCCGCGAAAGAGGCCGAAATCGATGCCCGTTTCAAACTTTCCAGCACAGCTTCAGCCGATTATCCAGCAGGGCTTTCTCGCCCGCGAGTTCGAGGACGGCCTGACGTCGCGGCTTGGCTTCCGGGCCATCGCCGACCGGGAACTCTTCCCCAACCGCATCGGTGAGACCATCACCAAGACCCGGAAGGGTCTCAAGGCTCCCGTCGTGACGCCGATGTCGCCGTCCGCCAACACCAACTTCGATAACGGCCTCAATCCTTCCAGCTGGGCAGTCGAGCAGTACGTGTTGGCGATCAACCAGTATGGCGACACGATCGACCTGAACATGGTGACCGAGGGCGTCGGGATCTCCTCGCAGTTCCTCGCGAACGCACGCACGAACGGTGTTCAGGCGATGCAATCGCTCGACCGTCTCGCCCGCAACGCACTGTTCGGCGGCTCGGCCGGCGGTGTCGGCGGCTACCTGGGTGGAAACACGCGCGTGACCACGTCGCTCGCTTCGGCGTCGTCCACCGTTCACGTCGACGACATCCGCGGCTTCCAGACGATGTTCAACTCCGTGGGCCAGGTCACGCTGGTCGCCGCTTCGGCCGAGATGACAGTCACGGTCGGCGCCGACGCCTATATCCTGATCGGTGCGGCGGCGGACGCTGCCAACAGCTCGACCGCACCCGGCGGGATCTCCGGGACGCTGACCTTCTACACCAATGTCAGCGTATCCGACGGCACCGAGGGCCAGCCGGTCATCGCGTCGATCGCGCCTCTCGTGCTGCGTCCGAATGGTCGGAGCACGACCGCGTCCCTGACCGCGCCGAACGGTGTTTACGGCGCGTCCAACTTCATGCCGGGCGATACGCTGGGCATCCAGACCGTCCTGGCAGCGGTGGCCGCACTCCGCTCGAACAACGTGCCGACGATCAAAGGCGCCTACCACTGCTATCTCGACGACACGCAGCTGCTCGGCCTGTTCCGCGACGGTGACTTCAAGTATCTCTATCGCGGCGCCTACGGCTCGGAAGCCTACCAGACGGGCAGCATCATCGAGCTGCTGGGTGTGCGCTTCATCCCTACCACGGAGGCGCCGCAGCAGGCCTCGCTGGGCGCCGGACCGATCCACCGCGCCATCGTCTGTGGCCAGGGCGCGCTGGTCGAGGGCGACTTCGGCGGCACCTGTCATCTCGACATCCCCGATGCCGAGACGTCGTTGATCGAGATGGTCGACGGCATTTGCATGGTGACGCGCGAGCCGCTCGATCGCCTGCGGCAGGTGATCGCACAGTCCTGGTACTGGATCGGCGGCTTCGCACTTCCCACCGATCTGACCGCGAACACGAGCATCATTCCGACTGCCACCAACAGTTACCTCAAGCGGGCCGTGGTGATCGAAAGCCTCTGAGGCCCGGCCGGAAGCCGCAACGCCAGCAACAGGCGTGACAGGCCGGAGAGACGGCCACTCTGTCCAAAGGAAATACTATGAAACGGCTCGGTATCGCGGCCCTGCCCGTGCTCTCGGTGGTCTTCGGCGCGCCGAACGCCTGGGCACAGTGGAGCGGCCAGATCTATGCGGGCTACAACGCTTCTCTGCCGACGCTCAGCAGCGGCCAGTCCCTGCCGTTGCAGATCGACAGCTCGGGCAATCTGAAGGTCGACTGCATCGTCGGCTGCAGCACTTCTGCGACGACCTTCACCGCAGCACAGGGCACCGCCGCGTCGGCGGCCGGCGCTTGGCCCGTCTACCTGACCGAAGGTGGGACGGCCGTCGGTTCGAGCAACCCGTTGATCGTGCAGGACACCACCGACGGCGCTGCGATCACGGCCGCCACAATGCCGACCGGTGGCAGCGGAATGCTGGGCTGGCTCAGCGACATCACCAAGCAGCTGAGCGGGACGATCACGACAACCGACACGGCTGATGGTGCGAGCTCGACCTCGGGTGCCACCAATCAGGGAACCGGCCTGCTGGGATGGCTTGGCACAATCGCGACCGAGCTTGCCGGCACAGTCGCCGTGAAGTCCGTGGGCATCACCGGCGCGCCAACGGTGAACGCGGGATCGTTGAGTGCGGCCGGAAGCGTGCTTGCTGCCGCATCGTCGGGCGTGACCAGGTTGCATATGAAGATCTGGAACTTCTCGTCTGCGGGCGGCGCCAATCTCTACTGCACGGATGACGGAAGTACACCCACCGCGACGAACGCGTCCTTCATCGTCTATGCTCAGGGCGGCTACGAGCGCGATGCCCCAGGCTGGGTGCCGTCGACCGCGATCTCCTGTCTTCCGGCGAACGGATCGGTTTCGTATCGCGCGGAGAGCTATCCGTGAACACCATGCTTGCTGTCGCAGCGGGGCGGACTTCCCTCGCGGCTCTCGCCGCGGTTGCGCTCGGCAGCGTGGCACAGGCCGGCTCCTTTTCGCCACCTTACACGACACCGACCACGGTTTCGGTGGGAGCCGCGCCGCGGTGGGTTCCCGTATGCGGTCGTGGACGCCCGACCGGTTCCGGAAGCTGGGACGCGACCGACACCTATATCTTCGACAGCACGGTGTGCACCGTTCCGAGCGGCCTCGGCGTCAAGGCATTAAAGCTGTCCTACATGGGCTCCGACATCTCGAACATCGGTGAAATCCCGCGGCAGGTGACCATGACAGGCGATGCCGCGGTAGCGCTTCCCTCGTCGTATTTCTCGGCGGTCGTTGCCTCGGCCGTGGCCTCGGGCGGAACCTCGGTGACCGTCCAGGTCGCGCAGGGCAGTGCGGGCAACGGCATCGATGTCGGTCTCGGCGTCGTCGGCACCAACATCGCGTCCGGTTCATGGATCACGTCGGTCACGCCCACCGTGAGTTCAAGCAACGTCACGACGTTGACGCTCACCTTCACCAACTCGGCAGGAACAACCGCGACCACAGGCGCTTTGTCCGCAGGACAGGTGCTGACCATCACCGGTCGTTCGCACAAGGCCACCTGGGGCGATGCCCAGACTGTCGCGATCGTGCCTGCACGACATTTCTACGACAGCGACCCGATCGGCGTGTCGCTCGCGCCGCTCTCGCAATTCTCGGTGCGGGGTTCATGGACGGCGAGTGCCACAGGCTTCTACGTGGGCGACTACCCGGCGCCATCGTCAGGCGCCACCCGCTTGTCAGGAGAGGGTTCGCAGCGCAGCACGTCCTCGCTCGGGGACCACGCGATGGACACCTACGTCCCCTCCAACAGCGGCGGCGGCTTTTTTGCGCCATGGACGGTTCTCGGCGAAGTGACACAACCCACGCCCAGCGTTCTTCTGGCTGGTGACAGCATCTGTACCGGGACGGGAGACGCAGCCGATAGCTACGGACACATGGGCTATATGCAGCGCTCCCTGGGACAGACCGTGCCCTGGGCTTCGCTGTGCCGCGGGTCGACCTCGGGGTTGCAGATGAGCGTCAACCTGCAGCTTGTGGAGCAAGCAGCCGCCGAGATCGGTGCGACCGATGTGCTGCTGGAATACGCCCGCAACGACATCAACGCCTCCGGAAATCCCCAGAGTGCCACGGCCACCGAGGGTTACCTCGAAACGATCGCAACGCCGCTGATCGCAGCCGGCGACCGGGTCTGGATTTTCACCGTCCCGCCCACCACCGACAGCACCGACGGCTGGACCACAGCGGCCGGCCAGTTCCTGCAACAGCAAGCCTCGGCCACGACGGCCGCCACCGCCGCAGGCACGTCCGGCGCGGCCGTCACGGTTCCGGTCGGGTCGACTTCTGGTGTGCAGACAGGAGAATACGCCGCCTATCAGAACGCCACGTCCACCATCATCCCGGCGGGTACCACAGTCACTGCGGTGAACTCGTCAACAAGCCTGACGCTGACGCCACCCTCGGGATCGGTCATCGGCGCCATCCCGTCCGGCACGACGCTGGGGTTCGGAACCAGATCGGTCAGCTCAACGGCAACGCCGATCGAGTATCAACGCGAGGCTTTCAACACCTGGTGCCGCGGCTCGGCCAAGGCGTGGGGTTTCGCCGGCTGTATCGACGATGACGCCTACCTTGAGGATCCCGGCAATCCCGGGGTTTGGCGTTCCGATCTTGGTTCCGCAAGCCTCGAGGGCATCCACCCGAGTGCAGCACTCCGTTCCGCTGTCGTATCGGCCGGTATCATTGTTCCCTCCATGTTCCTCGCACGCTGAGAGGTCATCATGTCGGATGCCACCATGGGACCCCTCATCGACACCGAGCTGACGGACGCGCGTCGGTTTTGCGGATATCCCGCCTACGGGGCGGGAGCGTCCGGATTTCAGTCGTGGCGATTTTTCACGGTCTACGGAACGCTCGAATATCGCCTGGCAAATCTGTCCGCCTCCGAGCTTGTCGTCGTTCGAGGCTATCTGTCGCAACTCAACACATTGGAGATCGCACTGCTCGGTGCGAGCGCCAATCTCGACACCGACCAGGCCGCCGTCTGGCGTCACAACCGAAGTGAGCTCGGCGATCGGGATGCGCTCTTCACATCCTGGCGCATTCGCCTGTGCGGCTTTCTTGGAATCCCACCTGGCCCGTCCATCGGGACGAGCACCGCGATCAAGGTTTGAGCGTCATGAACCAGGGCGGTTTGAACGCGCTGATCGCCAGTGGCCTCGCAAAGGCGGCCCAGCGCCTGGGCAGCCCTTATTCGATCTTTCGCCCGACCAACGCCGTCAATCCACTCACCGTGGCACCGATCGGAACGGTGATGGCCGTCTTCGACCCGAGCGTGTCTCTCACCCTCACAGGCGTTGAAGACCGCAATGCAAGCAGCGCCAGCCTGATCGGAGACTTCTCCAGTCTGCAGCAAGGTGATTATCTTGTCGGGAGTAACACCTGGTTCGTCTCACACATCGAGCCGCTGCGGGCCGCTTCTTGCGTCCGCTGCAATCACACCCTGTCGATCAGGAGCCCGCTCGGTGCCTTTACGACCGGCCCAGGCTCGTATGGCGGTCGTCTTCCGGCCACCGACATCATCCTCGCGAGCGGCTGGCCCGCCAGCGTCCTGACGAAGACCCATCTCGACACGGCGACCGCCCGTCTGCCTGGCGATGTCAGAACCGTCTTCGTCGAGGTGCTTCTTCCGACGATCCCCGGAGTCGTGATTTCGCACGGTCAACTGCTTACGGACGAGTTCGGACAGACCTACGCTGTTGCGGCAACGGAATTGTCGGATCGCGGCTGGCGCCTCGAAGCCGGCCTTGAGACCACCTGAGGAGCATCGGTGCGGCGAATGGCGGATATTTCCGACGTTGAGAAGGCGCTGGTGGATGCCGTGATGACCGCCGTGTATCCGAGCGGCACGTCGAATGCCAGTCTGACCGGCGGCAACGTCCGCATCTATCGTGGCTGGCCGTCGCCGAACGGCCTGAGCGCCGATCTTGCGACCGGCATCGTCAATGTCAGTGTGTTCTCCGATCCCAAGACCACGCGCGACACCACGCGATATCCGCGAGTCTGGAAAACCGGCACAAGCACGACGCCGACGCTCGGCGTCCAGCTGACGAACGGTGTTGCGACCTTCACCGGCACAGGCGGGGCCGGGCAGAACGCTGGCGTTCTGGTCGACGGCGTCGGCTATTCGGTCGCAGTCGGCCCCAACGACACGCCTGCGACCATCGCCGCAGCGCTTGCTCTGCAGATCGACGGAGCCGTGGCAGATGGCGCTGCGCTGAGCGTGGCCGATACAGCGATCACAGCGGCGCGCGTGGAAGGCTCGGCCATCATGTGGCAGGAGACACGCCGGCAGGAGCAGACCATCACTGTGACTCTCTGGTGCGCAGATCCCGAGAGCCGGGACAGTCTGACCAGCGCGGTCGACAGCGCGTTGTCGCAGATCGACTGGCTCGCGCTGTCCGACGGCAGTAGTGCGCGCCTTCTGTTCAAAGGAACCAGCGTCACCGACGCGTCGGAGAACGCCGACCTCTACCGTCGGGACCTGAGTTTTACAGCGGAATACCCGACGATCGTCCAGCAGACGGCGTCCGCCATGGTGTTCGGTACCACCAACATGAGCCTTGATCTTGGACCGACGTCGGCCTCAGCACGGACATTCCCGCTCGTGGGAGCAATCCGCTTCGACGCCTGGTACGATCCGACGGACACGATCGATCAGCAATGCGCCTCGGCGCTCGCCGGCGCCCAGTGGACGTACAGACTTCCGCAGAACGCCACGGTTGCTGCTGATGGCACGGTATCGTGGCCGCTTGCCATGCAAGCTGTCCTCGATGCGGAGATAACCGCTGCGGTCGTGGCAGGGCTCGATTTCTGGGCGTTCGATGCCTACAAGCCCGATGATGGCTTGAGCCGCGCGCTGTCGCTTTATCTCTCGAGTTCGCTGCGCTCGAGCCTGCAGTTCTGCATGTTGGGGCAGAGTTCCGCTTGGGCGGATCCGACGACGTCGGACGGCTACTCCATGACCTTCGATCGTGACATCGCGATGATGTCGGAAGCAGGTTATGTGCAGGTCGACAATGGTCGCCCGCTGTATTTCGTGTTGGACGCGAGTGCCGCGGACCTGGCAGCACTCCCCGTGGGCGGGATCGTCGCTGCCATCACGACGCTTCGCGCGCGCGCCATCGCCGCCGGAGCGGGCAATCCCTACATCGTCTGGCTGTCGGGTGCGGCGCTGGCCGATTACAACAACACGCAGGCGGCGATCGCCGCCGGCGCCGATGCAGCTGGCGCCTACGCGACGCCACGCTACACCGGATCGACGCAGTCCTACGCGACGCTGATGGAAACGGCGGCGACGGATTGGGAACAGCGCATTGCCGCGGCCTTTCCGATGGTGCCGACGGCGATGACAGGCTGGGACCAGCGACCGCTGATCGAGGCGCCGCAACCTTTCTACCCTCTCGCGGCAGGTCTGACGGCGGCCGAATACTACACGTCCGGCACGCCCGCTGAGATCGCCAGCCATGTCGCGACCATGGCGGCCGAGATCATGACGTTTCCCGCATCCTGTCCGGCAAATGTCGGACTGATCTATGCCTGGAACGAGCTTGCGGAAGGTGGATGGCTGATGCCGACCTACACCGCTGCTGGGCCTGACCAGACCCGCGTCTCGACGATGGGCAGCGTTCTCGCGGCCGCGCGTCTCGCCTCTGTCCAAACCAAGAGCACCACGAGCTGATTGAGGATCATATGTCGGAGACCCTGACGCAGGCGCTCGTCGTTCTGCATCCATTTCGCACCTACCGGAAGGGCGACATCATCCGTGATGCCGCCACCATCGCCAGTATCAAGACGACCGTTCCACCCACCAACTTTGTCGTGGCCTCGATACCGGCAGCGGCCGCTTCTGCGGAGAGCAAGTCATGACCCAGATCAGCCAGTCCGGGAGCCTGAACACCACAGCCATCGTGGTGCCCGATCTCTACGTGCAGATTGTCTCTCCGCAGCAGCTCACCCTCAACGGCGTCGCGAGCAATCTGATCGGCGTCGTCGGAACGGCGAGCTGGGGCCCGGTCAATCAACCGGTCGTGCTCGGCAGTCTGTCTGATCTCAACACCTATTACGGCGCCCCGATCGTTCGGAAATACGACCTTGGAACCCAGGTCGCAACCGCGGCCGCCCAGGGCGCTGCCGCCTTCATTGGTGTCCGGGTCAGCGATGGGACGGATCAGTCATCCAGCTACGCGATGCTCTACAGCAGCGCCGGGACGTATCCCGCTCTTCTGACCGCCGTCTATTCCGGATCGCTCGGCAACTCGATCGGCATCAACTTCGGCCCCGGCTCGAAGACAAACACCTGGCGGCTGGTCCTGTCGATCCCCGGCAGCATCCCGGAGGTCTTCGACAACATCGATGCGTCCGCCGGCAACGCCGCCTTCTGGCAGAACTTCGTGTCCGCCATCAACAACGGGACCGGACCGCTCCGTGGAGCATCTCAGCTGGTGGTTGCCTCACCGGGATCCAACCCGGCCATCGCACCTGCCCTCGTCGCAGCGCAGTATCTTCTGAACGGAAGCGACGGCGCCACCAACGTGACGGCGGAGACCCTTGTGGGCCTCGACTCCACCACACGGTCGGGCATGTATGCGCTGCGAGGGCAGGGTTGTTCGATCGCTGTTCTCGCCGACTGCGACGACAACACGACCTGGTCGGTTCAGGCAGGATTCGGCCTGGGCGAGGGCGTCTATGTGGTCGTGACAGGCGCCGCTGGCGAAACCATTTCCGATGCCGTGGCGAACAAGGCGGCCTCCGGTATCGACAGCTACGCCGTGAAGGTCATGATGGGCGACTGGATCGCCTGGTATGACCAGGCGAACGCGCAGACCCGCCTGGTCAGCCCGCAGGGCTTCGCGGCGGGCAAGCTGGCGACGCTCTCGCCGGAACAGTCGAGCCTGAACAAGCAGCTTTACGCCATCACCGGCAGCCAGAAAACCGGTGTCGCCGGCACGAGCCAGAGCAGCACCTACTCCTCGGCGGAACTTCAGACCCTCTTCTCGGCGGGTGTCGACGTCATCTGCAACCCGGCACCCGGAGGCAGCTACTGGTCAGTCCGCTCGGGTCATAACTCATCGAGCGACGCGACTGTCTACACGGACAGTTACACGCGCCTGACCAACTACATCGCGGCGACACTCGCGTCAGGCATGGGCACGTATGTCGGCCAGCTCATCACATCGACATTGTTCGCGAACATTCGCGGCACGCTGCTGGCCTTTCTCGGCAATCTTCTGTCCCAGGGCATTCTCGGTTCGACGGACGGCTCCACTCCGTACGCCGTGAAATGTGACAGCGGCAACAACCCACAGAGCCGAACCGGGCTCGGCTACGTCCAGGCCGATGTCCAGGTCCAGTATCAGGGCATTAACGAGAAGTTCCTTATCAACCTCCAGGGCGGCGCCGGTGTCACGGTGACGAACTCGACGACCTGATCGAAACACCGGAGATACGCAGATGGCGAACACCTACACCATAGGCCGCAACTGCCAGGTCGTCCTGTTCTGGAGCGGAACACAGGTCGATCTGCAGGACGTGACCGGCTTCGCGGCCATCCAGGAGGTCAAGCATCAACGCGCTGACCCGCTCAACAGCACGCCGATCGAGTTCACGACACCGTCCGGATGGCGCGGTCAGTTCGAGGTCGATCGCGGGAACTCGGCTGTCGACGATCTCGCGGCCTCCATCGAAGCCGCGTTCTGGTCGGCCGGGACGATCGGCTCCGGCACGATCTACCAGTACATATCGGAGCCCGACGGATCGCAGAGCACCTATGAATTCACGGGTGTCTCCCTCGTTCTTTCGAACGCCGGAAGCTACCAGGCCGACAATATCGTCCGCCAGACAATCGGGTTCTTCGCGAGCCAGCGGGTGAAGCACACATGACCAGGCCGAACATCGAAAGATCGGTTCGCACCATCAACGGCGAGGCTCGTGAGGTTCTTCGCATCACCTTCGCAGGCCGGGTGATCGAAGCGATGGAGCTCGACATGGCCGATCAGTGGGATTTCATGGAAATCGCCGGGCGCCAGCTCGACAATCAGCCCTGGGTGAACACGGCTCTTCTGGCGTGCTCGGTGATCGCAATCGACGGGCTGCCGATGCCGAGCGGCATCAAGAGTCGCGACGAGATCCGCCGGATCCTGCGCAGAGTGGGCGAAGATGGGCTCGATGCGTTGCAGGCGGCCTTCGAGCTGCCAACCGCCACGGCCACGGACGAAGAAAGCGAACCCGCACTGGGAAACTGATAAGGCACGCCGGGTTCCGCGAGATGGTTCTGCTCGCGAAGAACGGCGTGCCCTGGAACGTCGCCATGGGCTGGTCGGCCGTACGTCGCGCGGCCGCCCTCGCCATCCTGTCCGACACGGATGAGGGTTCATGAAAACAATCCTGCAGCCGAACGCGGGTCTTCTGGGCACCCGGTTGACGGCGCGGGCAGAGCGCCTCCGCCGAACGCCGCTCCAGGTCCAGCTCCTGCGGCCATCGCTCTGGACGCCGGTCCGCGTGCCCCCCAGGCCGGGCGTCGCGGCGAACGCGAGGTCGGCGCTGACACCATCGATCGGAGGGTCACCACGCGCGGCGGCACGCATTCGGCAAGCGGTCGGTCGGATCGCGACGCCGGCGGCGAGATCGGTCACGAAAACAATGCGCCCGTCGGGCAATGCGACACGCCCGACCGCAGCACCTGCTGTCCGGATCGGCCGTCCCACGAAGTCGACGCGACCGTCGCTTGCGCTCCAGCAAACGGCGGTCCGCGGTAACTCCGTCGTGGGTCCAGTGTCGCCCGGAGGTGGGACGCGCATGCCGTCGCTCCGGACGGTGATCGGCCAGCTGACACAGCGTTCGTCGCGCGCGAGCGGCGCGCTGCCGTCGTCTCGCGGCAGCGCCCGTTCCCGGTTCGCCTCGCCCCTGTCGCAGTCGACACGTCGGAGCCGCCCCGCATCCGCGCTTGCCGCGCAGACCAGCCAGCGAGGCGAGGCCGGCCGGGCGCCGATGTCGTCATCGTCGCTGTCGCCGATGCAGGCCCGTGGCTCGACGCAAGGCACGTCGCGCGCCAGCGCCGGAGCCGAGGGCGGCAGCAGCAATGCGGCGATCTCGTTGTCGGGAGATCTCGTCGTCGATGGACGCAAGCTGGGCGAGCTCGCGGTCAACTCGGCCAACCGAAGTGGCAGCGCCGCACAGACCGGCGCGCGGTCGCCGAATTTTCGCCGGACGGCACTCCCGAGCGGCCTGTCCGCACCGCTGCCTTAAGCAACGCGTGAACGGAGAAAGTGCTGATGGCAAATGGCGTGTCTGGGAACCTCCCCGTCACTCTCGGTTCCCTCGAGCTCACAGGTCTCGAGGTCCCGGACGCGTATGATCGCGCCGGCACGATGCAGCCCGTCGTTCACCGCCTGATCGGTGGCGGACGTGTCGTCCAGTTGCTTGGTCCCGATCCGGGGCGCCGCCGTTTGCAGGGATACTTCACCGGACCTCGCGCGACGGAACGTGCCCAGCTCCTCGAGGCCTTGCGCGACTCAGGCGACCGGATCCTGCTCACGATCGGCGTGTGGCAGGAATTCGTGGCCGTCACCTCGGTCGTTCTGCGCTATGCGGCACAAGGCAGCATCGTCCAATACATTCTGGAGGCAGAGCCGCTGCCCGGCGGTGCAGCCGGATTGGTCGCCACGGCGGCTGCCGTTCTCGCGACCATCGGGACGCAGCTCGCGCTGGCCGCGTCGGATGCGGCACTGGTCGGGTCATCTGCCTCGACATCGGGTCTTGCAAGTGCAGCATTGGCGGTGAATGCAGCCCAGAGTTCGATGTCGACACCGAGCATCGATCTCACACCGGTGAGCACCGCGCTCACTGCCGACACGGTCACGAACGAAGCATCGATGGCGGCCATCGTCGAGGCCGCGCCCGACGGATCGCTCGTGGCAAGTTCGTCTGCCCTGTCATCCGCCACCTCGACCGCCGCGACGCTGGCCGCCTCCGTGAACGCGCAGGCCTACACCACCTGCGCTGCCAGCAATCTCGCTCTCCTGCAAACCGGCTCGAGTTGAAGGAGGGAAGGGGAGATCATGGTCGTCACCGTCGTCAATACGACACTGTTTCATGTCGCAGCGCTCTACCTGGGCGATGCGACCTTATGGAACCTCATCGCGAACGCGAATGGCCTCACTGATCCGGTCGTCAATGGAACCGTGCAACTCGTACTGCCGCTGATCCCCTCGACCTCGAAATCGACGGGCCTGCTGTCGTGAGCGGAGGTCTGGACCAGCCCTCCTGCGATGTCGTGCTCGGGGGCGCGCTCGTCTGCCCGTGCATCGAGGCCGATATCAGCCTGAACAATCAGCTCGAGGCCGGCACGTTTCGCGTTGTCCTGCCGGGAACCATGGAAGTCTGGGACTTCTGTCTCCCGAGCGGGGCTGCCGAGTTGTCGGTGACGGTGCGCCTGAGCTCATCCTCGGGCGGCACGGTTCCATTCTCATCCATATCCCTCATGACCGGCTCGGTCGACCGCATCTCGGCAGACCCGGTCGCGAATGTCGTGGAACTCGAAGGGCGCGACCTGTCGGCCCGGCTGCTCGACACGCAAGTTTCGAACGGATACGTCAACCAGACCGCGTCCGAGATCGTGACAGCACTGGCCGCGAGCGCCGGCCTCACGCCGGTCGTGGACTCCACCTCCGACATCGTCGGCCAGTATTACCAGCTGGAGCACGCCCGCTCGGCATTGTCCGCCTACTCGCAGTTCACCACCGCGTGGGACCTGATCTGCCATCTCGCGCAGACCGAGCAGTGCGAGTGCTGGGTCTCGGGCGAGACGCTGTTCTTTCAGCCGCGCGGCATGTCGAGCACGAGCACGCTCGAGCTCGACCTTCTCGCGATGCGCGCGGGCTCGGCGCTGGCCGCTCCGCTGACACAACTCCATTTCGACCGGCGTGTCGGCCTCGCACGCGGCGTGGGCGTCTCGGTCGCGAGCTGGAGCAGCCGCCAGCGCGCCGCCGTGACCGCGACCTACCCGGCCGACACGGGAGCGGATGCACCGACCAGCTTCGTTTTCGTGGCCCCCAACCTCCCCGACGACGTGGCGCTGAAGCGCGCGCAGGCGCTCTACACCGACATCGTCCGTCATCGGCAGGTCATCACTGGCACGATGCCGGGCGCGCTCTCGCCCATGCCGCGGGACAACGTGGTCCTCAGCGGCAGCGCGGGCGGCTGGGACGGCGTCTATGTGGTCGACGACGTGACCTGGCGCATCGACGCCCGCAGCGGCTTCACCCAGAGCTTCACCGCCCATCTCCCATGAGGTCGTCATGAGCAGTCTTGCCCAGCATTTCGGCCTGCTCGCGGCGAGCGCGTCCTCGGTGGCAGGGCGGCCGCGACACGGCGTCGTCACCGCGGTCGATCCGAACACCCATTCCGTGAAGGTCACGATACAACCGGAAGGGATCGTCAGCGGCTGGATCCCCGATCCCGGCATCGCCTGCTCGGGCCTGCGGATCGCCTGCCCGGCCGAAGCCGGAACACAGGTGCTGCTCGTTCCCGTCGAAGGCGACGCCGAACATCCCGTGATCGTGGCGCGCCTGTTCGACACCACGATCCTGCCGCCCACCTCTCCGTTCACGAACAAGCCTGTCCAGCCCGGCGAGATCGGCATCTTTCTCGCCGACGGCACGGCGCTGCACGTCACCGCCGGTTCGGTTTCGATCAAGGGAACGCTGCATGTCCAGGGCGGCATCGTTGCCACCGGCGACGTGACGGCCAACGGCATCAGTCTCGATCAGCACGTGCATGGCGGCGTGCAGGCGGGAGGCAGCCTCACGACCGCGCCGGAGAGTGGCACATGACCGACATCTCCCACATCATGGGTTCCGATCTCACGATCGCCCCGGTCGGCGACATTCTCGGTGCAAGCCAGGCGGATGCCGTGTCGCAGCGCGTCCTCCGACGGCTGCTCACCAACGCCGGCGACTATATCTGGTCGCTCACCTACGGCGCGGGGCTGCCGCAATTCGTGGGCCAGACCGTCAACGTCACGCAGCTTCAGGCCGTCATCCGCAACCAGCTCCAGCTCGAGACGTCGGTCGCGCGCGTGCCGCTGCCAAGTGCGGCCGTGACATCCGGTGCGGACGGCACCGTTGTGGCGACCATCACCTACACGGATGCCTCGACCGGCACCGTGCAGCAACCTTCCGTCCTGCTCGGAGCGACCTGACCATGGATCTCTCGCTTCAGAACTTCTCGACCCTCGTGCGGAACATGAGTGCGAACGCGCAGGCATCGTGCGCCGCGTTGACGGATCTCACGGCAGGTTCGGTGACGCGTGCCCTGCTCGAAGCGTCCGCGTCGGCGGCCCTCTGGGTGCAGTACCTGATCCTGCAGGTGATGAGCATGACGCGGCTCGCCACCTCGTCGAACACGGATGTCGACAGCTGGGTCAACGATTTCGGCCTGACGCGACTGCCCGGAACCGCTGCGATCGGCACCGTGACCTTCACCTCGCTCGCACCCTCGACGCAGTCCGCCGTCATTCCGGTGGGCGCAAGCGTGCGCACCTCGGATGGCAGCCAGACCTTTTCCGTCATGGTCGACGAGCTCAACCCGGCCTGGTCGTTCGCGGTCTACGCCTATGTGCGCCCGGTCGGTACCGCGTCGGTGGATCTGCCCGTGCAGGCGGCGACGGTCGGCAGCGCGGGCAACGTGCAGGCGAGCACGATCAACCTGCTCGGCCAGACCATCACCGGCATCGACACGTGCAACAACGCCGCACCCTTCACCACCGGCGTCGACGCGGAGGCGGATGCGGCGCTGAAAGCCCGTTTCGTCAACTACATCAACACGCGCTCGAGGGCGACGATCGCCGCGATCGGCAACGCGATCCAGAGCGTGCAGCAGAACCTCACCTACGCGATCCAGGAGAACGCCGACACCACCGGGGCGTATCGCGCTGGGTTCTTTACCGCCGTGGTCGACGATGGAACGGGATCGCCCCCCTCGGCGCTGCTCGCCTCCGTCTCGGCGGCGATCGACGCGGTGCGTCCCGTGGGGACCGGCTACGCGGTGGTGGGTCCTCAGCTCCTGTCGGTGCAGATCGCACTCACGCTCACCACGCTTGCCGGCGCCGACACGACCACGGTGAACAACAACGTCCAGACGGCGATCGCGAACTTCGTCGACGCACTCTCGGTCGGCGCCGTCCTGCCCTACTCGCGCATCGCGAGCATCGCTTACGGCGCGGACGCGACCGTGACCAATGTCTCGAACGTCACCATCAACGGCGGAACCAGCGATGTGGGAGGTTCAGCCACCGAAGTGGTCCGCCTGCGATCCGTGACGGTGAACTGAGATGGCGACCGGAGATCCCGAGGACATGGCAGTGCGCATGGCGGCGGTGCTGCCCGCGCGCTGGTTCCCGTCGCTGCTGGAGGCACCCGTTCTTCTCGGCCTGCTGACCGGGATCGGGACCGCATGGTCCTACTGCTACGATCTGCTCGCCTACGCCCGCGCGCAGGCGCGCATCGCCACCGCTTCCGGTGTGTTCCTCGACATGGCCGCGTCCGACTTCTTCGGCTTAGCGCTGCGGCGCCGCAGTGAGGAAGCGGATGACGCGTTCCGGGCGCGCATCATGGGCAATCTCCTGCAGGAGCAGGCCACCCGCGCGTCGGTGATCGCCGCGGTCGCCGCCGTGACCACGGCCACGACCACGGTGTTCGAACCGATGCGGCCGGCGGACACCAGCGCCTATGGCGGCATGACCGCGCCCTCGATCGGCGGCGGCCTCGGCTATGGCGTCGCTGGCCTGGCCTACGGCTCACTGTCGCGGCCGAACCAGTTCCTGGTCGATGTGAGGCGCTCGGCGACCGCGGCCCAGCTCAGCAGCATCATCGGCTATGGTGACAGCGGCGACACCGGCCTGCCCGGTGGCTACGGCCATGGCTCGATCGCCTACGGCACCATCACCCTCGTCGAGGACGACACGAGTGCGGCCGACATCGCGGCCGCGATCGCGGCGACGCTGCCCGCGGGCACCATCGCCTGGATGCGGGTGCAGTGACCGCCATGTCGGACTGGTGCGGCATCGCCGCCGGCGGCGATTTCGCGGCCGCGAGCGCCTTCACACGTGCGGAAGAGGGCGGCTACAGCAATCGCGCCGATGACGGCGGGAACTGGACCGGCGGGATCGTCGGGGCGGGCCAGCTGATCGGCTCCAACATGGGCGTCTCCGCGCCGACCCTGGTCGACTGGCTCGGCATCGAGGCGGCGACCCAGCCCGACGCCATGCGCGAGCTCGCCGTCGAGACGTTCGAAGCGATCGCGCGCGGCCGGTTCTGGGCGCCGCTGGGCTGCGATGCGCTCGATGCCCCGATCGCCTTGATGGTGTTCGACTTCGGGTGGAATGCGGGGGTCGGTTGTTCCTCCCGCCTTCTGCAGACGGCACTCGGCATGAGAGGGCCCGAGGTCGATGGAGCCATCGGTCCCGTGACGGCCGCCCGCGCGGCGAGCCCCGAATGGCACACGCTGCTGGACGGGCTGGACACGCAGTTCATCGAGGAGCTGCAGCACGGTTGCGGGGTCGTGTGCGACGGCGTCGCGGGGCCGGTGACGCTGGCGGCGCTTGCGAACGCGCCTTCGATCTGGCCGTCGGCACTCGCGCGGCGCCTGGCGCAGGCGCAGATGCAGGCGTATCGGCAGATGCGCGGGTTCGGGGTGTTCGGGGCCGGGTGGGAGGCGCGGACCGTGCGGCGGCTTGCTGCGGCGCTGGGGGTGGGGAAAGGCCAGGGCTCTGCCCTGGACCCGCTGGGGT
The DNA here is from genome assembly GCA_964247685.1 of uncultured Acetobacteraceae bacterium. Taxonomy (GTDB): domain Bacteria; phylum Pseudomonadota; class Alphaproteobacteria; order Acetobacterales; family Acetobacteraceae; genus CAXTPV01. Next base: position 23,309 of record CAXTVZ010000026.1, read on the forward strand.
CTTAACCCCAGACCCCCTTTACAATAGGCAGGTCCCTCGACGGCCTTCCCTCCTGGCGGGGTTCAAGGGGCAGAGCCCCTTGCTTCTTTCCAACGC
>CAXTVZ010000027.1:0-11170 GCA_964247685.1 uncultured Acetobacteraceae bacterium
GCTCCACCCGCTTGGTCGTGCGGAGCAGCAGCGTGCGTCCGACGGCCTGTTCGAGACGGGTGATGTGCTGGCTGACGGTGGACTGGCCGAGGCCGCGGCGACGCGCGGCCGCGGTGAAGCCGCGTGTTTCGGCCACCGCGAGGAAGGAGCGGAGCAGCACGGGATCGAGTGCGTCGTCTTCAGGCATGCGGATCTGCGGCAATATGTGGCGATGAGCGGCTCGCACCGCAATCGAGTGCCGGATCGGACCCGCGGGCCCGCTTCGCTCCAGTCGTTGGCAAGCCCTATGGTGATGACCACCGATGCGGCGCGTCGTGCCTCGACCCGTCCGCGATCTTACCGACGTTTGGCCGCATGGTGCGGCCGGTAAGGGCCGCCTTGTCGGTGACGTGCACGGATCGGCGGGACTGGATCCATCCCGTAGAAATTATTGCCTTGAAGCGTGCTGCCGACCTCTCGCTCGGTTCGGACGACATCCCTCCGCAGATCCAGGACGTTGGTCTCGTCGACGAGCGAATGAGGATCATTCTTCGTCGGCCGCCAAAAGATCAACTCGTGTCCCGCAGGCCAGATCACGTAGGCCGTCAGAGTCGACAGGCCGCCGCTCTGCCGCCGCACGACGCACGACGCACGACGCACTCGGCGGCGTCCCCGGGTGTTGATCAACCAGTTCCTGAAGCTGCGAACGCCACCCGCTGAACCACGGATTGCTGTCGAGCTTGAACCACGATTGGACAGCGCCAGCCGGCGTGACGAGGGTCATCGATGCCGCCGCAGGCAACGAAAAGCGTGTGGGAAGTTGCCTATTCGGCGTGGCAAGATTGCTGATGGTCATGTGCTTGCTCACGTCGTCCGGCCTCCGGCTCGATGGCGCCGAGGCCGAGTATCGGCGGAGCTAGCTTACCGGGGAAGTCCGCCCGTCCCATCAACGACGGTCATGCCTTCGTCGACCCTCCGGAGCATTCAGCTCGCCACACCCTCGACGAACCAGGACATCCGCAGGAGGTCGGCGTCGGGCGCGGTCTGGCCTGCGGCGATGCGCACGGTGCCGGCCTGGTCACGCACCGGCCCCGCGAACGGGTGGTGCGCGCCCGACACGATGCCGGCGCGCATGTTGTCCGCGGCCGCGCGAACCGGCGGCGTGACGGCGGGCCCGTAGGGTGCCAGCACCAGCAGCCCGTCGTGGAACCCGGCCCAGAGGCTGCCCGTGGTCCAGGTGCCGTCGAGCACGGCCCGGGTGCGCGCGATCACGTAGGGGTCCCAGTGGTCGACGATGGCGGTGAGCTGGGCGGTGGGACCGAACCGCGCCTGGTCGGAGCTCTGGCCGAAGGCGTGGATGCCGCGCGCCTGCGCGGTCTGCATCACGGCGGGGCTGTCGGTGTGAGTGGCAAGGATGTCGGCCCCCTGGTCGATCAGCGATTTTGCGGCGTCGGCTTCCTTGCCCGGATCGAACCAGGTGTTGACCCAGATCAGGCGCACCTTGAACCCGGGGTTGACCTTGCGCGCGGCGATGGTGAACGCGTTCACGCCCATGATCACCTCGGGGATCGGGTAGGGGGCCACGTAGCCGCAGATCCCGGTCTTGGAAGTCATCGCCGCGATGGTGCCGCAGACGGCGCGCGCCTCGTACCAGCGGATGTTGACCTCGGCCACGTTGGGCGTGGTCTTGTAGCCGGTGCCCTGCTCGAATTTTGTTCCCGGGAACTGGCGTGCGGCCTTCAGCGCCGAGTTCATGAAGCCGAATGAGGTGGAGAAGATCAGCCCGCTGCCGGCGCCGGCAAGGTCGCGCAGCACGCGCTCGCAATCGGGGCCTTCGGGGACGTTCTCGACGTAGCGCGTGGCGATCTGCGGGCCGAGCGCCTGGTTCAGCGCGAGTCGCGACTGGTCCCACTGGTAGGAGTAGCCGAGATCGCCGATCGGGCCCGTGTAGACGAAGGCGACGCGCAGGGGGTCGGCCGCCCGCGCGGGGAGGGCGGCGAGCGAGGCTGCGGCGGCGATCAGTGCCCGACGGCTTTGCATGCGAGAACGTCTCCTTATCCGAGCGCCCGGAACGGTTTTCCGAGCGAGGCGGGTGCCGCGAGCCGCCGCGCAGCGCCGCCCGCCGACACCCAGGCCAGTACCACGATCGTCGCGAGATACGGGATCGCGGCGAGCAGCTGCGGCGGCACGTGGAGCGCGCCGCTGCCCTGAAGGTAGAGGCCGCCCACCTCGATGCCGCCGAACAGATAGGCGCCGCCCAGCACCCGCCAGGGCCGCCAGGCGCCGAACACGGTGAGTGCGAGCGCGATCCAGCCGCGGCCGGCGGTCATGCCCTCGGCCCAGAGCGGCGTGTAGGCGAGCGAGAGATAGGCGCCGCCCAGCCCCGACATGGCGCCTCCGAACAGCACGGCGGTCAGGCGCAGTCGTTGCACGTCGGTGCCGAGCTGATGCGCCGCCTCGGCATTCTCGCCCACCGCGCGGAGCACCAGGCCCGCGCGGGTGCGGTGCAGGAAGGCGGCGAGCGCCGGTGCGGCGGCGAGGCTGACGTAGACCAGCACGTCCTGGTGGAACACGAGCGGGCCGATCACCGGGAGCGTCGACACGAACGGTATGTCGAGCCGCGGCAGCGGCGGCACGGTGCGGCCGGTGAAATGCTGGCCGAGCAGGGCCGAAAGCCCGGTGCCGAACACGGTGAGTGCCAGCCCCGTCGCGACCTGGTTGGCGGCGAGCGGCAGGATCAGAAGCGCGAACAGCGCCGACATCGCGATCCCGGCGCCCGCCCCGGCCAGCACGCCGAGCGTGTGGCTGCCGGTGGTGGCCATCACCGCGAAGCCGGTGACCGCACCCACCAGCATGGTGCCCTCGACGCCGAGATTGAGCACGCCGGCGCGCTCGGTCACCAGCTCGCCCAGCGAGGCGAGTGCCAGCGGGGTGGCGGCCGTCATGATCGTGGCCAGCAGCGGGACGAAGGTCGCGAGCATCATGCGGGCACGGCGTGGCCGGTGGCGACGCGGCGGACGCGGTAGCGCACGAAGAACTCCGACGCGAGCGGGAACAGGAGCAGCATGCCCTGCACGATCCCGGTCGCCGCCCGCGGCAGGCCCACGCCCACCTGCGCCAGGTCGCCGCCCACATAGGAGAGCGCGATCAGCAGCCCGGCGGGGATGATGCCGATCGGGTCGAGCCGGCCGAGGAAGGCCACGATGATCGCGGTGAAACCGTAGCCGGGCGAGACCTGCGGGATCAGCTGCCCGATCGGACCCGCCACCTCGAAGCACCCGGCCAGCCCCGCGAGGCCACCGCTCAGCAGCAGCACAAGCCACACCGTGCGCGGCTCCGAGAAGCCGCCGAAGCGCGCGGCCGCCGGCGCGGCCCCGAGAGCGCGGATCGCAAAGCCCGCCACCGAGCGCCGGATCCAGAACGCACCCGCCAGCGGCAGGAGCAGGCCCACGACCGTGCCGAGCGTGATGCGGGTGCCGCCGAACAGCACGGGCAGCGCCTCGTCGTCGGCGAGATTGCGCGATTGCGGGATGCCGTAGCCCTGCGGGTCCTTGAGCGGCCCGAACACCATCGCGGTCAGCAGCAGCCCCGCGACATAGGTCAGCATCAGGCTCACCAGGATCTCGCTCGCATTGAACCGGGTGCGCAGCAGGGCCGGGATCGCGGCCCAGGCGGCCCCGCCGGCGACGCCGCCGAGCACCATCAGCGGGAGCGCGAGCGGGCTCCCCGCGTCGCCGAACGCGAGCCCAATCGCGCCGGCGCAGAGCGCGCCCACCGTGAACTGGCCGTCCGCGCCGATGTTCCAGACATTGGCGCGGAAGCACGCGACCAGGCCGAGGGCCACCAGGATCAGCGGCGAGGCTTTGAGCGCGAGCTCGGAGATCCCGTTCAGCGTCTCGAAGGGTTGGATGAAGAACGCGTGCAGGGTCGCCGCCGCCGGGTAGCCGAGGGCCACGAACAGCACCGACGCGGCGGCGATCGCGACCAGTGCGGAGGCGGGAGCGGCAATCGCGGTGGCCCAGGCCGGAGGTGCGGCGCGTCGTTCGAGGCGGAAGCGATGCTCAGGCAAGGACCGGCTCCCCAGCGGCAAGCGTCCCGGCACCGTGCACGCCGCCCATCAGCAGACCGAGCGTCGCGATGCTCGCCTCCTGCGTCGGGATGGCAGGGCTCAGCCGGCCGCCATTGATCACCGCGATCCGGTCGGTGATGGCGAGCAGCTCGTCGAGATCCTGGCTGATCACCAGCACCGCCGCGCCAGCCGCCGCCCGCTCGAAGATCGCGTTGTGGATGGCCGCCGCCGCACCCGCATCGACCCCCCAGGTGGGCTGGGCCGCCACCAGCACGAGCGGCGCCTGCAGGATCTCGCGCCCCATGATGAATTTCTGCAGGTTGCCGCCCGAGAGGCTGCCCGCGCGTGCCTCCGCCGCACCCCCGCGCACGTCGAATGCGGCAACGATGCGTCGCGCGAAATCGCGTGCCGCACTGGTGCGCACCATGCCGCCGCGCGCCAGGCCCGCGCGCTCGCGGCCGGTGAGCAGCGTGTTCTCGGCGAGCGTGAAGCCCGGCATGGCCGCGTGGCCGTTGCGTTCTTCCGGCACCGTCGCGAGCCCCAGTTTCCGACGCGCGGACGCCCCCTGCCGTCCGCACACCGTCTCGCCGATACGGATGTCGCCTGCGTTGGGCGCCAGCCGCTCGCCGGTGATCGCGGCCATGAGCTCGCTCTGGCCGTTGCCGGCGACGCCGGCGATGCCGACGATCTCGCCCGCCCGTACCTCGAGGCCGATGCCGCGCAGCGGGATGTCGTGCGGGGCGGCCGCCGGCAGGTCGAGCGCGTAGAGCACCAGGCGGGGCTCGCCCACGATGCCGCCTGCGTTGCGGCGGGCGCCCGTTACCACAGTGCCGACCATCAGGTTGGCGAGCGAGGACGCGGTCTCGCGCTTGGGGTCGCAACTGCCCACCACGCGCCCGTGCCGCAGCACGGTGGCGGCATCGCAAAGTGCGCGGATCTCGGCGAGCTTGTGCGAAATGTAGAGCACCGACACGCCGTCCGCCGCGAGCCGGCGCAACGTCGCGAACAGGAGGTTCACCTCCTGCGGCGTGAGCACCGAGGTCGGCTCGTCCATCACCAACAGCCGCGGCGCTCCGAGCAGGCAGCGCACGATCTCGACGCGCTGGCGCTCGCCGACCGAAAGCGAGGCCACGGTCCGGTCCGGGTCGAGCGGCAGCCCGTACTCGCGGCTGACGGCGCGGATGCGGGCCGCGAGTGCGGGAAGCGGTTCGGCGGCGTCGAGACCGAGGGCCACGTTCTCGGCGACCGTGAGCGCGTCGAACAGCGAGAAATGCTGGAACACCATGCCGATGCCCAAGCGCCGCGCGGCGCGGGGATCGGCGATGGTGACGCGCGCGCCTTGCCACAGGATCTCACCTTCGTCGGCCTGCAGCACGCCGTAGATGATCTTCGTGAGGGTCGATTTGCCGGCACCGTTCTCGCCGAGCAACGCGTGGATCTCGCCCTGCGCGATGCGAAGATCGACATGGTCGTTCGCGACGAGGGTGCCGAAGCGGCGCGTGATGCCCGCAAGCTCGAGGCAGTATGTCACCAGGCTCCCGGCGGGTGTTGTGACGCAGGAACATGCAAGCGGCGCGCCGAAGAAGGTTGGGGCTCTGCCCCAAACCCTGCCAGGAGGGAAGGCCCTCCTGGACCTGCCTAATGTAAAAGGGTCTGGGGTTAAGACCCCAGCGGGGTCCAGGGGCAGAGCCCCTGGCCTTCAGAACTTCGTCGTCGCCCCGATGAACACAGTGAGCCCCGCCTGCGTCCACCACAGCGGCGTCGCATCCGCCACCGTGTAGCCCGCGAACCCGTCGATCTTGCGGCTGTTCAGCAGGTTGAATACCTGCGCGCGCAGGCTGACCGGTGGCGTCTTCGGCAGGCGCACGGTCTCCCCCGCGGAGAGCGCGAGCTCGTTGAACGGGTCCACCCATCGCGCGCCGCCGGTGTCACCGTAGGTGCCCCCGGTCCAGTGATCGATCAGGGCTGCGTCGAACGCACCGTGCTTGAATAGTAGCCCGCCCGAGAGCGTCGCCTGCGGCGTGTTCGGCGCGGGCCCGCCTTCCGTGCCGTGCTGGCGCGCGCTGTTGGCCGAGGCACTGCCGGTGGCGCTGAGGCCCCAGGCGAGGGCGCGCGTCGACTCGAGCTCGACGCCGCGATAGACGACGCGCCCCTCGTCGAAATCGACGGTCTCGCCGCCGATCGTGCGATTGCCGACCGCGTTGGTGAACGCGATGTCGTAGATGTCGGCGGCGAGCGAGACGTCGCGCGTCTTCCAGACCGTGCCGGCCTGGAAGTTCCAGGTGGTCTCGGGCTGGATCGCCGCGGTTGCAGGGTTGCTTACATCGAGGAACTGCAGCGGCGGTGCGAGGAAGCCGCGGGCGGCCTGGACGTAAGCGCTCCAATCACGCGCGATGGCATAGCGCGCCGTGAAGGAGGGAAGCGGTTCTCCGAAGTCCCGGTCTGCATAGGTCGGAAGTCGCGTGCCTTCCATCACCGGCGCCTGCACCGCGCGGTCCGACCAGCCCCCCTTCAGCCCCGCAGTGAGCGTCAGGTTTCGGATCGGCCGCCAATCGAGCTGCACATAGGGCTCGAGCGTGATCAGCTGTTCGCGTTGCATGCGGACGATCGACGCCGCGCGGGGGACACCCGCCACCGGGGCGAGATCCGGGTTCGGGACGTCGCCGAGCGTCTGATCCGTATCGAGCAGGAAGCGCGAGTTCGCCTGCCGCTCGATCCACAGGCCGGTGTCGAAGGAGAGAGTAGGCGTCAGCGGGATCGTGATCCGCAGCACGTCGCCCCACGCGCGCAGACCGTTCCGTCCCGATTGTCCCGGCACGTCGTTCGCACCGAACACCGTGCCGTTCGGAGTCTCGCCGTTCGGATCGAGCCCCTGGTCGATCGTGCGATAGAGACCGTAGCTGTAGACCGTGTCGGTCAGCGACGCGCCGGACCTGAAGCCGTGCGCGAGCTCGGCATACGACATGTCGGTGGTGTAGACCGACGCGTTGTAGCCCTCGTAAGCCTGGCTTGCGGGATCGTCGTTCAGCCCGACCGAGGGACCGTCGATCGAGATCTCCGCCCGCGTGGCACCCAGCGGCTCGCCCTGCACGGTGCGGCTGACATCGGTGACCAGGGTGAGCGTGGTGCGCTGGCCGAGCGGCACCAGCAGCTTGCCGAACACCGTGCGCCGGCGTTGCGCGCCGCCGTCGAGCGCGCCGTGGCTCTCGTCGCCCTCGATGTCGAGCAGGCCCGACGCACCACCCGGCAGGCCGGCTTTGCCCGACTGCAGCAGCACGCCGCCGAAGATCGTCTCGTGGCTGCCGAGCGTGAGGTCGGGCGAGATCGAAGCCGATGCATCGAACGGGCGCGAGGCGAGCGAGATGGTGCCGCCGAATGTCGCGTTGCCGATCGTGGTGGCGTCGCCCGGACCGCGGTCGACGCTGACGTGGCCCAGGTCGCGCGCCACGAAATAGGCCGAGCTGTGATGGGTGAAATCGTCGCTGTCGGCGAAGGGGATGCCGTCGAAGGTGACGTTGTACTGACCGTCGGCGAAGCCGCGGATCGTGAGCGTCGCGACCTCGGCGAGCCCCGGACCATCGGGCGAGACCGCGAGCACGGAGGGCGACAGCCGCACGGCATCCTCGTAGTTCGCGGTGGGCGCGAGCAAGGCCGCGATCGCGGCCTGGTTGACGATCGAGACGGGCTGCGTGGCCTCAAGCGGCGAGATCGGCGCGTCCACCGCGATGTCCGCGCCGGTCACCGCAATCTGCTCGCCGGCGCCCGTGGTCTGGCTTGAGGCGTGATCGAGCGGGGCAACGCAGAGCAGCGCCAGGGATGCCGCCGCTGCTGCTGCGCGATATGGAAGCGGGACCATGCCGCCCGCCACTTACCGCCTGGACGTCCGCCCAGGCGTGACTCTCCTGTGAACACCTCGCGGCCGGTGCTGTCAGTGCCGTCTGCTCGCCTCGACCACCACGAGAGGTGCCGCGCCATCATCGTCCGGACCGGCAGGATGGAGGGTCACGCCGAAGCCGATGGCGCGAAGCTCGTCGAGATGCGCGTCCGCCATCGCGGAAATCGTGAAGACGAACCGACCCTCCGCGTGCAGCACACGATGTGCTTCCGATCGGGAGCGATCGGGGTTGAATGCATCCTCGATGATCAGCAGGTCAACGCTTCCGTCCGCCACGCCCGAAAGCTCGTCCGAGCAGGTGAAATTCGGCAGTGCGGCGAGTTCTTCGCACACCGCCCCTGGCCGGCCGAACGCGTGGATGCGCAAGTCGTCCAGTCGCGGCAACGCCTCGTGAATGCTGACGACGCGACGTCGATGGAGTGGTGCCAGCATCACGCATGCGAGCTCCGCACCGCGGTTGCGCGCCAAGCAGGTCGTGCAGGCGATGGCCTCGCCCCATTTCGCACCGCCGGCAGGCTGCGGATAGCGCGGACGCGTGCCGCAGACCGGACAGAGATCGTCGCCGAGCAGACCGCGCAGGATGCGTCGCGCACGCGTGGCGGAGAAACGGTCGCGCACGACGGCAGCACCCGCGAGCGCCATGTCGCGACACAGCACCGGATCATCGAGAAGCCGGAGGATGGCGTCGGCGATCTCCTGCTCCGTCTCGCCGACCAGCGCTTCCACGCCATGCTGCAACTGGATCCCCTCGTTGCCGCAACCGGTGGTGACCACGGGCACGCCGGCCTGTAGCGCCGAGACGATCTTGCCCTTCACCCCCGCGCCGTAGCGCAGCGGACTGACGGACGCGCGCGCGCGGGCGAAATAGGGATCGATGGTGGGCACGAAACCCGTGACCAGCACGCGATCGCCGGCGAGCGCGCGGACCTCCGCCGGCGGCGCGTTGCCCACGATCATCGCGCAGGTGTCGGGCGCGCGTTCCCAGACCAGCGGCATGATGTCGCGCACCAGCCAGAGTGCCGCATCCACGTTGGGCGTGTGGTCGAAGCCGCCGACAAACAGCACGTCGCGCCGGCCGGTGAAATCGAGCTGCCGGGGATCGATCGAGGCGTCGTCGAACAGGTAGGGCGGCACCACCACGACGCGCGCCTCGGGCACCTCGAGGGCGATGATCTTCGCCTCCTCGCTGCTCGGCGTCATCACCCAGTCGACACTGGCAAAAATGCCGAGCTCCATTGGCCTGAGACGCTCCGATTCCTCGCGCGCCCAGGTGTTGCCGTCGAGCTCGAAGCGCCGCATCTCACGCAGGTAGTGCAGGTCATGCGTGTAGTAGAGGATCGGCGCGCCGGTGGTGCGTTTGATCAGGTCCAGAATTGGAAAGGTGACATAGGGACGCGCCGTCCAGATGAAATCCACGTGGCGGCCATTCTCCTCCAGCCACTCGGCAAGCGTGTCCGGCGCATGGACGATCTCGATACCGCGTCGCTGCAGCTCACTGGTATAGGGCTGCAACGGCTGCGCGTCCTGCGGGTGAAAGATGACCTTCAACCCGAGCTCGACGCACAGGCACAGATACTGGAACAGCGTGACGGCACCGGCATGCTTGTCGTATTCCGGCACCTTGTCGTCGATCACCAGGATCACGCCGCGCGGCGAGGGCCGCTCGCGCACCAGGAAGATCGGGTTGCCCTCGACGGGCTGGCGCGCCAGCAGCGTGCGCCATTTCGCGCAGAATTTTGCGTGGTTGCGCTTGGACTGCCGGTCACGAATTTCGCGTCCGTAGGAGGCGCTGCCGTGATGCACGACCACGCTCTCGGGCTGGTAGACGACGTGGTAGCCCGCATCGCGCAGAGCGGTGGCGAGGTCGAATTCCTCGTAGAAGGCCGGCGCGTAGCGGTCGTCGAAGCCACCCAGACGCTCGAACAGATCGCGCCGCACGAGAAAGCAGGCACCGGTCACGACATCCACATGGCGCGCGAAGTCATAGGCGCCTCGATGCGGGTCGTCGCCGGCGCCGTAGGGAAAGCCCCAGCCATTGCTGTGGATGATCCCCCCCGCTTCCTGGATCGTGCCGTCCGGGTTGAGGAGCTTGCAGCCGACCATGCCGACGCGCGGATCGGCGTCGGCGACCGCGATCATGGGGCGCAGCCAGTCCGGTCCCACCACCGTGTCGTTGTTCAGGAACACGATCAGCCGGCCGCGCGCGCGCCTCGCCGCCGCATTGCAGCAGCGCAGGAAGCCAAGATTGTTGTCGTTGATCTGCAGCACGAGACCGTCGGCGGACAGCACCGGCGCGATCGGCGCGTGCGGACGATCGTCCGCCACGATCACCTCGTGTGCGACACCACCGGTGCGTGCCATCACAGCGGCCAGGCACTGGATGGTTTCGAACAAATGCCCATAGGTCGGGATGATGATCGAGACGTCGGGCGTTTCGCTGAACGGGAAGGCGAGGCGGTGCGGCAGCGACGGGGTGCCGAGCTCCTCCATCAAGGCGGAGCCTGCGTGGCCTGCCGCGCGGCCGAACCGGAGATAGTGACCGAACGAGCCGAGCTCGGCTGCGTCCGCGTGCCGCGCTGCGTAATACCTGGGGTCGAACAGAGGGTGGGGTGCCAGGCCCTGCGTCTCGCCCAATTCTATGTAGTGGAGCAGCGGACCGCCCGGGTGGCTTGCCGCTTCGGGGTACTCGACGAGATAGGCGCGTGGATCGAACACCGTGTTGGGTGCATCGCCACCGCCGGTGGCGAGATAGTGCTCGAGCGCCGTCTCGCCCGGCGCGAGTGCCACCCCGCTCTGCGTGAGATAATGGGCTTGCTCGAACAATGGATGGGGATCGCTCGTTCCCGTTCCATCAAGATAGTGCAAGAGCGGGTTGACCAAACTGCCGGCCGGCATCTGCGACGCATACCAGGACGTGTCGAACAGCGGATGCGGATCGAGGCCGGAGGCTGCGCCGACCCACAGGTAATGCATCAGCGGGTCGGCATCGTGTGGCACCACGCCTGCGTGGCGCGTCATGTAGTAGCGTGCATCGAACAGCGGACTTGCGCGAAGCCGGTCGATCGCGCGGCGCATCTGCTGGCGTGCCTGCAGCCGCGCGCCGATCCTCCCCGTTGCGGCCCACCAGCCGAGCTTGACCACGCGGCGCATGCGACGCGCGAGCGCGGGATGCCGACCCGCGAGCGCGCCGAGGCGGCGCCCCACGCGCCAGACGGTGGAGCGGAGGA
>CAXTVZ010000027.1:11270-16656 GCA_964247685.1 uncultured Acetobacteraceae bacterium
GCGTCCGACGCGTCGAGTTGCAGGGTCAGCAAGCGGACCTGCAGTGCGAGGCGTCGGATTTCTGCGTCGCGATGGTGGACGAACTCCTCGACCTTGCCGAACTCGTAGGCGGTGAGCGGCGGCAGCTTCACCGCGACCTTGCGAGCCGTTTCCTCCGCGGTCCACCTCGTCTCGGCGATGACGGCGCGCATATCCTCCCGCTCGCGGCCGGCCCGCACGAGCCGTGCCGCCAGGTCACCTGCCGCGTTCGCATCCGCCGGGAACGCCGTGTCGACCGCGTGGGCGACTTCGCTGAGCGGGTCTAGCCTGTTGTCCAACTCGTCCGTCAGCACGTCGAGCAGACCGCCCGTGCGCCGCGGCACCTCGAACGCGTCGAGCACGGTCGCGCCGTGGCGCTCGACGTCGCCGCGGATCGCGGCCAGCAGAACCGCGGCCCGCACCGGCAGCGGGGCAGCGGCGAGCATCGGCCACAGCGGCGGGATGGTGATCCGGCCATCCGCCTCGCGCGCGTACCACGCTTCCGCGTCGGCAAGTCGGTTGTGAAACTCGCAAGGGATGCCGATCGAGGCGGCGAAGTCGCGCCACTTGAATGGCAGGTCGACCGCGTCGTCATCCCAGAACGCGAAGGGCACGCCGTAGGCGCACGCGGTGATCGCGGCATGCATCGAGGCGGCCAGCACGAAGCGCGCGCCCGCGAGGGCGTCGACAAAGTCGAGCAGCGCGTCCCGCCGGTTGAGCAGGTTCGGCCGGAGCACGGCGTCGGTGCGGCTCAGTGCCAGGAGCGCCGCGTCGCTGCGCTTGTCGCGGAAATGCGGAACGAGCAGGGCCGGCTTGTCGGCCGCTCGCCGCCGCGCGGGTTGGTGCAGCAGCGGCAGTAGCAGGCCCGGATCGCCGATCGGAACACTCTGGCCGAGCCGCAGGACCGAACGGGTGAGAGGGCCGCGCACGCTCGAGATCTCGACGCGGGCCAGCACCGCGTCGCTCATCCCGCGCTCGTTGCGCGCGCCGCAGCCCCAGAACATGATCGGCGAGGGAGAGGAGGTCGCATCCGGCACGAACTCGTCCGCGAGGCAGCTGCCGATCACCCGCAACTGGTCCGGAAGCGCGACCTCGAACAGCCGCTCGGCCAGGAGTTCACCGAGGAGATCCCCAAAGTTCTGGCGGGTCTCACCTTTCAGCCAGTACGGCAGCGGATCGGACGTGACGGGATTCAGGTCGTCCACACTTCGGCGCCTTTCTGCGTGAGGTCGACCCCGCTCGCGTCGCCGCCGGCCTCTTTGAGCCCGCGGATCACGTCGACGCGCCGCGCCGGCGGCACGATGAACATCATAAAACCGCCGCCGCCCGCGCCCGAGACTTTGCCGCCGATCGCACCGCTCGCCATGCTCTGCGCGTACATCCGGTCGATCCCCTCGGTGGAGATCCCGCGCGCGGTGCGCTTCTTGGCGATCCAGGAGCGGTTCAGCACTGCCGCCATGCGCCCGATATCCGCCCGGAGCAGCGCGTCCTTCATCGCGAGCGCGTCTTCCTTGAGCTGGTGCATGCTGTCGATCGCTTCCGGCGAGAGCTCGACGAGGTGCCGCTGCTGCTCGGCGATGATGGTCTCGGACCTGCGCGACACGCCCGTGAAGCAGATCACGAGCGAGGTCTGCAACTCGTTCAGCGTCGCGGGCGGCACACGCAGCGGATTGACGATCACGCGGTCGCCGCCGAGGAACTCGATGAAGTTGATGCCGCCGAAGGTGGCGGCATACTGGTCCTGCTTTCCGCCGGCCAGGCCGAGGTCGATCCGTTCGATCTCGTAGGCCAGATGCGCCACGTCGTAGGGACCGAGCGGCAGCGACATGGCGGCGGCGCACGCCTCGACCAGTGCGACCACCAGCGCCGAGCTCGAGCCCAGGCCCGAGCCGGGCGGCGCATCCACGAACGACGTCACGCGCCAGGGCCCGACCCGAGTGCCATAGCGGCGAACGAGGCCGCGCACCACGCCGGCATGCAGCGCCAGTCGCGCATCGGGGAAGAGATCACCCGCCGCGTCATCCGGCGAAATCCGGAAACTTTCCGCCAGCTCCATGTCGGGCGCGACGAAATGCATTCGCCCGTCATCGGATTTCTCGATGAACGCGTAGGCGTAGCGGTCGATCGTGGTGTTCAGCACGGCGCCACCATGGATGTCGCAGTAGGCGCTGAGATCCGTGCCGCCGCCGGCCAGGCCCAGACGGAGCGGCACGCGCGCCCGGATCGTGTTCCATCCGTTCATGCCGCGACTTGCTCCCGCGCAAGGATGTCGAGCAGGTCGCCGCCTCGCGTGAGATGGCCCGCGATGCCCGCCGCTCGCGCCGCAGCGACGTCGCTCGGCTGGTCGCCAATCAGCACGCATTGCTTGGGCAAGAGCTCCCATGCGCGGATCAGGTCCAGGATCATCCCGGGCCCGGGTTTGCGCCAGTCGCTGTCCTGACGGTAGCGCTCGATGGCAGCGTCCGGGTGGGTGGGGCAGAAGCGAAGGTCGTCGATCGTGCCTCCAGCGACCTGGATTTCGTCGAGGATCCAGCGATGTAGCTCGGCGAACTCCGCCTCGGTGTAGAGCCCGCGCGCGATGCCCGACTGGTTCGTCACCACGAACACATGCCGCCTCGCATCGCAGGCCGCGCGCACCGCCGCGCGTCCGTCCGGCGTCCACGCGAAGCGCTCGCGCGTGCCGACCCAGCCGTGATCGTGGTTCAGCACGCCGTCACGGTCGAGGAACAGCGCGGGGCGTCGCAGGTTCGCAGGCAGCTCGACCTGCGCGCGCTCGAGATCCTGGGGTACGCCGATGTCGAGGAACCAGCCGGTTCCCACCACAGCGCGCAGTCGCGCAAGACGCGGCAGGATGTCGGCTTCCAGCGAGCATACGGCGGGCAAGTCGTCGACGAGGTTGCGCTCGAGCAGGTAGATCCCCGCATTGATCAGACCCGGCGCGCCACCCTTTTCGGACGGTGCGAATCGCGTCACGGTCTCGCCGTCCGGCCCGAGCGTCACGACGCCGTAGCGGCCGGTGTCCGACATGTGCCGCAGCATCATCCAATGTCCGCCCGTCGCGGCCGCTCGCGCGAGAAGTGGGGCGAGCGGTGCCGCGAACACCGAGTCGCCGTTGCAGAGCAGGAAACGGTCCTGCAGCAGATGGCGCCCGTGGTGCAGAGCCCCGCCCGTGCCCGCGCCCCGCGGCTCGACCGAAATCGCGATGTGCGCAGGTCGCGGCAGGAAGGCGCGGATCTCGTCGACGGCGCGCTCGATCTCGGTGGAGAGATGGCCGGCCAGCAGCAGGAAATCCTCAACGCCGTAGCGCTGCATCTCGCGCATCAGCCAGGCGAGGAACGGCCGGTCGCCGCATCGCATCAGCGGCTTGGGCAGGCTGGCCGTCAGCGCGCCGAGACGGGTGCCGAGCCCGCCCACCAGGATCGCGCATTGTGTCACGGTGGCGCGTGGCGTGAAGGCGGCCATGCCTTGCCGCGTCAGCCCGTCGTCGCCGCGCGCGTGACGCGACAAACTGGCGCGCCGGTGACGGGACGCCGTGTCACGTCCTCACCTCGCGCGTGCGGCGCTTCGGCCCGTCCTCCTGCTCCACCTCTTTCTTGAACGCTGCCCAGGGAAGTTTCCGGCGCGGCTTGCCGGCGAGAACCAGATCATGATCGGTCGCCAGCAGGTTAGCGTTCAGGAACGGATCGAAATCCATCGCGTCCTCCCACCTGTCGTGCAGGCGGCGCAGGTCGCGCCAGAAGCGCGTCAGCTGCGCGAGCGTCTTGTCGCGGCCGCGCGTGGCGCCATCGACATGGGCAAGCACGGCATGCGGCGTCCAGACCACCCGCCACCCGGCGGCACGCGCGCGCAGGCACAGATCCACATCGTTGCAGGTAAGATCGAAGCTTTCATCGAGACCGCCGAGTGCCGCGAGCAGCTCGCGCCGGATCGCGAGGCAGGCGCCGGTGACGGCGGAGAGGTCGCGGGTGAGCGCCAGCTGCCCCAGATAGCCCGCCTCCTCCTCGCGCGCCGAACGGAGCACGTGAGTCGCAGCCATCTCGCTCAGCACGACGCCGCCATGCTGCAGCGTGCCGTCGGGGTAGAGCAGCCGCGCACCGACGATGCCGACCTCGGGCCGCGTGATCTGGCGCACCATCTCGATGAGCCAGTCGGTCCCGATCACGTCCACGTCGTCGTTCATCAGCACCAGCACCTCGCCCGTGGCGAGTGCCGTCAGCCGGTTGTTCAGCGCGGACCAGTTGAACGCGATATCGATCCGCTCGACCCGCACGCGGCTGTCGCGACGCAGACGGCGCAGCAGCTCGAGCGTGGCCGCCGTCTCGCTTGCGTTGTCGGCGATGAGGATCTCGATGTCCGGGTAGTCGGTGCGCTCGAGCAGGCCCGCGAGGCAGGTTTCCAGCAGCTTCGGCTGGTCGCAGGTCGGGATCAGAACCGACACGCGCGGCAGCCTTGCCGGCAGCGGGTAACTCACCCGTGGCCACACATCGCCGCCGATATAGACATCCTCGACTGCGACCCCGCGCCCCGTCTCGCGCAGGTGCCTCGCCACCGCCCGCACCACGTCCGGATGGCTCGCCGTGTTGCGGCTGCGCGGAAACGGCAGCTTGCGTCCCGGCTGGCGGCCGCGATGGAACAGCACGCCCGAAACATGGGCGATGCTGCGCGCCGGCAGGTCGTGGGTGACGCGCAGCAGCAGGTCGTAGCGAGCCTGCGCGCCGGTGTCGCCGCGGATGCCGCCCACCGCGAGGACCCGCGTGCGCCGCATCACTGCGATCTGGCCCACCACGTCGCCGGCCAGCAGCGCGTCCGGACTCCAGCCGGGCTTGAACAGCGGATCCGAGCGCTCGCCGTTCGCGTCGACGCTGTCCTCGTCCGAGTACAGCAGGTCGAGCTCGGGATGACCATCGAGCGCTGCCGCGATTTCGTAGAGCGCCGTCTCGGCGAGCCGGTCGCCCGGATCGAGGAAGGCCACGACATCGCCGTGCGCGGCCGCGAGCGCCGCACTCCAGAGATCGCCGATCCCGGTCTCGGGCGTGGTCTCGACCAGCCGGATCCCCGGCACGGTTTCCGACACGCGGGCGAGCGTCGAGCGCACCATCGGCGGCAGGTTGTGCAGGCAGGCGATGCACAACTCCCAGTGCGGGTAGAGACCCGCCGCCAGCGACTGCACGGTCTCTTCGAGCAGGTCGGGGCGCATCAGGGCTGCCACCATCAGCAGCGAGATGTGCGGCGGCGCGGCCATCGCGTCGATCTGCCGGCCGATCGCCCGCCGGTCCTCCTCCTCGAGCTCGTCCTGCCACTCGACCCAGAGCGGATAGCCGAGCGCGTCGGTGGGCGTGGCCCCGGCCGGATAGAGCTCCTTCAGCAG
>CAXTVZ010000027.1:16756-18228 GCA_964247685.1 uncultured Acetobacteraceae bacterium
CCCGCGCGGAACACGCGCGCGATCAGGCCGGCATGGTCGGAAATCTCAGGCACCGGAGCGACGCCTCCCCTCAACTGCCCGGGATCGGCCAGGAGACGCCCGGAAGGTCATTTCGCCATCCCCCCGGTACGTGTCAACACGGGCCTGTTCCCACGGCTGCGACGATGCGGCAGCAGGAGCGAGGCGAACGTCACCGCCAGCGTGGCGGCACCTGCGGGATCGCGGGCCGCGAGCAGCCGCCGATTCTGGCAGCACGGGCCACCACGGGCACCGGATCGGGGGCTTCCGAGTTCCTCGTCGGGTGGGCGCCGCTGCTCCCGCCCGCCACACGCCGCGGTCGCGGTCGCATGCAGTGTCGTCGCGACGACGCGGCCGCGGCGGGAGCCATGGAGTCCCGCATCGGTCTGTCGTCGTCGCCGAGACGCACGTCGGCCACACGACTCGCGAGGAGCCGCCCTGGGTCGTCCCACTCGTGCGCGTGCGGTCGGTCTGCTATCCTGGCCACTGATCGTTCGGGAGAAAAGACGGTGGCGGACGAAGCGACAGACGCAACGGCGATCTGGGACAAGCGCTACGAAGGCGACGAACATGTCGGCACGCAGCGCGTGGTCGAAGGCGATCCCGTCGACTACACCCAGCACAAATTTCTCTACGAGCGCGCCGTCGCGATGCCGCAGACGGGATCGAAGGACGGCTACAACGTCGACCGCGTCGGCCGCACATTTCTCACGCCGCCACCTGCGCGCATGCTGGCGCTGGGCTCGGGCATGGCGTGGAACGAGGAGCACATCGTCCGCAACGATTACGCGCAGCACGTGGTCGCCTATGAGATGTCGGCGCAGGCCTGCGAGCGTGCGCGCGCGCGTTTCGCGGAAGCCGGCCTGTCGGACCGGATCGAGATGCGCGCCGCCGACGTGCTGGCCGACAATCTTCCGGATGCGAGCTTCGACGCCGTGTTCGTGGCGGCCGCGATCCATCATTTCGACCGCATCGAGGAGATGTTCCAGCTGATGCACCGGGTGCTCAAGCCCGGCGGCCTGCTGGTGTACGACGAGTATGTCGGCCCCGATTACCACATGTACCACAAGCAGGTCATGGACATCATCGACGAGATCGATGCCTGCCTCGCCCCCGGCTATCGCCACGACCACCTGGTGGACCGGCTGCGCTACTGCGTGCCGGCGCCGTCGCTGGAGTGGATGATGCAGCACGACCCGTCCGAGGGCGTGCACGCGTCGCGGATCCTGCCGCTCACCTACCAGTATTTCGACGTGATCGACCGCGCCGATTACGGCGGCACGCTGGTGCGTCCGTTCTTCACCGGCATCCTGCGCAACTTCGACTGGAACGATCCCAAGGACCAGACGGTGGCCTCGCTGATCGTGCTGATCGAGAAGCTGCTGACGCGCCACAGCGTGGTGCCGCATTACCAGACCGCGATCGTGGGCCGCCGCAGAGCGACGCCGCGCGCC
>CAXTVZ010000027.1:18328-21348 GCA_964247685.1 uncultured Acetobacteraceae bacterium
GCCAGCAGCACGATCTTCTGGATCGGGTAGGCGTAGAGATAGGTCCCGTAGGAGGCGTCGCCGAGGCGCCCGGCGCGGCACAGGACGGGCAGCGCCAGGCGGCCGAAGCAGATCACCATGTAGGGCAGCGTCAGCCACTCGATCGGCAGGTTGCCCCAGCCGAACCAGGCCGACACGCAGTCGTTCAGGATCAGGAGGCCGAGGCAGAGATCGGCGCGCCAGAGTGCGTCCGCCGCACCGTGCCGGGCCAGGTGCCGCTCCAGCAGCGCGAAGAAACCTCCCATGGCGAAGAAAGGAACTTCGGCCAGCGCGTATTTGGGATCGCTGTGCCAGATCAGCGGCATCTGTGCCACCACGCCGTCGAACATCGCGACGCTGGTGGCGCCGGCGACGGCCGCGAGCGCCACCAGGGAAGCGAGCCGCAAACGTCCGCGCAGCAGCGCCAGCGCAGGGACGGTGAGATAGCAGCAGAACTCGGGTGCGAGGCTCCACAGTGAACCGTTGATGGCGGCGTGCTCGGGAGAATGCGCGAACACGCCCGGCAGTTGGAGCTGCAGAAGAAGTGCGATGTTGGTCAGGTAGAGCAGCCCGCCATCGGCGAAGTATCGCGTCCAGTTCTCGGTCGTCGCGATCGGACCCAGCACGAACACGGTCAGCATCACGCAGGCGATCAGCCCGGGAAAGATGCGCAGGGATCGCTTGAGCAGGAAGTCGCGGATCGCGGGCGCACGTTCCCAGCTGCCGGTGACGAGATAGCCGCTGATCGAGAAGAAGATGTCGAGGCCGACACGATGCACCGGCAGGTTCCACAGGCCCGGGGCGGGCGCTCCGGTCAGGTCCCAGCCATGGCCGTGCACCACCAGCAGTGCCGCCAACAGCCGTAGCGCATCGAAATTATTGTGCCGCATCGGCGCCCGGCATGTTCAGGAGGGACGCCGCGATCCGCTGCACCGGGCGCTCGATGAGGTGCCAGGATGCGAGCCCCGCCACCAGGCTCGGCACGGCACAGAGCAGGATCGCGTGCGCGAGATGTCCGGGCAGGCGCTGCACCACCAGCTGCTGGAGCGGAAAGCTGAACAGGACGAGGCCCGCGGTGGGATCGCCGATCCACCTGGTGCCGGGCAGCCGCATGCGGCCGAAGCACGCCGCCATGTAGGGCAGCGTCACCCATTCCACCACGATGTTCCACTGGACAAACCAGGCGGAGACCATCCAGTTGGCGAAGAAGGCGAGCATCGCGAGATCGGCGCGCCAGGCGCCGGCACGTGTATCGAGCGCGGACAGCAGCGCGCCCACGCAGAAGAACGGGATCTCGACGGTCACCTCGCGCGCGTCCATGTCGAGCAGCACCATCGGCCAGGACGGGTGCGTGAACAGCGCGAGATAGGTCGCGGCCGCCACCACGCCGCCGACCGCGACCGCCGTCACGCGCGGCCCACGCGACAGGATACCAAGTGCGGCCAGCGCCACGCTGCACACCAGCAGCAGGCGGACCTGCAACACGATCGGGTTCACCGCGGCGTTCCACTCCAGCCCTCGGAACACCCCGGGCAGGAACAGCGCAGGCTGGAACAGCAGATTGTGCAGGTAGAGACCCGTGACCGGGCTGTGCGCGTAGGCGCGCCACGACAGCGGCGTCGCGAGCGGTCCGATCACCAGCACCGTGCCACTGATGCAGGCGGCGTAGGCGGCATAGAGGCCGGCCGCGCGCGCGCAGAGCCGGCGCCGCGACGCGGCCAGCAGCGGCGGGGGCGGATTGAACCAGGCGCAAGCGACCAGGAACCCGGCGACGGCGTAGAGCAGGTCGAGCCCGATGCGCCAGAACGGCGCGCCCCAGAGCCACGGCGAGACGGCGCCGGTCAGCAGGAAGCCGAGCCCGTAGATCAGGATCGAGGCGGCGAACACGGTGACCAGCGTGAAGCCGGCGGAAGGTGCTGCGGCGACGGCGACCGCCGGCTCCGCGGACGGGCGAGGGGCGGTCACGCGCGACGGGCCGACGGGCGAAGGCATGAGCCAGGATGTCATGAGCACACACCGTGGGAGACGCAGACTAGCACGATCGCGCGCGCCTACGATCCCGCGCGGGTCTGCCGCGGCGGGCTGACCCGCTCGGCGATGTAGAGCGGTCGTTGCTTCGTCTCGTTGAAGATCCGGCCGAGATATTCGCCGATCACCCCGAGCGTGATCAGCTGCACCCCGCCCAGGAACAGCACCACCGCCATCAGCGACGGATAGCCCGGCACGGGATTGCCGAAGAAGATCGTGCGCGCGATCAGCTGGCCGCCGAACAGCAGCGCCAGCACGGCGACGCCCAGGCCGAGATAGGTCGCCAGCCGCAGGGGTGCGACCGAGAACCCGGTGATCCCCTCGATCGCGAAGTTCCACAACTTCCAGTAGTTCCAGCTGCTGGATCCCGCTGCGCGCGGTCCGCGGTCGTAGGGCACCGCGCGGGTGGTGAAGCCGACCCAGGCGAACAGCCCCTTCATGAACCGGTGGTGCTCGCGCAACGGCAGCAATGCCGCGAGCGCGCGTCGGCTGATGAGGCGGAAATCGCCGCTGTCGACCGGGATCTGCACCTTGTCGGTCAGCCGCGCCATCACCCGGTAGAAGCCCGCCGCGGTCATCCGCTTGGCCCAGGACTCGCCCTCGCGCTCGCGGCGGAGCGCGTAGGCCATGTCGACCCCGTCCCGCCAGGCGGTGATCAGCGCGGGGATGAGCTCGGGCGGATCCTGCAGGTCGGCATCGATCACGATCACCGCGCCGCTGGCCCGCGCATGGTCGAGCCCCGCGGTCATCGCGATCTCCTTGCCGAAATTCCGGCTGAGATTGACGAAGCCCACATGCGCGTCCGACGTCGCGAGCGACTCGATGACCGCGAGTGTCGCGTCGCGCGAGCCATCGTTGATGTAGACGACCTCCCAGGCGAGACCCGTGCCGTTCATCACGCGCGCGAGCCGGGCGTGGAACTCCGGGAGCACGGCACTTTCGTCGAAGCACGGCACGACGACGGACAGAACGGG